>NZ_BAAKJB010000015.1:0-153693 GCF_059703765.1 Azospirillum sp. NS33 | reverse complement strand
CCAGCGCCAGCGAGCTGTTCTTGGTCAGGTTCAGGTACTGGCTGGTCAGCGGCGGCACGATCACCCGCAGCGCCTGGGGCAGCACCACCAGGCGCAGCACCTGGCCGCCGGGCAGGCCGAGCGCGCGCGCCGCCTCGGTCTGGCCCCAGTTGACGGCGAGGATGCCGTTGCGCACGACCTCGGCGATGAAGCCGGCGGTGTAGATGACCAGGCCCGTCAGGATGGCGAAGAACTCCGGCGAGATCGCCAGCCCGCCGCGGAAGTTGAAGCCGGCCAGGGTGGGCATGTCCAGGCCGGTGGGGGCGCCGCCGGCGAGGAAGGCCAGGGCCGGCAGGCCCAGCACCAGGCCGAGGGTGGCCCAGCCCCGGGGGAAGGGCTGGCCGGTGCGCGCCTGGCGCGCCGCCGCCCAGCGCCGCATCACCACGGCCGCCGCCACGCCGGCCAGCAGGGCGGCGCCGACCCACGGCCAGACCGGATCGGCGGCCGGCACCGGGAACCACACGCCGCGCTGGGTCACGAAGACCCCGGGCAGCGGGTTCAGGGCCTCGCGCACCGGCGGCATGCTCTCGGTCACCAGCGCGTACCAGAAGAAGAGCTGCAGCAGCGGCGGGATGTTGCGGACGATCTCGACGTAGACCGAGGCCAGCTTGGCCACCAGCCAGTTGCTGGAGAGCCGGGCGATCCCGACCACCGTGCCGATGATGGTGGCCAGGACGATGCCGATCACCGCCACCTTGAGCGTGTTCAGCAGGCCGACGATGAAGGCGTAGCCATAGCTGTCGCGCGGGTGGTAGTCGATCAGGCTCTCGCCGATGCCGAAGGACGCCTCGCGCTCCAGGAAGTCGAAGCCGGTGGCGATCGACTGGCGTGCCAGGTTCTCCAGGGTGTTGGCGACGAGATACCAGCCCAGCAGCACCACGGCGCCGATGGTGAGGACCTGAAAGGCGATCGCGCGCACCGTCGGGTCGTTGAGGGAGAGCCGGCTGGCCGCCGGCGCGCCGCCGTTCGTGTCACTGACCAAAAGCGCCTCCGGGTTCTGTCGGTGTCGTGCTGTCGGTGGGGAGGGGTGGGGTGGGAGGGCGGCCCCCGCCGGCCGGGGCGGGGGCCGCCCTCCCGTCAGGACCGGCCGATCACCGGAACGGCATGGCGTACATCAGGCCGCCGTTGGTCCACAGCGCGTTGAGGCCGCGGTCCAGCTTCAGCGGGGTCTTCGGGCCGACGTTGCGGTCGAAGATCTCGCCGTAGTTGCCGATGGTCTTGATCACGTTGTAGGCCCACTTCTCGTCGAGGCCCAGCGCCGCACCCATGCCCGGCGAGTTGCCGAGCAGGCGCTGCACGTCCGGATCCTTGCTCGACGCGAACTCGTCGATGTTCTGCGAGGAGATGCCCTTCTCCTCGGCCTGGATGGTGGCGTAGACCGTCCACTTCACGATGTCGTACCACTGGTCGTCGCCGTGGCGCACCGCCGGGGCCAGCGGCTCCTTGGAGATGATCTCCGGCAGGATCAGGTGGTCGTCGGGGTTGGGTGCCACCGAGGCGCGCGTGCCGGCCAGGCCCGAGGCGTCGGTGGTGAAGACGTCGCAGCGGCCGGCGAAGTAGGCGGCGGTCACCTCGTCCTGCGACTCGATGACGACCGGGTTGTACTGCATGCCGGTGGCGCGGAAGTAGTCCGCCAGGTTGAGCTCGGTGGTCGTGCCGGACTGCACGCAGACGGTGGCGCCGTTCAGCTCCTTGGCGCTGGTGACGCCCAGCGACTTCGGCACCATGAAGCCCTGGCCGTCATAGTAGGTGACGGGGGCGAAGTTAAGGCCGACCGAGGTGTCGCGGGTCAGCGTCCAGGTGGTGTTGCGCGACAGCATGTCGACCTCGCCCGACTGCAGGGCGGGGAAGCGCTGCTGCGCCGACAGCGGGGTGAACTTCACCTTCTCCGCGTCGCCGAACAGGGCCACCGCCACGGCGCGGCAGTAGTCGACGTCGAGGCCGGTCCACTTGCCGGCGCTGTCGGGGTTGCCGAAGCCGGACAGGCCGGTGTTGACGCCGCACTGGACGAACCCCTTCTCCTTGATGGAGTCCAAGGTGGCGCCGGCGTGGGCGATCCCGGGGAGCGCCGCGACCGCGGCGGCGAGAACGGCGGCGGAGAGCGTGGTCTTCACGAGAGTGATCTCCTTGTTCGGTTCGGACGGCTTGTTTGTCGTCGCGCCCGCGGTACGGCCGGGTCCGGCCGCCCCGTGTGGCGGTGTCCTGGGCATGGATCATTCGCGGGCGAGGTGAATGCAATGCGCGCCCGAGGTGAACAGGGCGCGGAATTGTGTGAACGGATGTTCCAAAGGGGCCACGGGCGACCGCGGGTTTCGACCCATGCCCTTGAAACAAAAGGAAAGGGCCGGCGCAATGCGGCGCCGGCCCTTGGACATTCCATTCACATTCTGCGCCCCGGCCGGGACCCCCGGCTCAGAACCGGCTGATGTGGAACAGCAGCGTCTTGTCGGGATTGGCCTGCAACACCGCCTTGATCCCGCTGGCGTAGTCGGGGTGGGCCAGTTGCAGGTCCCGGTTGCCGCGGTTGTAGTGCACCGTCGACTGGGTGTCGCCGACGGCCACCGTCGGCAGGTCGCCGGCGTGGCCGGTGGAGTGCCCGGACACGATGACGGCGGCGATGCTGGGTGCCCCGATGCGGTGGCCGATGCCGATCTCGGTGTTGGCGCCGCCCGGCCCCTGGTTGACCGACGAGATCGCCTTGCGGTCGTCTTCGGTCAGGGTGGCGGGATCGATGACGTAGATCGCCGTGCCGTAGAGGCGCGCCGTGAGGGTCCCGAGGTTCTGGTTCTGGTTCAGGTTCTGGACGAACATCTCGCCGTCGCCGCGGTTCTCCAGGGCGACCGAAAGCGGCCCCCGCGCCCGGTTGGTCATCAGGTGGTCGACGAACGCCGACAGCCTTTCGTCGTCGTTGGCGATGTCCGCCGGCACGCGCAGCACGTTGACGCTGACCACGGAGTTGACCTTGTCGTCATCGCTGCGTTTGGCGCCGACCACCTCGCTGCCCGGCGCCAGGCCGGTCAGGGCGCGCCCGGCCACCGCGTCGAGGGGCGGCGCGCCGCCCAGGCCCATGTTCAGCAGGTTTGCGTTGGGCACGAGGCCGGGCAGGACGAAGCCGGGCTCGCCGCTGACCAGGTCCTTGCGGTCGTCGATGACGAGCTGGCCGTCCTGATCCCCGACCACCGGTCCCATCAGATCGGGACGCGGGCGGATGTCGATGCCTCGCACCAGGGACGCGACCTCCTTGTGCGCGACGACAAGCGCCGCGTTGCCGTCGGCGAGCTGGCCGCTGATGCCGGCCACCTCGTCCAGGGCCTGATGGATGCGGCTGGCCTGATGCGTCGTGGGCGTGCGGTCGTCGCGCAGCAGCGCCTGGCATTCGGCGATGCGGTCGCGCGACAGCGCGATCAGCTCCCCCATCTCCTGCTCCTTGGTCAGGATGTCGGCGAGCAAGCTGAGCGACTGGTGCACGTTGCGCGCGTTCGTCAGGGCACCGTCGCGGAACGCCGCCATGGCCGGATCGCGCGTCAGGTGGGGATCGTTGGTGATCTGCTCGTCCGCCCAGGCCAGATCAGAGTCGACGTGCTCGGCGGTCGAGCTCAGCTTTTGCATGACCTGCAGGTCGGTGTCCTGCTGCTGGAGCGTGTCGCTGCGGGCTTCGTCCAGTGCCTGGCTCAGGTCTTCGGTGTTGAGCCGCATCTGCTGCAGCGACGGGGCGCGGATTCCGAACATGGGGGCGACTCCCTGTGGGTGGAATGTCTCAACGGCCACCCCACCTCACACACGCAATCGTGCCCCGGCAACATCCTCACTGGAACGGCAGGGCGTAGAGGACACCGCCCTGGCGCCACAGCCGGTTCGGCCCGCGCGGCATGGCGAAGGGCGAGCGGGCGCCGAGGTTGCGCTCGTAGATCTCGCCGTAGTTTCCGACCTGGCGGATCACCTGGTAGCCCCAGTCCGCGCTCAGCCCCAGCCGCTCGGTGGCGGCGGGGATGCCGTTGAGCAGGCGGCGCACCTCGCTGTCGCCCGACTCCTCGCGCAGGCGGGCGGCGTTCTGCTGCTCCACCGCCTTCTCCTCCGCCAGAACCAGGGCGTGCATGGTCCAGCGCACCACCGTCAGCCAGACGCGGTCGCGGCTGGACACCAGCGGCGCGATGGGCTCGCGCGAGATGGTGTCGGGCGACACCACCAGGTCGTCGATGGGCTCGTGCAGGGCCTGGAGCAGGGTGGTCAGCAGGCCGCGGTCGGCCGACAGCACGGTGCATTCGCGGCCCAGGAAGGCCTGCAGCGCGTCGTCCAGGCTCTTGTAGGGGCGCACCGTCCATTCCTTGCCGGTGTCCGCCATGTGATCGCGCAGGTTGCTCTCGGCGGTGCTCTCCTGGGTGACGCACACGCTGGCGCGCCGCATGGCGAAGGCGGGCCGGCCGTCGCGCCCGCGCCACGCCGCGAACCCCTGGCCGTCGTGGAACACGACCGGCCCGAAGTCCAGCGGCAGCGCCGTGTCGCGCTCCAGGGTCCACGAGGTCTGGGCGAACGAGACGTCGACCTCGCCGTTCTCCAGCGCCACGTACTCCAGCGGCTTGGACGAGCGGCGCAGGTCGATGGCGTCGGCGTCGCCCAGCACCGCGGCGGCCAGCGCCCGGCACAGATCGACCATGAAGCCGACGGGGCGGCCGGTCGCATCGTGGGCGGCGAAGCCCGGCGCGATGACGACCCCGCAGCGCACCACGCCGCGGGCCTGGATGTCGCGGATCACCGGGGACGGGACGGCCGGCTCCGCCGCCGCCGCACCGCCGACGGCTGCCGCCAGGAGGGCCGCCGCCAGCAGGGCGGCCGCCCAAGGGGCCGCCGCCCAAGGGGCCGCCGGACCGGGGACCGCCGGACCGGGGACCGCCGGACCGGGGGCGGGAAGGGCGGCGCGCGGGCGGGCGGCGAACGGCATCAGAGATCACTCGCGGTGGGGCGGGGGCCGTATGCTACGGTTGGCGGCGCATCATGCAAAGGGTTTCACCGGCCGCGGGGGTGGCAGACGTGTCCAGCGTGTTCCGCACAGGCGTCGCCGGCCGGGTGTTCGGTGCGCTCGCCCTCAACGGGCTGGTGGCCCTGGTGATCGGGCTGGGCGCCTACATCGTGCTGGGCGACCTGCACCGCGGGATTTCCGACGTGACCTCGCGCCATTTTCCGGCCGTCGTCGCCTCCGCCAAACTGGAGCGCCAGCACCAGCGCATCATGCGCGCCCTGGAGCAGCTCGCCCTGGCCAAGGACAACCTGACGCGCTCGACCATCAACCAGAGCCTGTCGGACCTGCAGAACGGCTACGACCTCATGCTCGCCGACTTCTCCCAGCAGGACGGCCGGCTGGCGGTGCAGACCCGCACCCTGCAGGAGATGCGCGACGAGATCGTGCGCATCCGCCAGACCATCGACCGGCTGGTCGAGCGGCGGATCGCCGCCGGCAACGCCGTGCGCGAGAGCAGTCTGGCCCTCCAGCGCATCGAGGAGCGCCTGGCCGCCCTGGCGGTGCCCCAGTCGCCGGACCCGACGGTGCAGCGCTGGCGCACCGCGGCGCAGCGGGTGCTCTATCTGCTGATCTCCTCCTACCGGGTCGAGAACACCCACGCGCTCAGCCGGCTGGCGGCGGAGGCGGAGGCCGAGATGGCCGGCCTCACCGCCCTGGCCGCCGGCCTCGACGCGGCGCAGCGGGTGCGCCTCGACCCGCTGCTGGCCGCGCTCCAGCCGATCGCGCTGGGCGCGGGGGCGATCTACAGCCACCGCCAGGTGCAGCTCGACGCCGAGGAGAGCCTCGGCGGCATGGTCGACCGGGCCAACCAGGTCTCGCTGACCAACACCGGCCTCAACACCGCGATCTTCGTGGAGAAGACCGCGGCCGCGGAACGCTACCGCCAGGACATCATCGGCGCCTCGGTGATGTACACGCGGGTGTTCTCGGCGTCGGCCGGGATCGTGCTGGTGGGCGGGCTGCTGACCTTCCTGTACATCCAGCGCAGCGTCGTCGCGCGTCTGTGGAACGTGCGCCAGGCGCTGCGCGCCAAGGCGGTCGACGGCGACGCCGAGATCCCCGCCGACGGCAGCGACGAGATCGCCGAGCTGGCGCGGGCGCTGCGCTTCTACATCCACGAGACGGAGGTGAAGGGCGAGGCGTTGCGCCGCAACGAGCGGTGGCTGCGTGCGGTGCTGGAGGCGACGCCGGTGCCCCTGGTGATCGCCGGGCGCGACGACGGGCAGATCCGCTTCGTCAACCGCCGCGCCGTCGCCCTGTTCGGCGCCGCCGCCACCGACGGCCTGGTCGGCCGGCCGGTGCGCGCGGTGTGGACCGACGGCGCCGCCCACGACGCCTTCGTCGACACGCTGCGCGAGCGCCAGCAGGCCAGCGACTTCGAGGCCGAACTGGTCGACGGGCAGGGCCACGCCGTCTGGGGGCTGCTGTCGGGCCTGGCCTTCCAGTTCCAGGGCGAGGACGTGCTGCTGATCTCGGTGGTCGACATCACCCGGCGGCGCGAGGCCGAAGGGCTGCTGATGCGCACCCAGGCCTTCATGGACGCGGTGATCGACAACGTGCCCAGCGTGCTGTTCGTGCTCGACGGCGGCAGCGGGCGGGTGGTGCTGTGGAACCACGCGGCCGAGCGGGCCTTCGGCACCGACCGCGCCCGCATCGACGGGCGGCGCCTGTGCGACGCGCTCGGCGACGACGTCGGCGGGCGGCTGTGGCGGCCCGGCGGCGACCTGCCGGAGCAGGAGGAGGTGGTGCTGGACACCGACGGCGCCGACCGCACCTTCGCCATCCGCCGCCATCCCTTCACCTGGTCCGGCGACACCCGCCACCACGTCATCTGCATCGCCAACGACGTCACCGCCTCCCACCACGCCCGCGAGGAGCTGCGCCTGGCCAAGGAGCGGGCCGAGCGCGCGGACGCCGCCAAGACCGAGTTCCTGGCCACCGTCAGCCACGAGATGCGCACGCCGCTGAACGGCATCCTCGGCCTGGCCCGGCTGCTGGTCACCGGCAGCCTGCCGCCGGCCGACCAGCGCCACGCCCATTCCATCATGCGCTGCGGCATGACCCTGCTCGACCACGTCAACGACATCCTCGACCTGCGCAAGATCGAGGACGGCAAGCTGGAGCTCGACCCCGCGCCCTGCCTGCTGCGCCCGCTCCTGGACGACGTGCTGGTGACGGTGGAGAGCCTGGCCGACGAGAAGGGCATCGCGCTCCGTCTGGCCATCGCCGCCGCGGTGCCCGCGGCCATCGTCATCGACGAGCAGCGGCTGCGCCAGATCCTCATCAACCTGGTGGGCAACGCCGTGAAGTTCACCGACCACGGCGGCGTCGACATCGCCGTGGAACGCGCGACCGGCGAGGGCGCCGGCGGCGACCGGCTGCGCCTCACCGTGCGCGACACCGGGATCGGCATCCCCGCCGACCGGCTGTCGGCGATCTTCGAGAAGCTGGAGCAGGCCGACGCCTCGATCGCCCGCCGCTTCGGCGGCAGCGGCCTGGGGCTGGCCATCGTCCGCCACCTGACCGACGCCATGGCCGGCACCATCGCCGTGGCCAGCACGGTCGGGCAGGGCAGCACCTTCACGGTGGAGGTGGCGCTGGTGGCGGCGGAGCCGGGCTCGGTGGCGGCCGGCGGCACCGCGCTGCAGCCCCTGGAGCGCTCGCTCAGCCTGCTGCTGGTGGAGGACGCGCCGATCAACCAGGAGATCGCGCTGGGCCTGCTCGGCGACGCCGGCCACCGGCCGGTGCTGGCGGCCACCGGCGAGGCGGCGGTGGCGCTCGCCACCACCCGGACCTTCGACGCCATCCTCCTGGACATGCGGCTGCCCGACATCGACGGCGTCGAGGTGGCACGCCGCATCCGCCGGTTGCCCGACCGCCGCCGCGCCGCCGTGCCGATCATCGCCGTCACCGCCAACGTCTTCGTCGGGGCCCGCACCCGCTATCTGGAGGCGGGGATCGACGCCATCGTCGAGAAGCCGCTGTTCCCGGACCGCATGATCCAGGCCCTGTCGGGGGTGCTGGCGGCGCGCCGCGCCCCGGAGCGGCCGGACCCCGCGCTCGGGACGGGGCCGGCCGCAGCGGTCGAGGCGGTGCCGCCGGTCATCATGGACGCGGCCGTCCCGGACGCCCCGGGCGAGGAGGACCTGCTCGACGCCGCCGCGCTGGAGCGTTACGCCCGCTCCCTCGGCCCGGCGCGGTTCGCGGCGATCCGCCGGACCCTGCTGGCGACCCTGGGCGAGGGCATGGACCGGCTCGTCGCCGGGGCCGCGGCGGGCGGGGCCGACGACGGCCTGGCCGAGGCGGCCCATCTGCTAGCCGGCTCGGCCAGCCATTTCGGGCTGACCCGCTTCGTCGAGGCGATGCGCCGGGTCGAGGACCGGCTGGTCGAGGGGCGCCGCGCCGCCGCCACCCCCCTGATCGCCGCCGCCCCGGCCCTTCTGGACGCCAGCACGGCGGCGCTCCAGGCCTGGTGCGCGGCCCATCCGGGGATCACCGCCGCCACCCCTGCCGCCACCCCTGCCGCCAGCCCCGCTTCTGCCGAGGCGGTTGCCGGAACGGTTGGGGCCGGCTAGTCTCAAACCCTTGTCTGCCAGCGGGTTGCGAACCGGCATGCCTCACACCATCGCCATCGTCGACGACGACGCGGTCACCCGTGAGACGCTGGGCTCCTATTTCGGCCAGGAGGGGTTCACGGTTCTGCCGGCGCGCGACGCCGACGGGCTGTCCGGCATCCTCGCCCGCAACGCCATCGACCTGGTGCTGCTGGACATCCGCCTGCCCGGCAAGGACGGGCTGACGGTGACCCGCGAGCTGCGGGCGACCTCGGAGGTCGGCATCATCCTCATCACCGGACGCACCGACCGGGTCGACCGCATCATCGGCTTGGAACTCGGCGCCGACGACTACATCACCAAGCCGTTCGAGCCGCGCGAGATCCTCGCCCGCTCGCGCAGCCTGCTGCGCCGCATGGCCCAGACGGCGCCGCCGCCGGTGGCCAGCGTCCACCGCTTCGCCGGGTGGGAGCTGCGCCTCGACACCCGGCGCCTGACCCGCCCCGACGGTGGCGAGGCGCGGCTGACCACCGCCGAGTTCGACCTGCTGGCCGCCTTCGTCACCAACCCCGGGCGGGTTCTCAGCCGCGACGCCCTGCTCGACCTCACCCACCACCGGGTCGACCCGTTCGACCGCTCGGTCGACCGGCTGGTGCTGCGGCTGCGCCGCATCCTGGAGGAGGACCCGGCCAAGCCGCGCCACATCGTCACCGTTCACGGCAGCGGCTACGTGTTCGCCACGGCGCCGGCGGGCTGAGGCGCCGCGCCGGCGCGTGTGTCCGGCGCGATTGTGTTGACTCCGGCCGCCGGCCTGCCTATGGTCCGGCCCTCAGTCCCGGTCGACCTGTTCGACACCGTGCCTCATGGCGCGCCGCCAGTCCGCGAGTTTCGCGCACTGGCGCGATGGCGTTTGGCGCGGAGCCGGAGCGGCCGCCGGGGCCGGACCCGTTTCCCGAGGACCCGCATGTTCGAAGGCCTGACCGGACGCCTGGGCGACATCTTCGACAAGCTGCGCCGCCGCGGCTCGCTGAACGAGGAGGACGTCTCCGCCGCGCTGCGCGAGGTGCGCATCGCGCTGCTGGAGGCCGACGTCGCGCTGCCGGTGGTCAAGGCCTTCGTCGCCCAGGTCAAGGAGCGCGCGGTCGGCCAGGAGGTCCTGCGCTCGGTCACGCCGGGCCAGCAGGTCATCAAGATCGTCCACGACCACCTGGTCGAGATGCTGGGCCAGGCCGAGCCCATCAACCTCAACGCCGTGCCGCCGGTGCCGGTGCTGATGGTCGGCCTGCAGGGCTCGGGCAAGACCACCTCGACGGCCAAGATCGCGCTGCGCCTCAAGACCAAGGAGCGCAAGAAGGTCCTGATGGCGTCGCTCGACGTGCGCCGTCCCGCCGCCCAGGAGCAGCTCAAGGTGCTGGGCGAGCAGACCGGCGTGGCGACGCTGCCGATCGTGCCCGGCCAGGACCCCGTGACGATCGCCCGGCGCGCCCTGGAGACGGGACGCAAGGAGGGCTACGACGTCGTCATGCTCGACACCGCCGGCCGGCTCTCCATCGACGAGGAGCTGATGGCCGAGGTGGCGGCGGTGCGCGACGCGACCCGCCCGGTGGAGACGCTGCTGGTCGCCGACGCCATGACCGGCCAGGACGCGGTGACCGTCGCCACCAACTTCAACGACAAGGTCGGCATCACCGGCATCGTGCTGACCCGAGTCGACGGCGACGCCCGCGGCGGTGCCGCCCTGTCGATGCGCCAGGTCACCGGCAAGCCGATCAAGCTGCTGGGCGTGGGCGAGAAGCTCGACGCCCTGGAGAGCTTCCACCCCGACCGCGTCGCCGGCCGCATCCTCGGCATGGGCGACGTGGTCAGCCTGGTGGAGAAGGCGGCCGAGAGCATCGACCAGGAGGAGGCCGAGAAGCTCGCCCGCAAGATCGAGCAGGGCAAGGGCTTCGATCTGGACGACATGGCCTCCCAGTTCCGCCAGATCCGCAAGATGGGCGGCATGAGCGGTCTCATGGGGATGCTGCCCGGTGTCGGCAAGATCAAGGACCAGCTCAAGGACAAGAAGATCGACGACTCCGCGCTGAAGCGTCAGGAGGCGATCATCTCCTCCATGACGAAGAAGGAGCGCAAGTCGCCCGAGATCATCAAGGCGTCGCGGCGCAAGCGCATCGCGGCCGGCTCCGGCACCACGGTGCAGGAGGTCAACCGGCTGTTGAAGCAGTACGACGACATGCGCTCGATGATGAAGCAGATGCAGAAGCTGGGCAAGAAGGGCATGGCCCGCCACGGCCTGGGCGGCCTGCTGCCCCGCAACCTGCGCGGTGGCGGAGGCTTCCCGTGATCGACCACCTTTCGGTGCCGGTGTCCGACTTCGACCGGTCCATGGTGTTCTACGACGCGGTCCTGGCGGCGGTCGGCTACACCCGGGTGATGGAGTTCGGCCGCGGCGCCGGTTACGGCGACGGCCACCCGCACTTCTGGATCAACGAGATCGAGGCGGGCGGGGCGGCCACCGCCACCGCCGGCTTCCACATCGCCTTCCGCGCCCGCGACCGGGCCGCCGTCGACGCCTTCCACGCGGCGGCGCTGGCCCATGGCGGCACCGACAACGGGGCGCCGGGGCTCAGGCCCCTCTACCACCCCGATTACTACGCCGGGTTCGTCCTCGACCCCGACGGCACCAAGCTCGAAGCCGTGTGCCACACGGCGTCCTGACCCGTTCGACCATCCACCTTCAAACAGGAAAGCAGTTCGACCCATGGCCCTGAAGATCCGTCTCGCCCGCGGTGGCGCGAAGAAGCGTCCGTTCTACGCCATCGTCATCGCCGATGCCCGCAGCCCGCGCGACGGCCGCTTCATCGAGAAGATCGGCACCTACAACCCGATGCTGGAGCGCGAGCACCCGCAGCGCATCGTCCTGGACGCCGAGCGCGCCAAGCACTGGCTGGCGATGGGCGCGCAGCCGACCGACCGCGTCGTGCTGTTCCTCGCCAACGCCGGTCTGGTCGAGAAGCGGCCCTTCCGCGAGACCCCGAAGAAGTCGGCCCCCAAGGCCAAGGCCCAGGAGCGCGCCAAGGAGGCGGCGGCCGCGGCCGCGGCCGCCGAGGGCTGAGCCGCCTAGGCATCGGTTCCAACCATGTCCACCAAGGTCTGCGTCGGCCAGTTCGTGGGCGCGCACGGGGTGCGGGGCCTGGTGAAGCTGAAGAGTTTCACCGCGGAGCCGCACGCCGTCGCGGCCTACGGCCCGCTGTCGGACGAGGCGGGGGCGCGGCGCTTCGCCGTCGCGCTCGCCGGGTCCAACAAGGGGCTGCTGCTGGCCACCGTCGACGGCGTGGCGACCCGGGAGCAGGCGCAGGGGCTGGCCGGTGTCCGCCTCTTCGTCGACCGGGCGGCCCTGCCCGCGCCGGAGGATGAGGACGAGTTCTACCACGCCGACCTGATCGGCCTGCGGGCCGAGCGGGCCGACGGCACGCCCTTCGGGACGGTGAAGGCGCTGTACGACCACGGTGGCGGCGACGTGCTGGAGCTGCGCACCGTGGCCGGCGGCACCGAGTTTCTGCCGTTCACCCGGGCCTGCGTGCCGGTGGTGGACGTGCGCGGGGGCCGCTTGGTGGTGGAGCCGCCGGAGGTTGTCGAGGCCGCCCCGGACGGGGAGGTCGCGGACGGGGAGGTCGCGGACGGCGAGGAGGGCGGTGAGCGGTGAACCACGGTGCCATGGGGCCGTGCGTCTGGACGGCGCGGGTGCTGACCCTGTTCCCGGAGATGTTTCCGGGATCGCTGGGCCACAGCCTCGCCGGCAAGGCCCTGGAAAATGGGGTCTGGACGCTCGAAACAGTGGACATCCGGGGTTTCGCGCGCGATAAACACCGCTCCGTCGACGAGACCCCCTTTGGCGGCGGCGCCGGCATGGTGATGCGGCCCGACGTCCTCGACGCGGCGCTCACCGCGCTCTGCGGCGCGCCGGGAGCCGAGGGGCGGGGACGGGTCATCTACCTGTCGCCGCGCGGCCGGGTGCTGGACCAGGATCTGGTCCGGGAGCTGGCGGCGACCCCTGTGGTGACGCTGCTGTGCGGCCGCTACGAGGGGGTGGACGAGCGGGTGCTGGAGGCGCACGGGGTCGAGGAGGTCAGCCTCGGCGATTTCGTGCTGTCCGGCGGCGAGCCCGCCGCGCTCTGCCTCATGGACGCCGTGGTGCGCTTGCTGCCCGGCGTCATGGGGAACGTGGAGACGGCGGGCGAGGAGAGTTTCGAGCGGGGATTGCTGGAGTATCCCCACTACACCCGGCCGGCGGTGTGGACCGACGGGCAGGGTGTCGAGCGGCCGGTGCCGGACGTCTTGCTGTCCGGTCACCACGAGAAGGTTCGCGCCTGGCGGCTGGAGCAGGCGGAGCGGATCACGCGGGCCCGGCGGCCCGACCTGTGGACCCGCTACGCCGAGCGCCGCCGGGTGGACGAGGAAGCAACCGGCCGCGCGCGGCGCGGCCGCCGGAAAACGATGGAGTGACGGTCCGCCGCGAGGCGCGCCGGTTGGAAAGGGGTAGTGCCATGAACCTGTTGCAGCAGATCGAGCAGGAGCAGATCCAGAAGGTCCTGGGCGAGAAGGTCATTCCGGAGTTCTCGCCCGGTGACACGGTCCGCGTGAACGTGAAGGTGGTCGAGGGCACGCGCGAGCGCGTCCAGGCCTACGAGGGCGTGTGCATCGCCCGCAAGAACGCCGGCGTGAACTCCTCGTTCACGGTCCGCAAGATCAGCTACGGCGAGGGCGTGGAGCGCGTGTTCCCGCTGTACAGCCCGCGCATCGACTCGATCGACCTGGTGCGCAAGGGCGACGTCCGCCGCGCCAAGCTCTACTACCTGCGCGACCGCCGCGGCAAGTCGGCCCGCATCGCCGAGCGCACGACGGGCCGCGGCATGCAGAAGCCGGCCGCCGCCGCCGAGTAAGCGCCAGCACCTGCTGCAAGAGCCGTTCCCGTCGCCCGCCGGAGGTCAGCCTCCGGCGGGCGATCGGCGTTTGGGGCGGGGCGGCGGATGGCCGTGGCGAGAGAGGCTGTCCCGCGCGGCCCGCACGACGGGAGGCCGGCCCAAGGGTGGGAATCGGAGACGGCGGGGACGGTGCGGGGTCCACCGCGCCCCGGCGCAATGGACACTCTACAAGGCGCGAAGAGTCCCCGTGACCTCCACGACCACCCGGACCCCATCGATTTCGTCGGGAATCGGCCGGTCGGGCGGCCGCGCCATGTTCGCTTTGATCGCCCATCCGTGGCCGTCCGGGCGCGGCGTGACGCCAACGCTCACCGTCTGGTGGACAATGTCCTCCAGTGCGGCTTTGATCGTTCGTCGCCGCTGTTTGGCCGTGTCGAAATCGACGATCATAAGTGTGGCACCACTGTGGCGTTGAGAGAATCTAGCACGGCATTGATGTCGGTGGCAAACGTCAAACCCTTGGTACCACCGCGTGCATTTCCACACACCACCTGCGCCGCCAGCCCGTTGATGTGCGGCCCGCGCTCGAACAGGATCGGTGCTCCGCTGCAGCCGCCAATCGCAAAGGGCGGGTCTTCCTTTTGTGTCTTGATCTCGATCTGGTCGTCGAGACAGAACACATCATCGTTGTCGCCCCCGACGTAGTAAACCTCCTGCGCCAGAGAGCTCACGAATCCATAGCGCAGGCCATTGCCTGAACCGTATTTCTTCACCAGAAGTTCCCCGCCGGTGAGCATGTCCGGCTGGATCGACACGGCACCGCTGATGGGCACGCCCCGGAGGTCGGGCACGAGGTTGCGGTCATGGCGCACTTCCGGCAACAGCTCTGCAAGCCCGCAGTCGGTGGAGAGCGGGGCGCCGGAGCGGGTACCGACCGGTGCGGCCGGTGGAGACAGCAGCCTCGCGAAGTCACCCATCTGGCCGCTGCGGGACGTCAACGGTCGTTGGAGGAGCGTCCCTTCGCGGATGCTCATGAAGTCGGTCATGACGTGGCCGGACGACACCAGGCAGTGGCCTTCACACCACTTTGTCCGCACGAAGCATGTGATCGACCCGAATTGTCCGCCCGGGTGGTGCACGGACGCGCCGAGGGGGAGGTTGACGTGCGGACCGCGGAAGAAACGCGTCGCGGTAAGGGCCACGACCCTGCCCGCGTATTCGATCGAGGGAGCCGGATAGTCCCTGGAGATCGCGTCTTTCAGAGGCTTGCAGTCGAGGATCGCGCCGCGCCGGCCGGGGATGTCCTCCGGGAAGAACACCCGCACCGCCAAGGTGAATCGCGCTTCGCCGCCCACCGTCGCGGCGTAGGCAACGCCGCCGCCCAAGAGATAGTGGCCGCTGCGCACGTTGCCCCCGTGGACGCCCGGCTCGACCCGGTGCGGATGGTCACGCTTCTTGATCGACAGGGTCGGAAGGTCGAGGGTTCGTGCCCGGTAGCGTGCCACGAAGTCGGCCTTCATGGCGCGTGCGTCCTGAAAGGAGAATCCGGCGCTTTTCGAGCTGACGATCGCTGGCGCAGGGGGCCTGGCTATGGGATTGGTGGGTGCGGGAGGGGGAGGGGGCGCCCCGTTCGGAGCGTCGCGACGTCCCAGACGCTGCTTGACCCAGTCGATGACGTCGGGGGCCAGCCGTTCGACGACCGGCGCCAAGCCGGGGATATCGACACTCACGCTTCCGAACGACACCGACCCGCCGTTGGCAAGAAGGAGCACCCCGATGAGCGCGTATTTCGCGCGTTCCAGGGGCGTTCCCGCCATGGCGTTGGGCAACATGGCCTTGGCCACGGCCGCGTCCAGAGCCTGTCGATCGTCGTCGCTGCCCTGTCGGGCAACGGCCCGGAGAAGCTCGGTGGCCAGCCGGTCGTCGACCGGCGGCACGCCCTGTCCGCTGGTCTTGGTCGAGAATGCGGCGAGGAACTCGCCCAGGTCGTTGCCGGTGGACCGTATCGTCGCGCGCGTGAACAGCGCAAGAGCGGTGCCGGCGGCGTCACCAAGGGCTTCTATGGCTCCAATCAACTCGTCCGGACTGCGAGGCATGGCGTTCCACCGACGAAACAGGCGCGAAATGGCATCGAAACCCGTCAATGGGATGAGCGCTGCCAACAAGTATCGCGTCCATATCCTACGATAGGATTTGGTGCAAGTTTAAAGAGAGTTGCCAGCGTGCGCGGTGGGTGGTCGGTGTGGCGCCGGGTTTCGCAAGGGAGGGGGCCGGAGCGCCGGTCGCGCTCCGGCCGCCCCTCTCGGACCGCGCCGCTCAGACCGCCGGTGCCCGCGCCGCGACGCGCCGGGTGCGCCACCACTGCCAGCCCACGAAGGCCGCGGCGAGGCCCAGGCCCAGCTCGTCGGTGACCGGCAGGGCGACCACCAGCAGCGCCGCGGCGACGGTGGCGACGGCGCGTTCCGGCCAGCTCAGGCGGGTCAGGAAATAGCCGACCGAGGCGCCGCCCCACAGCAGGATGCCGACCGCCGCCTTGGCGACGATGTAGACCACCGCCAGCGGGTCGTCGGTCTGCAGCAGCAGGGCCGGGGAATAGACCGCCATGTAGGGCACGACGTAGCCGGCGATGGCGATGCGGGTGGCGATCCAGCCGATCTCCAGATGCCCGGCCCGGGCGATCGAGGACGCGGCCAGTGCTGCCAGCGCCACCGGCGGGGTGAGGTCGGCCATGATGCCGAAATAGAAGACGAACATGTGGCTGACGATCAGCGGCACGCCCATCTCCAGCAGCGCCGGGGCGGCGATGGCCGAGGTGATGATGTAGTTGGCGGTGGTCGGCAGGCCGGTGCCCAGCACGATCGACGCCACCATGGTCAGCACCAGGGCGACGATCAGGCTGCCGCCGGAGATGGCGACGATTCCCGCGGCGATGCCCGAGGCCAGGCCGGTCAGGGTGAGGACGCCGATCAGCACGCCGACCAGGGCGCAGGCGATGCCGACGCCCACCGCGTTGCGCGCCCCGTCGGCCAGGCTTTTCAGCAGCAGCTCCAGGGTCGCCCGCCCGCCCCGGGTGGCGAGGCTGGGCAGCACCAGCAGGCCGACCATGGCGACCGCCAGATGCTCGACCCGCAGGCCGAGGCGCCACAGCCCGGCCGCCACCAGCCCCAGGGCCACCCAGAACGCCACCCGCAGCCCGGCCGCCGGCAGCAATCCGGCGGTGCCGGTGCCGAGGATCAGGACGATGGTGCAGGCGATGCCGATGACGCCGGCGAACATCGGCGTGAATCCGGAGAACAGCAGCGCCACCAGCACCACCAGCGGGAAGATCAGGTGCCACTGGCTGCGGATGGCGGCCAGCGCGCTGGGGCACTCGCCCCGGGGCACCCCGTTCAGGCCGTAGCGCCCGGCTTCCAGATGGACCATCCAGAAGGCCGCGCCGAAATAGAGCATGGCCGGCAGCAGGGCCGCCAGCGCCACCTCGTGGTAGGGCACGCCGATGGTCTCGGCCATGATGAAGGCGGCCGCCCCCATCACCGGCGGCATGAGCTGGCCGCCCATGCTCGACGTCGCCTCCACCGCCCCGGCGAAGGCCGGGCGGTAGCCGAAGCGGGTCATCAGCGGGATGGTGAACTGGCCGGTGGTCAGCACGTTGGCGACGCCCGAGCCGTTGATGGTCCCCATGAAGCCCGATGACACCACCGCCACCTTGGCCGGCCCACCCTTGGCGTGGCCGAACAGGCCGAGCGCCACGTCGTTGAACAGCTTGATCATGCCGGCGCGCTCCAGGAAGGCGCCGAACAGGATGAACAGGAAGATGAAGGTGGCCGACACGTAGATCGGCGTGCCGTAGATGCCCTCGGTGCCGAAGGCGAGCTGCTCGACGATCTGGTCCAGCCCGTAGCCGCGGTGCGCCACCACGTCGGGCAGCCAGGGCCCGAAATAGGCGTAGGGCAGGAAGACGCCACAGATGATCGGCAGCGCCGGGCCGAGGATGCGCCGCGCCGCCTCGAACACCAGGGCGATGGTGACGGTGCCGACCACCAGGTCGAGGGCGCTGGGGTCGCCGGCGCGCAGCAGCAGGTCGTGCTCGAACACCAGGTGGTAGAGGCTGAGGCCGAAGCCCAGCGTCGCCAGCGCCCAGTCGTGCCACGGCACGGCGGTGCGCTCGTGGCCGCGCCCGCCGCCGAACAGCAGGAAGGTGAGGGCCAGCAGGAAGCCGACATGGACGGCGCGCACCACCGCGCTGGACAGCGGCGCGAAGGTGGCGGTCCACAGCTGGAACAGGGCGAAGGCGACGGCGACGGCGAACAGGACGCGCCGGGTCGCCGGTGGCAGGTCGAACGCGGCCGTGGCCGGGTTCTCGCGGTCGACGACGCGCCGCGTGTCGGACGTGCTCATGACGCAAACTCCGGGGACAGGGGCTGGGGTGTGCCGCGGCCCCTTGCCGCCCCCGCGACGGGGGGAGGCAAGGGGGAACGGACGCTACTTCAGCAGGCCCTTCTCACGGAAATAGCGCTCGGCCCCGGGGTGCATGGGCACGGCGATCGGCGTGGCCGCCTTGGCCGCGTCGATCTGCTTGGCCGCACTGTGGGCGGCGGCGAGGGCGTCCAGGTGGTCGAACACCGCCCTGGTCATGGCGTAGGCCGTGTCGTCGCCGACCCCGGCGTGGGTGACCAGGTAGTTGGCCACCGCCACGGTGGCGACGGCGCTGTCCTGGCCGGGATAGGTGCCGGCGGGGATCGGCGCGCTCCGGTAGACCGGGTTGCCCATCCTGGCCACCACCTCGGCCGGCACCTCGACCACCACCACCTCGGTGCTCACCGCCAGGTCCTTGATGGACGCGACGCCCAGCCCGGCCGACTGCAGGGTGGCGTCGAGCTGGCGGTTCTTCATCAGCTCGACCGACTCGCCGAACGGCAGGTACTCGGTGCGGTCGAAGTCGCTGTAGGAGAGGCCGGCGGCAGCGAGGATGGCGCGGGCGTTCAGCTCCGTCCCCGACTTCGGCGCGCCCACCGACACCCGCTTGCCCTTGAGGTCGGCCAGCGTCTTGATGCCGCTGTCGGCGCGGGCGACGATCTGGATGTAGTTGGGGTAGATGGCGCCGATGGTGCGCAGCTTGTCCAGCGTCTGCTTGAAGCCGGCCTCGGCGTCGCCCGCCCAGGCCAGCGCCAGGGAATCGCCCAGCGAGAAGGCCAGCTCGCCGCGCCCGCTCTGCAGCAGGTTGAGGTTCTCAACCGAGGCCTTGGTGGCCTGGACGGTGGTCTTGGCGTCGGGCAGCGCGGTGCCGACCTGGTTGGCGATGGCGACGCCCAGCGGGTAGTAGACGCCGCTGGTGCCGCCGGTCAGCACGGTCACGAACTCCGCGGCCGCGACGGGCGCGGCGGCGTGGAGCGACAGGCCGGCGGCGAGGCCAATGGCAGCGAGGGTGGTCTTCATGGAGGCATCTCTCCCTGGTCCGAGGTGTCAGCGGCGGCGCTTGGCTGCGCCGTCCGCGCCTCCCAGGGGCAAGAGCCGTGCCATCCATTGTGCGTGGGGTCGACCATTGGCGGACCTGTGTTTTCGCGGAATGGGCTGCGCGGTGCCGTGCGGATTTCCGCACGGGGCGGGGCGGGGTGTGCGGGTTTCGGCACGCGTCGACGGGGCGTTTCGTCTGCCCTCGGACACCGGCTCTGCGCTGACCGTTTCATCCCGCGTGGCAGAATTGTCGGCCAAGGAGGCCCCCGCCATGCGAACCGACGAGCCATCGGACGACAAGCCACGGCGCAGGACGCTCAACATCCGCATGCGATCTGAGGAGCGAAACCTCATCGATCGCGCGGCCCGGGCGCTGGGCAAGAGCCGCACGGATTTCATCCTGGACGCCGCGCGCCGCGCGGCGGAGGACGTGCTGCTGGACCGCGCGACCGTGTCGGTGAGCCCGGAGGCGTACACGGCGTTCGGCGCCCGTCTCGATGCACCGCCTGCTCCGAACGAACGGTTGCGGCGGACGATGCGGATGCCCGCTCCCTGGTGGTCGTGTCCCCGCTCGACCCGATGACGCTGATGGTCACCCTGACCGACCCGCGGGCGGGCGTGGAGCAGCCCTGAGCTACCCCCGCTCGAATCCCGCGCGCGTGATGCCGTGGCGCTTCAGCTTGTCGTAGAAGGTCTTGCGCGGCAGCTGCAGGGCGGCGCAGGTGGCGGCGACGTCGCCGTTGTGGCGGGTCAGCTCGCGCTCCAGGACGCCGCGCTCGAAAGCGTCCACCTCCTCGGCCAGCGAGCGCGGGGCGGCCAGGGCGGCGGCGTCCGGGCGGCCCGGCGCGAAGGGGTCGCGCAGCAGGCCCAGCACGGTGCGCTCCGCCACATTGCGCAGCTCGCGCACGTTGCCCGGCCAGTCGTGGGTGCACAGACGCTGCATCTGCGCCCGCGACACCGCCGGCGTCTCCCGGCCGTAGCGCACCGCCGCCTCCAGCACGAAGTGCTCGAACAGGGCCGGCACGTCCTCCAGCCGGGCGCGCAGGGGCGGCAGGGGGATGGTCGCGACGTTCAGGCGGTAGTAGAGGTCGGCGCGGAAGCCCTGGCGGTCGGACAGCGCCTTCAGGTCCTCCTTGGTGGCGGCGACCACCCGGAAATCCACGGCGCGGCCGTCGTTGGAGCCGAGCCGCTCGACCCGCCGGTCCTGCAGCACCCGCAGCAGCTTGACCTGCAGGGCCGGCGGCATGGTCTCGATCTCGTCGAGGAACAGGGTGCCGCCGTCGGCGTGCTCGATCTTGCCGATGCGCCGCTTGATGGCGCCGGTGAAGGCGCCGGCCTCGTGGCCGAAGATCTCGCTCTCAAACACGCTCTCGGGCAGGGCGCCGCAGTTCAGGGCCACGAAGTTGCGGCCGCGGCGCGGGCTCAGCTCGTGGAGCGCGCGGGCGACCAGCTCCTTGCCGGTGCCGGTCTCGCCCTCGATCAGCACGTCGGCGGCCGTGCCGGCCAGCCCCTCCACCAGGCGGCGCACCGCGGCCATCGCCGGCGAGGCGCCGCGCAGGGTGTCCTCCAGCGCGCCGCGGCCGCCGATGTGGCGGCGCAGCCGGCGGTTCTCCAGGACCAGCCGGCGCTTTTCCAGGGCACGGCGCACCACCTCCACCAGGTGGTCGGAGGCGAAGGGCTTCTCCATGAAGTCGTAGGCGCCGTCGCGCATGGCCTCCACCGCCATGGCCACGTCGCCGTGGCCGGTGACCAGCACCACCGGCAGGTCGGCGTCCACGGCGCGGGCGTGGCGCAGCAGCTCCAGCCCGTCCATGCCCGGCAGCTTGACGTCGGTCACCAGCACCACCTCGGCGTCGGCGGCCAGGGCGGGCAGCGCCTGCTCGGCCGTCTCGAAGCCCGCCACGGCGATGCCGGCCAGGGTCAGGGCCTGCGCGCTGCCCAGGCGGACGTCCAGCTCGTCCTCGACGAACAGCACCCTCATCGCCGCGCCTTCGCCGTCATGCCGGGGCTTCGCCGTCATGCCGCGCTCCGCGCCACGCCGGCCCGGGCGAGGTCGACGACGAACACCGCGCCCTCCGGTCCGTTGGCGGCGGTGAGCAGGCCGCCGGCGTCGCGGACGATGCCGGCGGAGATCGGCAGGCCGAGGCCCAGTCCGGCGGCGTCCTTGGTGGTGAAGAACGGCTCGAAGATGCGCGGCAGCACGTCGTCGGGGATGCCGGGGCCGGTGTCCGACACCCGCACCAGCACCCGTGCCCCGGCCCCGTCGCCGACCGCCTCCACGGCGATGGCCAGGCGCCGCACCGCGCACCCCTTCATGGCGTCCAGCGCGTTGCGGAACAGGTTGATCAGCACCTGCTCCAGGCGCACCTCCTCGAACACCACGGCCACGTCGGGGTCGGGCAGGGCGCAGGCCAGCTCCACCCCCTCCAGGGTCAGCCGCTGCTCGATCAGCACCAGGGCGTTGTGCACCGCGCGGCCCACCGGCACCGGCTCGGCCCGCGCCTTGGTCTTGCGGGCGAAGGCCTTGAGCTGGCCGGTGATGCGCGCCATCCGCTCGACCAGCCGGGGGATGCGCACGAGGTTGCCGCGCAGCTCGTCGTGCAGGCCGCGCTCGAACAGCACGACGGCGTTGTCGGCGTAGGTGCGGATGGCGGCCAGCGGCTGGTTGAGCTCGTGGGTGATGCCGGCGGCCATCTGCCCCAGCATGGCCAGCTTGCCGGCCTGCACCAGCTCGTCCTGGGCCTCGCGCAGCACCCGCTCGGCGCGCTCGCGCTCGTCCACCTCGCGGGTCAGCCGGGCGTTGGCGGCGACCAGATCGGCGGTGCGCGCGGCGATGCGCACCTCCAGCTCGTCGTGGGCGCGCTTCAGCTCGACGTTGGCGCGTTCCAGCGCCCCGCGCGCCGCCATGCTCTCGCGGATGCGGCGGCGGCGCTGGCGCCAGTAGAGGAACACCAGCACCAGGAACACCACGGCGAAGGCGGCGACCACGGCGGCGCCGTTCATCGCCGCCTGCACCGGCGCCATGTCCGACAGCACCAGCAGCCGCCAGCCCGGCCCCGGCAAGGCCACGCTCTGGGCGAGGTAGTCGGTCGCCCCGCGGCCGTCCGGGTTCCGGATCGTCAACACCTCGGCCCCGTGGACGCGGCGCCGCCCGGTGACGGGCAGGGGCGCCAGCGCGACGCCGGCGTACTGGCGGGTGTCGTCCATGCGCCGCTGCTCGGCCGGCGACGGCTCGGCCAGCGTGCGGTAGCGCCACTCCGGCTCCGACGACAGGAAGGCGACGCCGGCGGCGTCGGCCACCAGAACCCGCTCGGCGCCGAAGCGCCAGGCCTCCTCCAGCCCGTCCAGGCTGACCTTTTCGGCGAGCACGCCGACCACCCGCCCGCCGTCGGTGACGGCGTGGGAGAGGAAGAGGCCGGGCGTCCCGGTGGTCACCCCGACGGCGTAGAAGCGGCCGCGGCCCTGCTCCAGCGCCTGGCGGAAATAGGGCCGGAAGCCGTAGTTGCTGCCGACGAAGCTGACCGGCTGGTCCCAGTTGCTGGCGGCCAGCGTCAGGCCGTCGGCGTCCATCACGTAGAGGGTGGCCGAGCGCGCCTCCCCCGCCACCGTGGCGAGGTAGCGGTTGACCCGGTCGCGCCGGACCGCGTCGCCGGGGGCGCGCAGCAGCTGGCGGATCTCGGCGTTCATGGCCAGCACGAAGGGCAGGTAGTCGTGGCGCTGGACCGCGCTCTCCAGGTTGGAGACGTAGAGGGCCACCCGGTGCTCGCCGGCGGCGCGCAGCGCCTCGACCCCGCTGCGCTGGCTCCACAGGGCGGCCGCGGCGACCGCGCCGGCGGCGAGCGCCAGCACGGCCAGCCACCGCCCGGCCAGCCGCAGCGACGGCGGCAGCCGCTCCGCCAGGGGGCGCCGCCCGTGCTCCCGGCGGGCCTCCCACCGGGCAAGATGCCAACCGAAGGCCATGGCCGCTCCGCCCATCGTGCCGGCGCAGTCTACGGGGTTCGCCGGGCGTTGTCGCGGACCGGAGCGGCCGGCGGCGTGCGCCGCGCCACCGGACCGACCGCCGTCACCCCAGGGTCAGGCCGCGGAGCTGCCGGTTGGCCACCGCCAGCATGGCGAGGTCGACGGCGGGCTGGGCGCGCAGCTCGGCCAGCAGCTGCTCGACCCGCTCCACCACCGGCCGGCGCTGCTCGATCCAGCCGGCGACGGGGTCCTCCTCCGGCTGCTCCGGCGTGCTCTCCAGCACCCGCACGGTGAGGTGCATCTGGTGGGCGTAGAGGTCGTCGACGATGGCGGCGGTGGCCTGCTTCTGCCAGTGGTTGTCGGTCTTCACCAGGGCGGCGCGGTCGCGCAGCCATTCCAGGCCGAAGCGGCGGCCCAGCATGAAGTAGACCGCCGCCACCGCGGCCACGTCGCGCTCCGCCCGCTGGGCGATGCGCACCAGGTCGGGGGCGACCGCCAGCACCGGCAGGCTGGCGACGCGGCGCCCCACCGCCTCCGGCACGCCCTGCTCGGCGAAGCCGGCGCAGCGCTCGGCCAGGCGGCCCGCCTCCTCGGCGTCGAGCACGCCGTCCAGCCCGGCGGCCAGGGTGACGATGGCCGGGCGGTAGACCGCGGTCTCCGCGGCGATGTCCAGGGGGTGCGGGCAGTTGGTGAGGAACCACGCCACCGCGCGCTCCATCAGCCGCACCGTCTCCACCAGCATGCCGGTCTGCACCTCGGCCGGGACCTGGTTGTCGAGCCCCTCGATGGCGCCCCACAGCGGGCGCAGGTCGAAGGCGTCGCGGACGATGGCGTAGGCCCGGCTGACGTCGGCCGGCCCCATGCCGGTCTTCTCCATCATCTCCTTCACGAACACCGGGCCGACCCGGTTGACCACGCTGTTGGTGACGCTGGTGGCGATGATCTCGCGCCGCAGGCGGTGGCGGTCGATCGCCGCGGCGAAGCCGTCGCGCAGGGCCGCCGGGAAGTAGCGGTGCAGGTCGGCGGCCATGAACGGGTCGTCGGGCAGGTCCGACGCCAGCAGGTCGTCGTACAGGGTGATCTTGGCGTAGGCCAGCAGCACCGCCAGCTCCGGCCGGGTCAGGCCGCGGTGCTCGGCGGTGCGGGTGGCCAGCTCCTCGTCGTCGGGCAGGGTCTCGATGCGGCGCTTGAGGCGGCCGGTCTTCTCCAGGGCGCGGATGAAGCGGGCCTGGGCCTCCAGCATCTCCACGCCGCGGCTCTGCGCCACCGTCAGCGCCTGGCTCTGCAGGTAGTTGTCGCGCAGCACCAGCGCCGACACCTCCTCGGTCATCTCGGCCAGCAGGCGGTCGCGCTGCTTGACCGTCATGTCGCCGCGGCCGACCACGTCGCCCAGCAGGATCTTGATGTTGACCTCGTGGTCGGAGGTGTCGACCCCGGCGGAGTTGTCGATGGCGTCGGTGTTGATGCGCACCCCGCACTGGGCCGCCTCGATCCGGCCGCGCTGGGTGACACCCAGGTTGGCGCCCTCGCCGACCACGCCGGCGCGCAGCTCCTCGGCGTCGATGCGCAGGGCGTCGTTGGTCTTGTCGCCGACCTCCGCATGGCTCTCGGCGGAGCCCTTGACGTAGGTGCCGATGCCGCCGAACCACAGCAGGTCGACCGGCGTGCGCAGCATGGCCTGGATCAGCTCCTGGGGCGTCACCTGCTCGGTCCCGATGGCGAAGGCGGCGCGGATCTGCGGCGTCAGGGCCAGCGACTTGGCGGAGCGGTCGTAGATGCGGCCGCCGAAGGACAGCAGCGAGGCGTCGTAGTCGGCCCAGGAGGAGCGCGGCAGCTCGAACAGGCGGCGGCGCTCCTGCCAGCTCAGCGTCGGGTCGGGGTCGGGGTCGCAGAAGATGTGGCGGTGGTCGAAGGCGCCCACCAGCCGGGTGAACCGGGACAGCAGCATGCCGTTGCCGAACACGTCGCCGGACATGTCGCCGACGCCGACGCAGCTGAACGGCGTGGTCTGGATGTCGCGCCCCATCTCGCGGAAATGGCGCTTGACCGATTCCCAGGCGCCGCGGGCGGTGATGCCCATCTTCTTGTGGTCGTACCCCTGGCTGCCGCCCGACGCGAAGGCGTCGCCCAGCCAGAACCCGTGGTCCAGCGAGATGCCGTTGGCGATGTCGGAGAAGGTGGCCGTGCCCTTGTCCGCGGCCACCACCAGATAGGGGTCGTCGTCGTCGCGGCGGACCACGCCGGCCGCCGGCACCACCGCGCCCGCCGCGTCGAAGTTGTCGGTGATGTCGAGCAGGCCGCGCATCAGCGTCTTGTAGCAGGCCACCCCTTCGGCCAGCGCCGCCTCCCGCCCGGCCGAGGCCGGCGGCGGATGCTTGACCACGAATCCGCCCTTGGAGCCGACCGGCACGATGACCGCGTTCTTGACCATCTGCGCCTTCATCAGGCCGAGGATCTCGGTGCGGAAGTCCTCGCGCCGGTCCGACCAGCGGATGCCGCCGCGCGCCACCTTGCCGCCGCGCAGGTGCACCCCCTCCATGCGCGGGGAGTAGACGAACACCTCGACCCACGGCCGCGGCAGCGGCAGGTCCTCGACCGCCTGGCTGTCGATCTTGAACGACAGGTAGGTCTTGGGCTGGCCGTCGGCGCCGGGCTGGTAGGCGTTGGTGCGCAGGGTCGCCTGGATGGCGTTGACGAAGCGGCGCAGGATGCGGTCCTCGTCGAGGTTCGCCACGTCGTTCAGCGCCTGGGCGATGGCCTCGGCGATGGTGGCCTGGCGGGCCTCCGCACCGTCCTGGCGGGCGGGGTCGAAGCGCGCCTCGAACAGCGCGACGATCATCCGGGCGATGGCGGGATGGGCCGCCAGGGTCGCCTCGACGCTGTCCTGGGCGTAGGGGATGCGGGCCTGACGCAGGTACTTGGCGTAGGCGCGCACCACCGTCACCTGGCGCGCCGACAGCCCGGCGCGCAGCACCAGCCGGTTGAAGCCGTCGTCCTCCATGCGGCCTTCCCACACCGCCGAGAACGCCTCCTGGAAGGCGTCCTTGACCTGGGCGCAGTCGACCGCGGCGCCGGTCTGGGTGCGGGTGCCGAAATCGTGGATCCACACGGCGTGGGGCCGGTCGGCCAGGGCCACCTCGAAGGGCATCTCGGTGATGACCTTGAGGTCCATGTGCTCCAGCATCGGCAGCACGTCGGACAGCGGCACCGGCCGGCCCTCGTGGTAGAGCTTGAAGCTCACCTCCGCCGGGTCGGCCTCCAGCGGCCGGTAGAGGTTGATGGCGACCTGGCCGCGGGCCAGCACGCTCTCCACCCGGTCGATGTCGTGGACCGCCGCCTCGGCCGAGAAGATCTCCCGATAGCCGGTGGGGAACGCGCCGCCGTAGCGGGCCATCAGGCGGATCGCCGCCTCGTCGCCGCGCAGCCCGACCAGCGCGTCGCGCAGGTGGTCGCTCCAGTCGCGGGCCGCCTGGGCCAGGCGGGCCTCGATGTCGGCCACGTCGATGTCGGCGGTCTGCCCCGGCTCGGTCTTGATGATGTAGTGGACGCGGGCCAGCACGCTCTGCGCCAGCGTCGTGGTGAAGCCGGTGCAGGTGCCCTTCAGGGCGTTCTCCAGGATGCCCTGGATGCGCAGGCGCAGGCCGGTGTCGTAGCGGTCGCGCGGCACGTAGACCAGGCAGGAGCAGAACCGCTCGAACGGGTCCTTGCGCACGAACAGGGCGAGGCGCTGGCGCTCCTGGAGGTGGAGGATGCCGAGCGCCGTCGACAGGAGGTCGTCCAGGCCGATCTGGAACAGCTCGTCGCGGGGGTAGTTCTCCAGGATGTTGAGCAGCGCCTTGCCGTCGTGGCTCTTCGGCTCGAAGCCGGCGCGCTCGAACACCGCCGCCACCTTGCGGCGCAGGAACGGGATGTCGCGGGGGCTGCGGTTGTAGGCCGACGAGGTGAACAGGCCGACGATCAGGCGCTCGCCGACGATCCGGCCCTCCGGGTCGAAGCGCTTGACCAGCACCGCGTCCATGTGCGTGGCCCGGTGGACGGTGGCCGTCTTGTTGGCCTTGGTCACCATCAGCACGCGGGGCTGGCGCAGGAAGTCGCGGACGTCCGGCGGCAGGGTGCTGAAGTAGCGCAGCCCGTCGAACACCGTGTAGTCGGCGTCGCGCAGGATACCCAGGCCGCTGCCCTCGACCATGCGCAGCATCGGCTCGCCGGTCGCCGCGTCGTCCTCGAAGCGGTACTCCCGGCAGCCGAGATAGGTGAAGTGGTCGGCGTCCATCCAGTGCAGGAAGGCCTCGGCCTCGGCCACCTCGTCGGCCGGCAGGACGCGGCGCATGGCGTCGGCGTCGCCCAGCGATTCGCGCAGCTTGCCCCGCATCTCCCGCCAGTCGGCGACGGCCACCCGGACGTCGTGCAGCACCCGCTCCAGCCCGGCCTGGACACGGGTCAGCGTGGCCACGTCGGTGTGGGTGCCGACCTCCACGTGCATGAAGGACTCCGCCAGCGTCCCGCCGTCCGGCGCGCCGTCGCGCGCGGTCCCCTCGGCCGCCGCGAGCGCGGTCAGCGTGCCGCCGTCGTCGCGGGTCACCCGCACCACCGGGTGGATCACCAGATGGACCGTCAGCCCCTGGCGGTTCAGCTCCGCCGTCACCGAGTCGACCAGGAACGGCATGTCGTCGTTGACCAGCTCGACCACCGTGCGGTGGGAGGTCCAGCCGTGTTCCTCGATCCGCGGGTTGTAGACCCGCACCCGCGCCTCGCCGGGCCGGCGCCGCTGCCCCCACTGCCACATCGCCACCGCGGCGCCGTAGAGCTGCTCGGCCGGCGCCTGCGCGATGTCGTCGGGCGGCACATTGGCGTAGAAGGCCCGCACGAAGCGCTCGGCCATGTCGGCACGGTCGCGCTCCAGCCGGCCGCGCACCTGGCGCACCACCGCTTCCGTCAGCTCGTCCTTGATCTGCTCGGCCCTGAGCGCCATGGCCGCCCTCCCGTCCCGTGTTGGTCCACGTGTGGCGCAGAGACTAGCCTTTTCCCGGCATTGGGCAACCGCAACCGCGCCCGACTGCCACCAACGGCCCACCCGATCCGCCGGCGGCCGCCTTTCCCGCTTGCCGGAACCGTGGCGTGTGCCATTTTGATAGGTGGCTGTGCACGTGGACGGGGAAGGGCGGGAACGGGGATGGACGCGGCCGTGTGGATCGGTGCGGCGACGCTCGCCGCGGCCGCGGGTGCCGTGGCGGGATGGGTCGCGCGGGGGCGGAACGCCGCCGGGGTCCGCGCGGCGGCCGCCGAGTCGGTGCGCGGCGGCCTGACCGAGGCGCTGCTCGACGCCGCGGTCGACGCGGTGATCATCATCGACTCCAAGGGGCGGGTGCGGTCGATGAACCGGGCCGCCGAGCGCACCTTCGGCTACGCCGCCGCGGAGGTGGTCGGCGGCAACGTCAGCGCGCTGATGCCGGAGCCGTACCGTGGCCAGCACGACGCCTATCTCGCCCGCTACCTCGCCTCCGGCGAGGCCCGCATCATCGGCAAGGGCCGGGAGGTCGAGGGGCTGCGCCGCGACGGCAGCACCTTCCCGATGGAGTTGGCGGTGGGCGAGGCGCTGGTCGACGGCGAGCGGATGTTCGCCGGCTTCGTCCGCGACCTCAGCCTGCGCAAGCGGACCGAGGAGCAGCTGCGCTACAGCGAGGCCAAGAACCGCGCGGTCCTGGAGGCCGCGGTCGACGGCATCGTGACCATCGACGAGCAGGGCCGGATCGAGAGCTTCAACCGCGCGGCGGAGCGCATTTTCGGCTACGCCGCGGTGGAGGTGCTGGGGCGCAACGTCAGCCTGCTGATGCCCTCGCCCGAGCGGGAGGCCCACGACGGCTTCCTCGCCGCCTATCTGCGCACCGGCCAGGCCCGCATCATCGGCACCGGCCGCGAGATGCAGGGGCTGCGCAAGGACGGCACGGTGTTCCCGATGGACCTCGCGGTGGGCGAGGGGTTCCTGGCGGGGCGGCGCATCTTCGCCGGCACGGTCCGCGACATCTCCGAGCGCAAGGCGGCGGAGCGGTCCCTGCGGATCGCCAAGGAGGAGGCGGAGCGGGCCAACACCGCCAAGACGCGGTTCCTCGCCGCCGCCAGCCACGATCTGCGCCAGCCCGTGCAGTCCCTGGTGTTCTTCGCCGCCGCCCTGTCCGCACGCCTGCCCGACGGGCCGCTGCGCGGCATGGTCCGCGACATGGAGCTGGCGGTCGACGCCCTGAAGATGCTGCTGGATTCGTTGCTCGACGTGTCGAAGCTCGACGCCGGCGTCGTGGCGGCGAAGCCGCTGGCTGTCCCGGTCGACACGGTGCTGGCGACCATGCGCGCCAACTTCGCCGCCGTCGCCGCGGCCAAGGGGGTGGACCTGCGGGTGCTGCCCAGCAGCGCGGTGGTGCGCACCGATCCGCTGCTGCTGGGGCGGCTGGTGCAGAACCTGGTGGACAACGCCGTGCGCTACACCCCCAGCGGGCGCATCCTGCTGGGCTGTCGGCGGCGCGGCGAGACGCTGCGCATCGAGGTGCTGGACACCGGCATCGGCATCCCGTCGGAAGCCCAGGCGGACGTCTTCGAGGAGTTCACCCAGGTCGGCAACGCCGAGCGTGACCGCACCCAGGGCCTCGGCCTCGGCCTGGCCATCGTCCGGCGTCTGGCGCGGCTGCTCGGCCACCCCGTCGGCCTGCGCTCCGAGCCCGGCCGCGGCTCGGCCTTCTGGGTCGACGTGCCCTACCTGCCGACGGCGCGCCCGCGCCCCCTGGCCGGGGTGCGGCCGCCCGACGAGGGCCTCGGCGGGCGCCGCACCATCGTGCTGATCGACGACGAGCCGGTGGTGCTGAGCAGCCTGACCGCGCTGCTGCAGGGCTGGGGCTACCACGTGATCGCCGCCGAATCGGCGGCCGAGGCGGTGGCCCTGCTCGACGCCCGGGCCCGGCCGCCGGCGATCATCCTGGCCGACTACCGCCTGCGCGAGGGGCGCACCGGGACGGAGGCGATCCGCACGCTGTGCGACCTGTTCCGCCAGCCGATCCCCGGCATCATCATCACCGGCGACACCGCGCCGGAGCGCATCCGCGAGGCGCGGGCCAGCGGCCTGGGCGTGCTGCACAAGCCGGTCACCCCGCCGGTGCTGCTGAACGCCCTGACCGACACCATGGGGCGGGCGTGACCGGCGGGACGGTCAGGCGAATCCCTCCAGCACGATCTTGCCCCGCGACCGCCCGCTCTCCAGCAGGGCGTGGGCGCGCACCAGGTTGGCGGCGCTGACCGGGCCGAAGCGCTCGGCCAGGGTGGTCCGCAGGGTGCCGGCGTCGACCAGCTTGGCCACCTCGTCCAGGATACGGCCCTGGGCGTCCATATCAGCGGTCTCGAACAGCGACCGGGTGAACATCAGCTCCCAGTGCACCGACACGCTCTTGCGCTTGAACGGGCGCACGTCGAGCGCCGCGGGGTCGTCGATCAGGGCGAACCGGCCCTGGGGGGCGATGGCCTCGGCGATCGCCTCCAGGTGCTGGTCGGTGTGGGTGGTGGAGAACACGAAGCCCGGCGCGCCGAGGCCCAGCCCGGCCACCGCCGCCGCCAGCCCCTCGGTGTGGTCGACCACGTGGTGCGCGCCCAGGCCGCGCACCCACGCCGCGCTCTCCGGCCGCGCCGCCGTGGCGATCACCGTCAGGCCGGTCAGCCGGCGGGCCAGCTGCACGGTGACCGAGCCGACGCCGCCGGCGCCGCCGATCACCAGCAGGGCGGGGGCGGCGCCGGGCACCGGCCTGGCCACGTCGAGGCGGTCGAACAGCGTCTCCCAGGCGGTCAGCGCGGTCAGCGGCAGGGCGGCCGCCTCGGCCCACCCCAGCGACTCCGGCTTGTGGCCGACCAGGCGCTCGTCGACCGCGTGGAACTCGGCGTTGGTGCCGGGGCGGCCCAGCGCGCCGGCGTAGAACACGGCGTCGCCCGGGCGGAAGCGGGTGACCTCCGCCCCCGTGGCGACCACGGTGCCGGCGGCGTCCCAGCCCAGCACCTTCCACCCCCCGGCCTCGGCGGCGGCGGAGCGGCGGACCTTCGTGTCCACCGGGTTGACCGAGACGGCGCGGACCTCGACCAGCAGGTCGCGGGGGCCGGGCTCCGGCCGCGGCAGCTCGATGTCGACCAGGGCGGCGGGATCGTCGATGGGGCGCGGGGTGCGGTAGCCGACGGCGCGCATGGTGTCCTCCTTCGCGGGATGGGGGGTGTTGTCCGGGGGAGGTCTGCACCCTATGATCCCATTCCGCAAGAACGCACATTTACGGCCCATAGTGTCGAAAAGGATACCGTGATGCCCCGCATCCCGCACAAGCGGCTGGACTGCAGCCCGGGCTGCGCCGTCGAGGCGACGCTGGCGCTGATCGACGGCAAGTGGAAGGGGGTGGTGCTCTACCACCTGTTCGAAGGCACCCTGCGCTTCAACGCGATCCGCCGCCGCCTGCCCAACGTCACCCAGCGCATGCTGACCACCCAGCTGCGCGAGCTGGAGGCGGACGGGCTGATCGTGCGCACCGTCTATCCGGAGGTGCCGCCCAAGGTGGAGTACAGCCTGTCGCCGCGCGGCCGCAGCCTGGAGCCGGTGATCCGGGTGCTGAAGGCGTGGGGCGACGCCCACGCCGCGCCGCCGCCGCCGCAGGAGCCGCCGCCGGCGGGGCCGGCACCGGACGCCACCGCCCTCGAATCCATCGACTGAGGCGATCGATTCGAGCACTATAATGCGTTGGATCGAACGGTAACGCGGTGCGACGGTCGGCCTGCCAACCGTGGGGAGCCGACCATGACCGCCTCGCCGACCGATCCCGGCGGATTTGCCGCCGCCGCACCGCCCGCCACCACTGGGGCCCGTCCGGGCGCCGCCGGCGCGCTGGTGCCCGGCCTGCTGCTGGCCGCCGCGGTCGCGGCCGCCGCCTACGCGGTGCGCGCCCTGCCGTGGGCGGCCGCGGTGAGTCCGATGATCCTCGCCGTCGTGCTGGGCATGCTCGTGCGCACCCTCGTCGGCACGCCGCGGCGCGCCCGGGCCGGCGTCGGCTTCGCCATGCGCCGGGTGCTGCGCGCCGGCATCGTGCTGCTGGGGCTGCAGCTCACGGCGGCCCAGGTGGTGGCGGTGGGCGGGGCCGGGATCGCGGTGCTGGTCGCCGCGCTGGCCGCCACCTTCCTGGTCACGGTCCGGCTCGGCCGGGCGCTGGGGGTCGAGCGCAAGCTGGCCGAGCTGATCGCCGCGGGGACCGCGATCTGCGGGGCCTCGGCGGTGCTCGCCACCAACACGGTGACCGACGCCCCGGACGAGGACGTGGCCTACGCCATCGCCTGCGTCACCGTGTTCGGCTCGGTCGCCATGCTCGCCTACCCGCTGCTGGCCGACGCGCTGGGCCTGTCGGACGCGGCCTTCGGCCTGTGGGCCGGCGCGTCGATCCACGAGATCGCCCAGGTCGTCGCCGCCGCCCACCAGCACGGCGCGCACGCCGGCGACGTCGCCACGGTGGCCAAGCTGTCGCGGGTGATGATGCTGGTCCCGGTGGTGCTGACCCTCGGCCTGCTGGCCCGCCGTGGCCGGGCCGGGCCGGGCGCGCGGCGCGCGGCGGTTCCGGTGCCGTGGTTCCTGGCCGGCTTCGTCGGGGTGGTGGCGCTCAACAGCGCGCTGGCCCTGCCGGCGGCGGTGCCGGCGCTCGCCGCCCCGGTGACCACGGCCCTGCTGACGGTGGCGCTGGCCGCCATGGGGCTGGAGACCGACCTGCGCAAGCTGCGCGCCAAGGGCCTGCGGCCGCTGCTGCTGGGCGCCGCCGCCTTTCTTTTCATCGCGGTTTTCAGTCTGATGCTGGTGGTGGTGGCAACCTGACGCGGCGCCGATGACCCTGGAGCAGCTTCGCATCTTCGTGGCGGTGGCGGAACGCGAGCACGTGACCCGGGCGGCGCGCGCCCTCAACCTCACCCAGTCCGCCGTCAGCGCGGCGGTGGCCGCGCTGGAGGGGCGGTACGCCGCCCGCCTGTTCGACCGGGTCGGCCGCAACGTCGTCCTCACCGAGGCGGGCCGGCTGTTCCTGGCCGAGGCGCGGGCGGTGCTGGCCCGCGCCGCCGCCGCCGAGACGGTGCTGGGCGACGTCACCGGCCTGCGCCGCGGCTCGCTGCGCGTGGCGGCCAGCCAGACCGTCGCCAACTACTGGCTGCCGCCGCTGCTGCACCGCTACCGCACCGCCCATCCGGGCATCGCCCTGTCCCTGTCCATCGGCAACACCGAGCAGGTGGCGGCGATGATCCACGACGACCGGGCGGAGCTGGGCATCGTCGAGGGCGTCGTGGACGACCCGGTGCTGGTGCAGACCACCGTGGCCGAGGACGAGCTGGTGCTGGTGGTGGCGGCCGGCCCTGCCGCCCGGACCGGCGGCGCCGTCGGCCCGGCGGCCCTGCGCCGCCTGCGCTGGGTGTTCCGGGAGCGCGGGTCCGGCACCCGGGCGGCCTTCGAGGCGGCGCTGGGCGCCGCCGGGGTCGCGGCGGCCGACCTCGACGTGGTGCTGGAGCTGCCGTCCAACGAGGCGGTGCGCACGGCGGTGGAGCACGGCGCCGGGGCGGCGGTGCTGTCGCGGCTGGCGGTCGCCGGGGCGCTGCGCGGCGGCGCCCTGGTGGCCCTGGATCTGGCCCTGGACCTGCCCCTGCCGCGGCGCCGCTTCCTCGCCCTGCACCACCGCGAGCACCACGTGACCCGGGCCGCGGCGGCGCTGCTGGCGCTGGTCGGGCCGGCGCGGCCGGCGCGGCCGGCGGAAGGGACATGACGGCCGGGCCGCCGCCGTGGTAGACAGGCGTTCGGCTTCCGTTCCAGTTCCGGGGGGTTCCCATGGCCCGACGCGCCGGCAGCGCCGACCTGCCGCTCCACAGCGGGCGCGTGCCGGCGTGGCTGGCCCGCCGCATGGCGCGCCTCGGCGCGGTGATGGTGGAGGCGATCGCCCACCATTACGGCCGCGACGAGGTGCTGCGGCGCCTCGCCCATCCCTTCTGGTTCCAGTCCTTCGGCGCCGTGATGGGGATGGACTGGCACTCCTCGGGCATCACCACCAGCGTGCTGGGCGCCCTGAAGCGCGGGCTGGAGCCGGTGTCCGGGGAGCTCGGCCTGCACGTGTGCGGCGGCCGTGGCCGCCACTCCCGCCGCACCCCGGCCGAGCTGGCGGCGCTCGGCGCGCGGGTCGGCTTCGACGCCGACGCCCTGGTGCGGGCCAGCCGGCTGGTCGCCAAGGTGGACAGCGCCGCCGTCCAGGACGGCTTCGATCTCTACCTCCATGGCTTCGTGGTCACCGACGACGGCACGTGGACGGTGGTGCAGCAGGGCATGAACGGCGACAGCCGCCTGGCCCGGCGCTACCACTGGCTGTCGGAAGGGGTGGAGAGTTTCGTCGAGGCGCCCCACGCCGCCATCGACGGCCGCGCCGGCGGCGCCATCGTCAACCTGACCGACCGCCGCGCCGCCGCGTCGCGCCACGGCCAGCTCGACCTGCTGCGCGACCTCGGCCCCGACGGCCTGGTGCGCGAGGTCGCGGCGCTGGAGCCGCCGCCGCCGCCGCCGCCGGAGTCGCCGGCGCCGGCCCAGCCGCTGCTGCCCCATCTGGTGATGCCGGGCCATCACGACGTGCGCCCCGGCGACGTCATGCTGCGCCGCCTGCACGGTGCGCTGGCGGCCGCCGCGGCCGCCGGGCCGGCCGACTTCGCCGAGCTCCTGCTGGTGCCCGGGGTCGGCGCGCGCACCGTGCGCTCCCTGGCCCTGGTGGCGGAGGTGGTGCACGGCGCCCCCTGCCGCTTCGCCGACCCCGCCCGCTTCTCGCTGGCCCATGGCGGCAAGGATGGCCATCCGTTCCCGGTGCCGACCGCGGTGTACGACCGCACCATCGACGTGCTCAAGGCGGCGCTGGCCACGGCCCGGCTCGGCAACGACGAGCGCCTGGACGCGATCCGCCGGCTCGACGCCCAGGCCCGCGTCCTGGAGCGCCACGCCACCGGCCCGGCGCTGCCCGCCCACCTGGCCGACGAGCGCCGGCGGTCGGCGGACCACGGCGGGCGCACCGTGTTCGGCTGGGCCGGCGGGGCCGGCGCCGGCGCCGGCACCGGCACCGGCGCCTGACCCAGGGGAGGACCGTTCATGCCCGCCGACACGCTCACCGTCCTGCTGTGGCTCGCCGCCGTCGGCTGCGGCGTCATGGCCGGGGTCTACTTCGCCTTCTCCACCTTCGTGATGGCGGCCCTGGGCCGCCTCGACCCGGCCTGCGGGGCGGCGGCGATGACCGCGATCAACGCGGTGATCCTGCGCTCGGCCTTCATGCCCCTGTTCTTCGGCACGACGCTGCTGGCGGCGGCGCTCGCCGTGGCCGGGGCGCTGGGCTGGGGCGGCCCGGCCGCCCTGGCCGGCGGCCTGGTCTATGTGGCCGGCATGTTCGGGGTGACGGCGGCCCGCAACGTGCCCCTCAACACCGAACTGGCGGCGGCGTCCGGGGAGGCGGCGCCCGGAGACTCAACGGTGGTGTGGACCCGCTACCAGCGCGACTGGACGCGCTGGAACCACGTCCGCACCGCCGCCTCGGCCCTGGCCAGCGCCCTGTTCCTCGCCGCGGCGGGGTGAGGGGGCGCCGGCCAGGGCCGGACGGTACGGCGGGCCACACCTTTCCGATCCTCGCCCCCGCATGGGGGCGACATCCCCTGCCGTTTACAATTTCCCAGTGTCCACCGAGTTTCGATCCACGCCCCCGCATGGGGGGCGACAGAAGATCATCGCCATGGGGTGCGGCAACGATAGGTTTCGATCCACGCCCCCGCATGGGGGGCGACCGTTGTCAACGCCGGCTGAAAACTGACCCACTTTGGCTCTTTGGCACCGGTCGAAAACTGACCCACCGAAGCGCCGCGGGGTGGGGCGAGCCCCACCCCGCGGCGGCGTTCATTTTCCCTCGGATTTGGGAGCGAAGCCGGCCTTGCGCTTGTCCTTGAGGCGCCAGCTGTCGCCCTGGATCTGGACGAGGGCGGCGTGGTGGAGCAGGCGATCGAGCATGGCGGCGGTGAGCACCGCGTCGCCGGCGAAGGCCTGATCCCAGCTGCCGAAGGTGAGGTTCGAGGTCACCACCACCGAGCCCTTCTCGTAGCGCTTGGCCACCACCTGGAAGAAGAGGTTCGCCTGCTCGCGGCCGAGCGGCAGATAGCCGATCTCGTCGATGATCAGCAGCCGGTAGGGCATCACCGTCCGGTTCATGTACTCCTTCAGCCGCCCCTGGCGCTGTGCCGTTTCCAGTTGGAGCACCAGGTCGGCTGCGGTGATGAAGCGGGTCTTGATGCCGCGCTGGGTGGCGAGGTAGCCGAGCGCGATGGCCAGGTGGGTCTTGCCGACGCCGCTGGGCCCGAGGAACACCACGTTCTCCGTGCGCTCGATGAAGGCCAGGGTGGCCAATTCCATGATCTGCTGGCGCGGTGCGCCGACGGCGAAGTCGAAGTCGTACTGGTCGAGCGTCTTGACCGCCGGAAAGCTGGCCAGCGTGGCCAGGGTCGTTCGCGCCCGAGCGCGGCGCAGATCCCTCTCGGCCCGCAATGCGGTTTCCAGGAAGTCGGCAAAGGTGGCGGAGCGGCGGGCGGCGTCCTGGGCCAGCGCCGGCCACTGTCCGGCAACCCCGGCCAAGCGCAGGTCCTCGCACAGCTCGGCGATACGCTGATGCTGAAGGTCCATCACGCCACCTCACCCGCGGCCAGCAGCGCGTCGTAGACGGCCAGCGAATGCTGCACAACCGGCGCCGGCGTCGCGGCGGTCGCCGGCACCAGCGACAGCCTCCCCGGCCAGGGCTGCGGCAGCGGCTGCAACGCCGGCCGCTCCTCGGCCAGCCGTTCCAACGGCACCTGGCCGGTTCCGCCATGGACGCGGGTGTTGGCCACGTCGCGCAGCCACTTGCGCACCTCGATGTTGGCGGTCATCGCGTCCAGCCTCTCGCCGCGCTGCTCCAGCCGCGTCGTCAGCGGCACCAGGAAACTGTCGCGCAAATACCGGATGAACCGCTCCACCTTCCCCTTGGTCTTGGCCCGGTACGGACGACACAGGCGCGGCCGAAAGCCGGCATGGTGGGCAAAATCCCGGAAGGCCGGCTGGAAACGGTGCAGACCGGGGCCATAGACGTCACGCCCGACCACCACCGTACGCATGTTGTCGTAAAGGATCGTCCGCGGCACGCCACCGAAAGACACGAAGGCTTCCTGATGGCAGCCGATCAGCGTCTCCAGCTTCTCATCGGTGACGAACTCGACGTAAGCAGCGCGGCTGTAGCCGAGCACCGCGATGAAGGCCGACAGGCGATCCGCGCCGCGCCGCACCACGGCCCAATCGACCTGCATCTGATCGCCCGGCGCCGTCTCGAAACGGACCACCGCCTCGGGTTCCGCCGACGGCCGAAGCGTCGCCAGATGCTCGCGAAGGAGGGTGATGCCGCCGTCGTAGCCGCGCTGGCGCAGTTCCGTAAGCAGCGCTGTCGCCGACAAACGCTCCGGCGCCGCCTGCCGCACCCGTTCCGCCAGCCAATCCGCGTGAGCCGCCAGTTTCCCAGCCACCGGCGGCCGCGCCGTGTAGCCGGGCTCCGCCCCCCGCGCATACCGCCGAACCGTGTTCCGAGACAGGCCCAACTCACGGGCAATCTCCCGGATGCCCTTGCCCTGCTTCAACATAACCCGGATTTCCATAACTCCCTCCGCTGTCTGCATCCCTCCCCCCTCCGCGCAGGTCGGGGGGAGTCTAGAAGCGGTGGGTCAGTTTTCGCCCGATGAACCCGGGTCAGTTTTCCAGCGATGGCAACACCGGAGCCGCACCGGCTTGGGAGTTTATCGACCGCACCGGCAAAGGCCGAAGCCACAAGCCACCGATTCCGGTCCATGGTGAAACCATCGTAGCCCACCGGGGACCGAATGCCGACCTGAGGGCCATGATCCTCCGCGGGCGAGCCCCCTTGGGACTCTACTGACGCCACATGCTTGCTGCGGCGACGGCTCCACCGCCGCCTTCTGCCGGCTTTGCCTCCGATTCGGCGATTGGGACTCTACCGACGCTCTCCGGCCAAGCCGCAGCACCAACTTATCCACTGGACTCTGCCGACGCCAAAGAGGGACTCCACTGACGCGACTCCGACTTATCCAGAGGACTCCACTGACGAATCTAATAGTTAAAAGCTAATAGTTCTCCAAATAGCTCCGTCAGCAGAGTCCCACTTGCTTTTGCGCCCGGCCTCACCCTGAATGCAATCCATGGGTGACGTTCATCAACTGATCATGCAACACGGCATCGATGGTGCCAGGGCCCTCGCCGGCACAAAAGCCGAGCGCTATGCCGTCGACGCCGCCGCAGCCTTGCTCACCGACGAAGAAAACCGGCTTGGTATTACCCACGCCGGCTTCGCCATGACCTCACTTCCCCACAAACGCATCGACGGCCCGATATGGCGAAGGGAAGGAAACAAGATCACCCTTCTCGTGGAATCCGGCCGTGACCGTCGCGGGGAGTTGATCGGTGTGCCTTTCGGCTCCATAGCGCGCCTGATCCTTCTGTACCTTCAGACCGAGGCCATCCGCACCAACTCCCCCGAGGTCGAACTCGGGCGGAGCATGAAAGCGTGGATGACCAAGATGGACCTGACGACCGGCGGCAAGACCTATCAACTCGTCACCGAACAGTCCCGGCGCATTTCCGCCTGCCGCCTCACCTTCTTCACCGATGGCAGGGCCGGTGCCGAGCATCGGGAAAACGGTGCTTTCGTTCGCAGTGCCATTTCGTTGGCAGGAGTGATCGACGACGACCAACAGACACTCTGGCAAGATCGCGTCCGCCTTGACGACGGCTTCTGGCAGTCCCTGAAGGAACATCCCGTTCCAGTACGGGAAGAGGCCATCCGGGCCATCGGCAAGCGCAGTCTGGCGATCGACGTTTACATCTGGCTGGCTTACCGTCTGCACGCCCTGTCACGACCGACGCCGGTGACCTGGGTGGCGCTGCACAGCCAGTTCGGTGCCGGCTTCCGACTGATCAGGCAAATGAAACCGACCTTCCTCGAAGCGCTGCAATTGGCGCTGGCGGTCTATCCGGAAGCACGTGTCAGCGTTGAAAAGGACGGGCTCATCCTTCACCCTTCGGCACCGGCGATCCCACGCCCCGAAGCGCGCCGCCTCAATATGGTTTGAGGATTGGGGCCCTCCCGACAGCGTCACCAGAGTCCCAATCCCGTAACCCTACTCCCATACGGGTTGGATGTTCCGAAGAACATGCTGCACGTGGGAAGCCGCCGATCCGCCCGGCCCATCCCGACCTTGAGGCGCCGGTCCGCCCATGCTGTCGCGTGGATGCATTGCACGGGGCCGACACGTGACAACGTGTCGGTTTCCGGCCCGGCACGTATAATGCTGCCAAACCGGCGATGCCCGCCCCCCTTCCCGCCCGAACGAGCGCAACCCCGATGCCTGAGCCGTCTCCCTTCGACGCCGACACCATCGCCCGTTTCGAAGCGGCGGACGTGATCTTCGTGGCGCAGGACGGGTTCCGCCAGCCCTCGGCCCGGGTGCGCTGCTACAATTTTGCGCGGGCACTCCGGCAGCAGGGACTGCGGGCCGAGGTGCTGTCCTTCTTCGACCATCTCGGCGCCACCGACCAGTGCGGTCCGCTGTCGACCATTCCCGAAGAGGAGAAGCTGCGCCTGAACCTGCAGGCGCACGGCATCCTTGCGCGCAATCCCCGTGCCGTCCTGTACATGCAGAAGGTCGGCTATCACGCGCTGGCCGTGAGTTTGGCGGCGGCGCGCGGCGGCAATCCGGTGATCCTGGACTACGACGACTACGAACTCGACATGCAGCCGTTCCGGCGGCTGGAGCCGTGGCTGCCGAGCCTGAGGCCGGGCGAGCTGCTGGGCACCATGGCGAACCGGGCGGTCGCCTGCGTGGCGGCAAGCCACCGGCTGTACGACATCCTGGCGCCGCTGAACCCGAACACGCACCTGATCCACACCGTGGCCGACCAGGAACTGTTCAGCCCCGCGGGACGGGAGGCACCGCGCCGACGCTTCGGCAACTTCGTCAACATCCTCTATTCCGGCGACTTTTGGGGCGACATCCCCATGAAGGACGTGCTGTTCGCGCTCGACGCCTTTGCGCTGGTGCCGTGGCGGATACGCGAACGGGCGCGATTCCACATCATCGGTTTCGGCCGCGCCTGGGAAGACCTGAAGGCCCGGATCCGCGAGCGGTTCCCCGATTTGCCGGAGATCGTGCTTCACGAGTTCATCCCGCCGACCGAGTTCGGCGCCGTGCTGCGCGAGATGGACATCGGCGTTCTTCCCTATTCCGCCAACGCGTTCAACGCGGCCAAGAGCCCGACCAAGATGTTCGAGTACATCCTTGCCAAGGTTGCCGTGTGCGCCACCCCGGTCGGCGAGGCGGTGCATTGCCTGACGCCCGACGTGCACGGGCTGTTCGCGTCGGACATCGAGGAATATGCCGGGAGCCTGGCCCGGCTGATCGCCGATGATGCACACCGCAATCATCTGGCCGAAGCCGCCTACGCACTGGCCCTGGAGCGCTATTCGCTCCAAGGCATTGCCGAACGGCTGGCGACGGTGGTGCGCGATGCCCTGCGGCCCACCACGGCGGTCGGCCCTGAGGTGACTCTGGAGCAGCACCTGACGGTCGCTCTCGGCCGCACCCGTCCCGTCGCACCGCGTGAGGTTCACCTGGTGCGGGAAGACCTGCGGGCACTGCTTGCGCTGGAAGACCCGGCCGCCTGCGATCCGCGCCGCTGGTCGGCACCGCTCCTGGCCGCACTCCAATGGCCCGGCCTTGCCTCGGTCGACGGCGTCCCCGCCGAGCGCGTCCGGGTGCTGCAGGCGGCCGGGTCGCTCTGCCGCAACGCCGCCCGGCTGCGACCGGCGCTTCGCCTTCCCGCCATGCCACGACCGGCCGGCCCACCGTCGCTCAGCAAGCTTGCGGCGGTGGAGGATTGGGAGGACGGGCACTGGTGGTCGTGGGCCATGCGCTTTCGCACCAACGTGTCCAGCTTCCGCGCTCCTTATGCCGATGACGCGGACACCGTCCGGCTGAACGACGAGGACATCCGCAACAACGTCTGCAATTTCTTCAAACGCAGCCATGGCACCTGGGAACGGGTGCAGATCCTGTACGCGCTCGACCGGCTGGGTCTGCTGGACGGCAACGCCCGCCTGCTCGTGGGAAGCTGCGACGTGGACGGGTTGCCGCTGCTGTTGAGCGAGTTGGCGGCGCGCGTGGACGTGGTCGACCTGGGGGCGCGGGCGGCCGAGCACGCGGCGCGGGTGGCGGCCGGCGAGCGTGACCCGTGGCTTGCCAAGCCCCGCCGCTTTCGCCGGGAGCGACTGGCCATCCATCACGATGCCTTTGATGGGGTCACTGGTCCCTTCGATGCCGTGGTGCTGCCCCAGAATACGGCTGTTCGGCAGGGGATCGCAGAGCTGCTGGCCCGGGCGGATCAGCAGCTTGCGGTTGGCGGAATTGCAGCCTTTTCTATCGCCGTGTGTCTGGGCGATGGCCGCGCGGATGACGTGCCGGGCCTTGGTGTTGGTGTCGCCGTGGCGTTTGCCGACGCGCTGGCCGCGCACACCGGCTTCACGGTGCTCGGGCCGGTCGACCTCTCGCTCAGCGATGCCACGCTGGACCGTTTCGCCGAGACCGGAACCCCGTCGGCGGACAACCCCTTCCTGGTGGCCCGCACCGCCGGAACGCTCCACGCCACGGCGGTCTGGATCTGCCGCAAGACCACCGGAACACCGCCGGGTGGATGGGCGCGTCTCGGCCGCTTCCTGGTGGAATAGGGGCGGCTATTCCGCCGACAGGGCCTGCGGGTTGGCCTCTTCGACGTAGACGTCGCGCAGGCGTGCCTCCGGCACACCATGGCGCAAGGCATCCTGGCGCATCGCGCTGCGCGTCGACCACATGCGCGGGGTCAGGAACACCGTGCCGGTGAAGCCGGCCAGGAGCGCCGGATCCTCCACCGGTACCGCTCCCAGGGTCTGGCCGGCCAGCGTGCCGTCGAAGAGTCGAATGCGCCCGCCTGCCACCAATGCCTTCAACGCCGGGACCCTTCCCAGGGCTTCGAAGAAGTCGCTTCCGATTCCCCACAGCGCAATCGGTCCGGTCTCAACGGCGCCGACCACCGCCTCGCCGAGCCGCGTCCACTGCCGGCCCAGATAGTCCGACGTGGATTTGGCGCGGTCGGCGCCGATGGCGAAGTCGGCCGTGTCCGTCAGCCGGCGCATCTTCTCGCCGCCGTCGGGCACGTAGAGATACTGGTCGTCGAGTGCCGCCCCCTTGTAGCGGTCGAGATGCCCCTTCTCGCGCAGGGTGGCCATCGGCGTGCCTTCGATCTCTCCGCATCCCGTCTCCTGGAAGGTGTCCAGCGGCAGCGAGGCGATGTAGCGCTTGGTGTCCAGCATCTGCTCGCGCGTCTCACCGGGCAGGCCGTAGGTGAAGGTGCCGTGCACGGTCATGCCCAGGCGCTTCAGCTCGTGGACCACGGTGCGCGCCTTTTCCAGGTTCAGGCGCTTGTTGACGATGTTGTCGTTGACCCACTGGTTGCCGCTTTCGAAGCCGAGCTTCACCCCGAAGCAGCCAGCGTCACGCATCGCCTTCCATGTGTCGAGCCGGATCGTGTCGGCCCGGCACATGGCCGACCAGGGCAGGCCGATGCGGGTCATGACCTCGCAGATACCGAGGACATGCTTGTCGGCGAGATTGAAGGTGTCGTCGTCGAAATAGATCGATTTGTAGCCGTAGCGGCCAATCAGGTCGCGCAGCATGCCCTCGATGTAATCGGGGGAATAGAAGCGGACCGAGCGCTTGCCGGTTCCGTCCGGATCGTTGCCGGTCATGGTTGCCGGCCAGACGCAGAAGATGCACTTGTACGGGCAGCCGCGGCTGGCCCAGAGCTGGAGCTGAGGCGCCTTCTGCCCGGCAGGGTTCACGTCCCAGTAGCGATGGGCGATCGTCTCGTCGAAATAGGGATAGGGGGCGGCGTTCATCTCCTCCACACTCAGGAGGTCGTGCGCGAGCACGCCCGAAGCGCCGCTCAGGACGTGCACGGCGCCCTTCTCGTACTCGCCCTGGAGGACGGCGTGCACCGGGACATCGGCCATCACCGTCTCGCCCTTGGCGGACAGGGCGCCGGTCAGGACGATCCGGGTCTCGGGCAGCATCTCCTTGATGCGGTGGACGATCGTCCGGTCATGATCCCAGCAGGGCGTGGCCGTCTCGATGAAGACGTAGTCGTAGCGGGCCTCCTGCAGGTGCCGGAAATAGTCGGCATAGGACTCCCGCAGGACGATGGAATCGCGGAAGACCACGTCGGCGCCTGTGGCCTTGGCGGCATAGGTCGCCGCATAGCCCATGAAGAAGGGGTAGGGCATATACTCGCCGAACACGAAGTTGCCTGGGGAGGAATGGGCCGGGCTGGTGTGCGGCCAGCGTGATCCCGCACGCACGCCGCTGAACCAGGCGGATGCCGGCGCGGTTTCGCCGTCGAAAGCATAGCGCTTGATCCACCACGGCGGATTGCTGAACAGGACTTTCATGGCAGCTCCTCCTTGCCCTCTTCCCGGTGTCCGCCCCCGCCGATCACCGCGACGGGCCGCGATGCCGCCCGTTGGCGGCGCTCCGATCAGACGAAGCACGTGTGTTCGGCGTCGGTGCCCAGCAGTTCATCGAGCACCACGTTTTTTTGGTGCGCCACGCAATGATGGCGGCAGATCACTGAAGGGTCCAGACCGCGGCGTCGTTTGTGAATCTCGTTGGAGAACCAGAAGTCGCGAAACGTCCGTTCGGCGATGGAGCCGAGCAGACCACTGCGAGTGTAAGCTTTATCCTGGCAGGCATACACTTGGCAATCGGCCCCGATCACCGTCAGGAACTGCATGAAATGGCACTGTGTGTAAGCCTTGTCGAACCGCTCACTCAGCTCATGATAATGATCAACGACGGAGAAGCGGTCGTCCTCAAGCGCCCGCGCCTCGGCGATCTGCCCGGCGACCGCTTCGGCGAGGCGGCGATGATAGCGGTTGTTCTCGCCGGCGTCGTTGGAGATGACGGCGCCGGAGATTTTCACGTGATGCACACCGGCGTCCTTGAGAATGGCGCAGGCCTCCGCGATGTGGGTGTGGTTCTCGGCCCCGACGATGAAGCTGACCCCGAGCACGCATCGTGACCGGCGCGTTGCGAACGAACGCATGTTGTCCAGCAGCGTGGTGAAGGTGCCGGCGCGGATGCCGCGCGCCCGGGCGTAGCTGTCGTCGTCCCAGCCGTCGAGCGAGACGCGCACCCAGGTGCCGTGCTCGGCGAAGGCGTCCGCCATGGCGCCGCGGAGGTTGGCGCCGTTGGTCAGCGTCGCCACGCGGATGCCGCCGGCGGCAAGGCGGCGGATCACCTCGGGCAATGCCTTGTAGAGCAGGGGCTCGCCGCCGCCGGAAAAGGTGACGGCCTGCACGCCCATGGCGACCAGGTCGTCGACGATCTCGAACATCTTCGCAGTCGGGATGCGGTCGCCCAGATCCATGTCTTCGCCGAGCGCCAGCGCGTTCGACCGGTAAGCGCAATACCAGCAATTGTGATTGCAGCGGTTGATCGGCTTGATCCGGACATGCACCGGGGCGGCCGTGCGCCCGGTGGCCAACGCCTCGAGCCGGTCGGTGAACCGCATGAATTTCAGGTTGCTGTAGACGCGCGCCATGCCGGATCTCCTCCGTCCGTGCCTATGCCGGTGCAACGGCAAGCCGGCTGGTCAGCTCGTCGTGGATTTCGGCAATGATACGGTCGATGTCGTAGGTGTGTGACCAGTCGGGATAGTGGCTGCGGAATTTGCGGACATCGCTGATCCACCAGACATGGTCGCCGGTCCGGTTGGTCTCGCTGTAGGTCCACCGCATCGGCCGTCCGGTCAGCGATTCGGCCCGGGCGATTGCCTCGATCATCGAGCAGTTGGAATAACGCCCGCCGCCGATGTTGTAGACCTCTCCGGTTCGCGGGGCCCGGAAGAAGTGCCAGAACGCGTTGACCAGATCGAAGGCATGGATGTTGTCGCGGACCTGCTTTCCCTTGTAGCCCAGCACCGTGTAGGGCGTTCCGGCAACCGCGCACTTCACGAGGTAGGCAAGGAAGCCGTGGAGCTGGGCGCCGGCATGTCCCGGCCCGGTCAGGCAACCGCCGCGAAAGCAAGCGGTGCGCATGCCGAAGTAGCGGCCGTATTCCTGCACCATGACGTCGGCCGCCACTTTTGAGGCGCCGAACAGGCTGTGCAGCGTCTGGTCGATGCTCATCGACTCGTCGACGCCGTGCGCGGCGTAGGGGTGCTCCGCGTCGGGTTCCCAGCGCGTGTCCCCTTCGACCAATGGCAACCGGTTCGGAGCATCGCCGTACACCTTGTTGGTCGAGGTGAAGATGAACGGAGCATCCGGGCAGTGCTGCCGCGCCGCCTCCAACAGGTTCAGCGTTCCCGTGGCGTTGACCGAGAAGTCGGTGAAGGGCTCGCGCGCGGCCCAGTCGTGGGAAGGCTGTGCTGCGGTGTGGATGACCAGGGCGATGGACCGGCCATGGGCCGCGAACAGCCGCTCCATGGCGTCCCGGTCGCGGATGTCGGCGTCGACGTGGGCGTAGGCACGGTGCAGCCTCTCCAGCCGTTGCCGGCTTCGTGCCGTGCTGGCGTCCGGTCCGAAGAAGTAGCCGCGCATGTCGTTGTCGATGCCGACGACGTCGAATCCCTTGTCGGCGAAGAAGCTGACGGCTTCCGCCCCGATCAGTCCGGCCGCCCCGGTGATGATGACCACGGACATGCTGCGGCGAATCCTCTTTTCTTGTTGTCCTCGGGCTCAGCCACCGCCGAGAATCGGCTCAAGGGCGTTGCGGTGGGTGTGCAGCCAAGCGAAGACGTCGTCGAGAAGGCGCTCCACCGGTCGTGCCGGACTCCATCCGGTCGCCTGCGCCACCTCCGCATTGTCGCTGACGTACCACGGGATGTCAGCGGGATCGGTGTCCGGTCGCATCGCGATGCTTGGCCGGCATGCTCCGCGATCAGAACACAACGCCGTCAGTTCCGCCAGGGAGACGCTGCCGGCCGGTCCGCCACCCACGTTGAACACCCGTGACCGCAGCCGGTCAAGCGTCGCGGTTTGCAACAGGACAAGGTCGCAGAGGTCGTCAACGTGCAGCACATCGCGCACCTGCACTCCCTCGCCGCCGAACCCCTTATAGGTCAGGCCGCCGCCGTACACGTGCCGTGCCGCCCAGAGCACGACGAAGCCCTGGTCGACCTTGCCCATCTGCCAGGGACCGGCCAGCACGCCGCAGCGGTTTACGACGACGCGCAGGCCGTACATCGCCGCATACTCCTCGACGAGGAGTTCGGAGGCCAACTTGGTGGCTCCGTAGACCGACCGGCTGCCGGCCAGGGGGAAGTCGGTGGCGATGCCTGCCTCGGACCAGCCCGGCCCGCCGGCACCGGTGGGCAGTGCGAGGCGGCGGTCGTGGCGTTCCAGCGGCAGGGCCCGCAGCGCATGAATGGGATACACGCGGCTGGTCGACAGGAACATCAGGTCGGCGCCGTGGCGGCGCGCCGCCTCCAAACAGTTCACGGTTCCCAGCAGGTTGGTGTTGATCACGTAGGCCGGACTGCCGCCGTAGCCGGCATGGACGGATGGCTCCGCCGAGCATTCCACGAGCAGGTCGAAGGGCCCGGCTTCCGCCAAGTCCTCCGGGTTGCGTACGTCGCCGTGGCGGAAGGCGACGCCGCCCGCGCGCAGCCGCTCCAGGGCCAGTTCCGAGCCGCGCCGGCGCAGGTTGTCGAGGGCTACGACGTCGAGGTCGACGTGGTTGCGCTTGAACGCCAGCGCCAGCGTGGAGCCGACGAACCCCGCGCCGCCCGTCACCAGTACTGTCCGTCTACCCATCGGTGATCACCGGCTCGATTTGCGCGCGGTTGGCACGCGCCCGAACCGCACCGTACCTTCGCGCCAGATCATTAACGAACCTTGAATTGAATCGGTGCGGCACGGCTCACCCCAGGACGATCCGTCCGCCCTCGACCAGTCGCAGGAACTGGCCGGGATGGTCGCCGATGCTGATCGAAAAGCGGGCGGCGTTCCACACGCGATCCACGCCGCGGTGGGCAAGTTCGGCCGCGATGTCCCGGAAGTGGGACGAGGCGATCAGGATCTGGTCACCCGGCCGGCGGACGCGCTCCAGATAGGCGTCGAGGGGCACGATCGCGATGCCGTCGGCCGATCCCGCCGTCCGGGTATCGAGAAAGGCGGCCACCGGGATGCCGCCATGATCCAGGAAGTTCCGCAGGGCACGCCCGGCGGCACCACTGCCGTAGACGAACACGCGCTCGCCGCGGTCCAGCACGTCGACGGAGTCCAGCATCGGATACAAGAGCGCCTCCCGCGGCTACAGCTCGGCCAGGTCGCGGACGATCTGCTCCGCCCGGTGCCGCCAGGTATGGCCCGCCATCACCGCACGGGCGCCGTTGCAGCGCACTCTGTCGAGCCAGGCGGCGTCGCGGAGAGCGCGGGCGGCAGTGTCCGCAAAGCCTTCGATCTCATACTCCACGAAGTCCTCGTTCGGGGTGAACTGGCTGTGGAACAGCCGTCCGGCGTCGGGATGACGAACCGCATTGACCATCACCGCCGCGCCGCAGCCCATGCAGTCGAGCGGCCGATAATGCAGCGGCCAAATGCTGGAGTGAATGTTGAGCCGCGTCGCGCGGTAGGCGGCCGCCATCGACAATGGATCCACCAACTCGCCACCATAATGGGGGGCGAAGGCGGGCCACTGCCCCCACCCCGCGGATCCGAAGAAGCGGATGTTGCGTGACACCTCCATCATGGCACGGGCGATGCGACCGCGCGCCTTGAGCCGGGGAAGGACCTCGTGGAACAGGAGCCGCCGTGCCGGCTCGATGTCCGCGATGGTCATGTCCGGAACGAAGCGCCGGAACCAGCCCTCGATGATGGCGTGCAGCGCCGGCAGGCTGAAGTCGGCCTCGCTGTAGTCCGACCGCTCGAAGTGGGCCACGTAGTCGCGCAGCCGGCCGCAGTCGGTGCCACGCAGCGTCAGGACCGCGTCCAGTGCCGCATCCGGCAGGGGCGGGTAGAGGTGGCCCGCCAGGGTCATGTCGTAGTGCGGTGCCGGGTGGCTAGCCTCGCGGCACATCCGGTCGTTCACCCCCGGCCAGAGGAGGCGCGACGGCCCGAAAGCGTCCGGCGTGACGCCGAACATGTCGGGCGGATTCATGAAATAGGTCAGCCGGCTGCCGCCGATGGTGCCGAGCAGCGGACGGCCGGCGAACTGGTAGTCCTGCAGCCAGCATACGTGCAGGAACTCCCCGTCGAAATCGGGGATCTGATCGCGGCTGCGGTTGATCTCCAACACGGCGTCGGGCCGGAAATTGGCGAGGAAGGCAGGCAGGACGTTCCCGGGCAGGGGCGGCCAGCCGGCAAAGGCCTCCACGCCGATCCGCTCGAACCCCTCCTTCAGCCCCATGAGCGCGTTGATGAACAGAGGCGTCCGTTCGGCGAACAGAGCGATCCGCCGCAGTCTTGCCATGCACACATCCAGTGGTTCGCCCGTCGCGTGGGCCGTCATCTTGACCGGCCCCGCCGGGTATAGCAAGCTGCACGCCCTGCCCCAGAGGCTTCCAGCCCGTCCGGCCCCGACCTGCCATGCCGCCTGTCCCGGTGACCGACGATCCCGATGCCATTGCCCGTTACGAGCACGCCGATGTCGTCTTCGTCGCCCAGGACGGCTACCGGCTGGCGCCGGCACGGGTGCGCTGCTATTCCTTCGCCCGGCTGCTGAACCGGCACGGGCTGCGCGCCGAAGTGTTGTCCGCGTTCGACCATCTGGGCGCTCCGCTCCAGGGCAGCGCCGCCGCCGGGATGGATGCGGGCGAGAAGATGGCGGTGGTCCAACGGGCCTACGGCATCCTGCGCCGCAACCCGGCGGCCATCTTTTACGTCCAGAAGGTCGGCTACCACGCGCTGGCTCCGCTCATGGCGGCGGCGGAGAACGGCAACCGGCTGGTGCTGGACTACGACGACTACGAGGTGGACCTGCCGTCGTTCGCCGGGCTGGACCGGTTCCTGCCGTCGCTGCGCACGGCCGACATGCTGGACACGCTGGCCCGTCACAGCGCCGCCTGCGTGGCGTCGAGCCACGCCCTTTACGACCTGCTGCGCCCGCGCAACCCGGCCACTCACCTGATCCACACGGTGGCGGACCAGGAGGCGTTCCACACCGGCCGGCGTGGCCGGCCGCGCCACCGGTTCGGCGACGCGGTCAACGTCCTGTGGTGCGGCGACGTCTGGGGCGACCTGGTGATGCGCGACGTGCTGCTTGCCGCGGATTGCTTCGCCATGCTGCCAGAGGTGATTCGGCGGCGGGCGCGCCTGCACGTCATCGGGTTCGGCGCCGCGTGGGGGGAGCTGAAGACCCGCATCCGCACCCGCCATCCGGCCCTGCAGTCGGCCATCGTCCTGCACGAGCACATACCCCCCGACGCGTTCGGCGAGGTGCTGGCGGAGATGGACATCGGTCTGTTGCCCTACCACGACAACCCCTTCAACGCGGCCAAGAGCCCGACGAAGATGTTCGAGTACATGCTGTCCGGACTGGCGATCTGCGCCACCCCGGTCGGCGAGGTGACGCACTGCCTGGAGGACGGTCGGACGGTGCTGTTCGGCACCGGCCGCCAGGGCTTTTCCGCCGCGCTCGGCCGGCTGATCGCCGACGACGCCCTGCGCACGGCGCTGGGCGAGGCGGGGGCCGCGCTCGGCCTCGCCCGCTACAGCCTGCAAAGCGCAGGGACGCGGCTGGTGGACATCCTGCGAGCGATCCGGGCCGAGACGCGTCTGGAGCCGGGCACCGGTCCTGCTCTTCCCGATCCGGCGGCGGCCATCGCCGCGGCCATGGACCGGCGGCGGCCGGTGCCGCCCCGCGAGGCCGCATTGGCCCTGCGCGAGGCCGCCGCGCTGGCCGGCGCCGGCGACCCTGGGGCGGTGCCGCCGCGCAGCATCGCCGCACCGGTGCTGGCCCTGCTGGAGTGGCCGGGCCTTGCCGCCCATCTCGACCTTACCGAGGAGCGCCGACAAGCGCTGGCAGCCACCGTGCGGCCCCTGCGCCCGTCGGCCTCCCTGCGCCGCCGCGCCGGCTTGGCGGAGGAGGAGGCGCGGCCTTCCGGAGACCCGCCGGCGCTGTGCAAGCTGGTGTCCGCCGAGGACTGGGAGGACCCGGACTGGTTCGCCCTGGCACAGCGCTACAAGATCGGCTGGGCGACGACGGTGCGCAAGGGGGACGCCGCCGATCCCCGTTCCGACGCCTACGACACCGCCTACAATTGGTTCAAGCGCAGCCGCGGCGTATGGGAACGCACCCAGTTCCTCTACGCGCTCCATCGCCTGGGCGCACTGTCCCATGCTGCGCGGGTGGTGGTGGCCAGCACCGATCCGGACGGACTCTACATGTTCCTCAGCCGGGAAGTGGCCTGCGTCGAGGTGGTCGACGTCGGCCCCGGCCATGAAGAAGTGGCGTGCCTCACCGCCGCCGGAGCGCTCGACCCCTGGATGAGCCTTCCCCGGCTGTTTGATCCAGGGCGGCTGCGCATTTATCATTGGGGCGAGCCGCTCCGGCCGCTTGACAAGCCAGCGGACGTGCTGCTGCTGCCCCAGAACACCGCCTTTGCTGGCGGGCCGGCGCGGTTCGCGGCGTTGATGGCCTGGGCCGACGGCCAGTTGGCGGACGGCGGCGTCCTGGCGTTCTCGGCGGAGGTTGTCCTGAACCCGCCGGCCCCGGTGCCGTGGCCGATTCTGGCGGCGACCGGACCCGAAGGCCTCTGTGACCTGCTGGCGCGCCACACCGGCCTCCGGCCCCAGGGCGCCTTCGACGCCGCCCTCTCCGACACGACCCTGGACCGAATCGCCGTCACCGGCACGCCCGGCGCCGAACACCCGCACTTCGTCCGTGACACCGCCGGCATTCTGCACGTCACCGGCGTCTGGGTCTGCCGCAAGGCGGCGGAGACGCCGGCGCGGGGGTGGCAAGGCCTTGCATCGGCGATTCCACTGGTCCTCGGTGGAACGCCGCGGTAGCGCATCCCTCATCCGGACGTGTCGGGTCGAACGCGGCGCATACCGGTGGATTTGCGGCCCGTGCCATCGAGATCTACAGTGCGCAGACCAAAGGTTCCACCGGCAGCTTTGTTGGCGGCGGCATCCTGTTCATCGCCAAATGTGTGCGCACTGAGCAGCGGAGTCGGACCGTCCGGAAGGGCCTTGCCGATCCCGGTCCCGTCGGGCATGAAGAGATAACGCCCCTTGTCCCGACGGAGACCCCCGATGGCTCTCAGCGCACTCATGCTCTATTGGTTCGCCCGTCTCAAGCACAAGGGGATCTGGCCGTCCGGGGGCGCCATGCTGGAACTCGGGCCCCAGGACATGCTGACCACCAAACCCGTGGTCCGCACGGTCCTGAACAGCATCCTTGGCCCCGCGGAGGTGGACGAGACGATGCGGCGCGTGTCGGTCGAGGGCGCCTGGGCTCACAACGCACAGATCCGGCTGTATGAGGCGTTCGGCGTTTCCACTTATGCCAGCCTCGACCTGTTGGACGGACGCAGCCGCTACCGCTACGACCTCAGCCAGCCGGTAGATCTGGACGAAAAGTTCGACATCGTTACCAACTTCGGCACCTCAGAGCACGTTTTCAACATCGGAACCTCTTTTCGTAACGCCGATCACCTAGTGTCGCAGGGAGGGCTCCTGCTCTTCGTCCTTCCGGCCTTTGGGCACATCAATCACGGCTTCTACAACATCCACCCAACTCTGTATTTCGACTTTGCGCGGGCTAACGGCTACAGCGTCGAGGACATCCTGTACATCGATAATTTCGGCGTCCGTTGCCGGCTGGCGGAAAAGGCTCTGCCCCCAACGTACGACTTTGACGGGCTGCCGGTTCGGCTCGACCCGAAGCGCCCGGCCGCCGCGTTCGAACGCGAGATCACCGAGCTGTTCGTCCGCAACGTCGCCCTGCCCGAGACCCGGCAGTACGGCGACGAGTTCGCGATGCTGTGCTTCGACTACGTATTCGCCGCTCTGCGGCGAAACCGGGACCACGCGACGCCGTTCCAGGCCCCCATTCAGGGTCACTACGCGTCGTCGTAGCGGCGGGGAACGGGGGGCACCGGCTGTGCGCCCCGCACTGCGAGCCCCTACACCGCGTGCCCGAGGAACGCGTAGAATTCCTCGTCCGGGGTGCGGAGATCGTCCACGCCGAGCGTGGCTTTCAGCGCTCCCACCAATGCGTCCACGCCGTGGACGTGGCGGCCCGCCTGCACGGCGCGGCCGTCCGCGATACGCGCGGCCCAGGACCCGTCGTCCTCGACCAGGACCGTGGGGAGCGGCTTGGGCGGCTCCCCGGGTCGTCGCGTCCGGACATAGGCCCACACCATGTCGCGCAGAGCCGGGTCGTCGGCGAAGGGAGTCTCGACCGGTTCGAACAGGGTGATGTTGGGATCGTTGAAGCGCAGGGCGAATCCGTTCCAGCGGAAGCCGCGGTAGGCTTCGTACTCCGGCGTCACCAGGTCGTAGCCCCAGCCCTCGAACAGGAACGCCGGCCGGCGGGCGCTGCCGTCGAGCAGCCCGCGAGTGAGCTTCAGCGTGTAGCGGCGGCTGAGATTGCTCATCTCGCACAACATGTGGTTTGCGGTCACCACGTCGACCGCAAAGGCGCGGGGGGTGCGGAACAGCGTCAGGTACTCCCACCACGGAACGTGAATCCCCGTCACCCGTTCGTCGTCGAGCAGCTCGGCCACCGGCCGCCGGTCGGTCGCCAGCTCCCACAGCCCGTCCCCCACCAGCTCGCGCCACAGGTGGTTCTGGAAGAGATAGAAGCCCTGGGTTACGTCGGTCGCCACGTACCGATAGCCAGATAGCATCAGCAGGGCGCCGAGATAGCCGCTGCCCGGCCCGATCTCCATCACTACCGTCCCCTTTTCCGGGTACAGGGAGCGGATGTGGCGGAACACGTTGACGGCCCGGACGAGGCTTCCAGTGGCAAACACCGCCCGGCCGTACAGCCGGGACGACAGCGCGCGGACGCTGCGGTTGATGGCGCAGCACAGCTCCAGTTCCTCGTCGCTGAACCCGCCCAGCCGGTTGGCGGCGTCCGCCATGAAGCGGGTTTCGTGCATCGTGTCGGCGAAGCGCCAGACCGCCCGGTCATGGCCCACCCGCGTCGGGTAGCCCAGCCGGTTGAACAGGAACGGCTGTCCCTCCTCGATAATGCGGTTGGGGAGATCGCACGCGGCCTCGGCCTCGGCGGCGTCGTAGTCCGCGACGGACAGGAACCCCAACGGAAGCGGCGAAGCCGCGGTTTCCCGACCAGACATGAATGCTCCCCTTCAGCATCGGCCGACCGGTACGCGGCAGGCCTGGACTCACACCAAGGCAACACGAACCGCCGCCCGCCGCGCGGGCGAACGGCGGTCAACCATAGGCGCGCCCCGTTAAACGAGTGTTAATCGGAGCCCCGGCGCCGTAGGAATGCAGGCTCGGAGACTTGCTCAGCGAAATGACCAGGGCCCGCTGCGACAGTCGATTGGCCCTGGGTCATCCCGCCACCGAAGCAGAATTGAATTGAATTCGGCAGTTTACGAAGCCTTGACACTTTCCCGCTAACTTGGAAGCGGCGGCCGATCAGGCATTTCTTGACAACCTAATCCATTGCAGGTGAACGTTGGACAATCAGTTCATGACAGTCGATCAGCGGGCGCGCGGCACCGACGCCGCACGGTCGCACAAGCAATTCTGGATGCGACGGCTGGCCCGCGGCATCGTGTCGGCGCTGCGGCTGAATTCCTCGTCGGAATTCGCCACGGAGATCGTCCAGGCCGTCGAGCCCACGGCGACGATCGACACCCCGCACGGTCCCCTAGTCTGCCGCACCGGCCATGGCCGGCTCCTCTGGCGTGCCCGAACTTTTTTCACCGAGGAACCGGCAACCGTGGCGTGGCTCGACCGCATGGGGCCGGACGACGTCTACTGGGACGTCGGGGCCAACGTTGGCCTCTATGCGCTCTATGCCGCACGCTTTCGCGGATGCCGCACCTTCGCGTTCGAGCCCGAGTCGCAGAATTTCGCCCTGCTGATCGAGAACATCGCCCTCAACCGGATCGGCGACCGCTGCACCCCCTTCTGCATCGCCTTGAGCGACCGGTCGGAACTCGGACGCCTGCGCGTGCGCTACGTGACCAAGGGCGGGGCCTACAACCTGTTCCATCCTGGACTGGCCGGCGAACCCGAACGGCTGCCGGACAGCATTAACCAGGCAAATCCGCTCGATCCCGACAGCGGTTTCGACCAAGGCGTCTTCTCGTGCTCGATCGACGAGCTGGTCGAGACGCATCGGCTTCCCCCGCCAACCTGTCTGAAGGTCGACGTGGACGGGATCGAGCCCATGATCATGCGCGGGGCGGAGCGGACGATCCGATCCGGCACGTTGCGCAGCGTCACCATTGAGCTGAACACCGAGTCGGCGGACGACATGATGGTTCCCGACCTGCTGGCGCAGCACGGCTTCCGCCGTGTGTCGGCCCAGAACAACAGCAACGCCACCGACCTGAAGGTCCAGACGATGATCTTCGAGCGTAGATAGGTCGGGCATTGCCCGACCTATCCCGTCACGCCGGGCCGGTCGCCCGCATCGCGATCCAGGTCGTGGGTCATGGACGCAAGGCGATCCACTTCGTTCGGCATGAGGCGGGCAAAGAAGCGGGTGAGCAGCGGCTGACGGTTCATCGCCTCGCGTAGATGCCCGACCGCCGCCGTCCGGTCTCCCATGCCATCGAGAGTCAGCGCAAGCGCCATGCGCGGCACCGGCCAGAACCCCTCCTTCTCCGCTGCGTCGCGCATCAGCGCCAACCCGGAATCGGGGGCGCGACGGGCGAGCACCATACCGAGCAGAGCGGACGCGATCCAATTCCCGGGTGTCATCGCAAGCATTCGGCGATAGTGCCGTTCTGCATCAGCCCAACGTCCTTGCGCCTGCAGGAAGAGGCCCAGATAGTGGGACAGGCTCATGTCCGTGGGAGCGAGCGCCGCCACACGCTGCTGCCCGGCCACCATGCCCGCGGCATCGCCTTGGAAGAAGGCCGCCACGCCGATGTGGGCGATGACCCAGGTCCGCTCGGCGTCGCTTGCATGCGGCGCGCCGCGCCGGATGACGGCCTGCGCCTCATCAAAGCGATCCGTGAGCAACAGAAGAAACCCGAGCAGGCAATGGGCCCAGCAGTGCTCCGGCAAACCAGCCACGGCAATTCGGAGGTGTCCCTCGGCGGGCTCCACCTCGAGGCGTTCCATGTACCACTTGCCCTTCCAATAGTTGGCCTCGGGGTGCTCGGGGGCGCAGATCAGCGCCTGGTCAAACCAGGAGAGTGCGTCATCCGTGGCCGAGGCCAGAAGGGCTCGCCCCCGCAGGACGTGAACGTCGGCGAGGGCGGTCGCAAGACGTTGGCTACGGCCCGGCGTTCCAGCGGCTTCGAGAGCCTTCACCGCCTCGTCGAACTGGCCCGCGTCAGCAAGATCCGCCGCCATGTGAATTTGGCTTTCCTCCACATAGTCTGGCCGGGCTTGGCGGATCGAGTGGTCGAGTGAATCAGCCTCCGCTGCACGACCGAGACGCTGGAGAAGGTTTACCGCCTGGAAATGGCTGAGTGGATCGTCAGGCAGGAAGGAAATCGCCCGCTTGTAGGAAGCGAGGGCAACCTCCAGATTGCCCTCCCTTTCGATGGCCATTCCCATCTTGAGGTGGTAGTTGCCGAAATTCCCATTTCGTATGCGCTGGCGCCACGCCTCGAAGTCGATCTCGACCATACCACTTCCCTTGCATCTTCGACGCGCATACAGCACCGGGTACGCCAGACGCTTCAGGAAACGCCGGCACCGCGACGTCGATCATAGGAAGCCAGACGCCGCTCAGCAAGCCGCCGCCGCTGGGATGCCGCTCAAAGGAAGCTGCGCATCGTCTCCAGGGCCTTGCGATTTTCCGCGTGAAGGTACTGCCGAAGCGCACGGACGCCCACACGGTGTGCGCCGAGGTCCACCTCCTTCAGGGCTGTGCGTGTTGCTTCCACCGTGGCGTCGGCGACGACGATCCCCGCACCGAAGCGCTGCACCAGATCGGCGGTATGGCCGAGCCTCGCGTTCACGATGACCGGAAGACCGGCGGCCACATAAGCGGTGAAGCGGTTCAAGGCGACGTGCGGAGCATCGGGATGGCCAAGCGGAACCGGAATATTCAGCCAGCCATAATCGAAGGCAGCGAGGCGCTTGATGAGCGTGCTGAGGGGCAAACCTCGATGGTAGTGGATCGCTCCCCGATCATAGCGCGACAAATAGTAGAAGAATCGTTGATCCCGCGCCTCGTCGAGATGGAAGTTGTTGAAGACGTCGAAAGTGACACGCTCGACCGCAGCCATACGCTCCATGAAGTCGAAGGGAGCGTACGAAACGAAGACATCCTGGTCCTGCCGCAGGAACTCGGGCGGTTGAAGCGACGTGGCGTCGACAATGGCCAGCGGTCGGGCGGTTCCAGCCGCCGCCGCCGCGCCGCCGTCGGACGTTTCGGGAACACTTCCGTCAATCAGCGGGTAATAGGCAGTGTAGGCAGCTCCGTCTGCATGAAGCACCGGCTGCCAAGATGACCCGAACCGCTTCGATATTACCAGATCGGACCGGCGCAACGAAAATTCTTCGCCCAGGTGGTTGAGTTCCATCTGCCATTGCGGAATCTCGAACACCGCGGCAAGTCGGGCGATGGGCATCTCAGACAAGGCGGTCCAGTAATCGTACATCTCGTGAACGACGCTCGTTTCCGGGATCGTCTTGCGGACGAAGGCCGCGAGATAGTGGGCGTCGATCGACGTCTGGAGATAGACGGCGCGCGGCTTGATCCGCTTGAGCAGGGCCGCGAGGGCGGGAAGGCACTGGTGGACCGATACCATGCGGAAGCCGGACGCCTCGTCCGTTTCGGCCTCCTTGCCTAGGTTGACGACCAGCGTCCGGTCGACCGGCAGGACCTCCCGCAAGGCTGCGTCCCGGATGATGTGGGAGCGGGAATTCCGCAACACGACGTAATCGAACCCCGATTCCGCCAACGTGTCGATCTCTTCGAGTTTGGTGGCGATTGTAAATGCGAAGAACCGCTCGTCGGCGTACACGCTGACGATCTTGTCGTCAGAAACGCCGGCCGCCTTCAACTGGAGCCGGAGTTCGGCATCGCGCTTTTCGGAAACATGGGCGATGAGGACGAAATCGAAGGAACGTGTGGACAGTTCATCGGGGGTGATCACCGGTAGCCCGATCTGCGAGGTAAGTGCCTCACCTTTGCGATCGATGAAACCCAGGACCTCCAGTCCGGGGCTGGCTTGCAGTATGGGCAGGAATGCACGAGCATCGACGCCGTAGGGATAGATGTAGCACCGCCCCGCATAGGGGCTGGTTTGCAGGAACGCTTCCATGTCCGACCGGACGCGAAGGTGCGTTCTCGACTGCTCGGCTTTGCTCAGAAGCTCGTCGAGACGGGTCAGGCATGCGTCCCAGCCCTGCTCGGCCCGACGATCACCCTGGATGAACTGGAACCGCTCCTGCTTACGATTCACCATCCTGGCCATCGAACAGTGGCTCAAGTAAACGGCGCTGCGGCCCTTGTTGGCGACGATCACCTCAGATTCGGGCCGATTGCGCAGCCACCGGTCCGGGTTCCGGTAAAGATGCTCGGCCGAGTACCCCCGAAGCTCCAGGCTGTATCGGGGGCGCGTCATCGTCGGCGTGACGTAGGTCCGATGCAGGGCAAACTGATCGAACACCAGGCAGTCGCCCGCAGCCAGCCGCGGTGCCACCAAGTCTCCCTGATAGCGTTGGCGCAGGAACGCCTCACGGCTGGTCAGGTCGATCGAGCTGAACATCGCATAGTCGCTTACCTCGGTCTGGACGAGATCGGTGAGATCGTCCGCAAGCGGCCGATCAATGAACTCCAGGCCCGGCGCATGCTCCCCACAGTCGACGAGGGGCACCCAGCAGTTGACTACCGGGTAATCTACACCCGTAAATGTCAAGTCTTGATGCAATGGAACGTGGTTCTTCATCGCTTCCGGAAACTGGACACGAATTTGGCTTATGTTGAGCGAATAAGCGATGTTTTCGCCCATTAATCTCGTGCAATACTCAAACGCTTCAGATTTTACAAACAAAGATATGTAATCAAGGACAAGGTCTTTGAAATCGGAATCGCCAAAAAAATGGTGGAAATGGACCACGTTTATCTCGGTTGCCGACCAGCCATGCCGTTGATAGTGGTGAAAGGCCCGATGGAACCGTGCAGCGATCGTCTCAATCTCGGAGGACGGGATGACGCCACGAAAAACGGTCGGCGTTGTCGGCTGGAACTGGTGCGCTGCTTCGGGGTGCTCGACCGATTTCATGTCAGGTCTCATTCCAAGGGTTATCGCCGTCGTCATCGTTGCATCATCGTTCTGTGCGTTGCCGAAGCTCCCAAGATGGCTCCGGCATCTCGCCAATCTCCGGGGCTGCTCGCCCAGGAGCTGTACTCAGACGCTTGCAGCAACATCTTTCGATCGTCTTAATACGTTTCGGTAGCAGTCATACTGTCGCAGGTCCGACGACGGCTACCTTCAAATCCGTGACGATGGAGTGGCATCCGGCGTTCCCACTGTCAGCTCCTCCACCGCATCCATTACCGACATGAACTTCCCGCCGGCCACGACATAGTGCTCGTGGCGGGCGATGATCGGCGCCGCGTAGCGCCACGCCAGGATGATGACCAGTGCCGGATTGAGGTCGTAGAGCGCCTGAGACGGCAGGATGGGAATGCGATGGTCGGCACCGACCAGCGCGTCGGCGAGAGGGTTGTCGTCGAGCACCGCCTCCAGCCTGTGGGCGAGGCCGAGCTGGTGGATTAGCGTGACGGTTCCCACCGAAGCGCCGTAGCCGACGACCGGGCGACCGGAGGCCGCGTACTGGTCGAGCGCCCGCTCGACGCCGAGCCGCATGGCGTCGATGCGTTGCGCCATGCCTCGGAAGGTCTCCGCCCGGTCGAAGCCCTCGGCCAGCTCGGCTGCCGCCATGGCGCTCACCGACCCGCCGCGCGGGCGCCCGCCGCCCGCGTGCTGCACGTAGCCCCGTATTGAGCCGCCCTTGGTCCAGATATGCTCAACGTCGTACAGCTCCAGCCCCTGCTCCCGGAAGAAGCGCTCCAGCGGGCGCACCAGGAAGTAGGAGAGATGCTCGTGGTAGACCGTGTCGATCAGCGTCCTGCGCACCACGTCGGCCCCATAGGACGTCTCAAAGACGAAGACGCCGCCGGGTGCCAGCACCGTGCGGATGCCGCCGACCAAATCGGCGAGCGCGTCGATATTGGCGAAGGTGTTGTTGCAGATGACGATGCGGGCCGGCCCCCGTTCGTCGCGGATGCGCCGCGCCAGACTGGCGGTGAAGAAATCCGCCACAGTCTCGATGCCCGACGCGGTGGCCTGCTCGGCGATACGCCGGGCAGGGTCGACGCCCAGCACGCGCGCGCCCCGTTCCCGGAAGGCGCGCAGCAGCGTGCCGTCGTTGCTGCCGACCTCCAGCACGAGGCCATCGCCGGCCTCGCCGATGCGGGAAAGTACCTCTCCTGCCATCTGCCGGAAGTGCTCGGGCAGCCCCAACGATACCGAGGTCGTGTAGCGGAAGTTGGTGTACTGCACCTCGGGGTTGATGATGTCGAGGAGCTGGAAATGGCCGCAATTGTTGCAGAGATAGAGATCGAGCGGCACAGTGTGCTGCTGCAGCCGGTCGGCCGGGACCGCGGCGGCGGCCAGCTCGATGTTGGGTGTGGCGACCGGGATCGGACGCAGCGGCACGACGCAGTCCACGTCGGCGGACCCGCACAGGCGGCAGGTGTCTCGGTGGTACGACAGTTCGGTCATCAACTCTCCCCCTCGGCACCGCCTGCCGGCACGGGCAGACGCCCCGTGTCCAGGGCTAGGCGCCAGATCCGTTCGGTCAGGTCCAGGTCGGCCAGCGAATCGGCGCCGCTGGCCAGCGGTTCCCGGCCGTGCCGGACGTCGGCGACGAAGGCCTCCGCCTGCCGACGAAACGACCAACTCGCCGCGACGGCGGGTGCCACCGTCTCGGTGTCGTGCCCGGCCCGCTCCAGGGTCACGCGCGCCGGTACGTCGCGCAGCAGCGGCGAGGGGAAGGCCAGCGACAGCCGGCCCCGCTCGAACAGCACGTCGATGCCCTCCCGCCAGCCGGCGAAGGGCACCTCGGCCATCTCCAGCACCCCGGGGAATGTGCCCCAGTCGAAGCCAACCAAACGGCCGTTCGGCCGGTGCAGGTCCGCGAGGGTCACCTCGGGCGTGCCGCCGGCCAGATGGCGCAGGATGTTCAGGTCGTGAACGAAGACGTTGAGAAACCACGCGTAGTCGTCGGCCAATCCCGGCGGCACCCACTCCGGCGCCGTCGACCACAGCGCCAGACCGTCCGGCCGCACCTCGTCGGTCATGACGAAGCCGTCGGCACAGCCGGCGAAGTCGCCGCCGTGGACGTAGCCGCGCAGCAGGAGCACTCGCCCCAATTCGCCCGTGCTGATGAAGCCGTCGTAAAGGGTCTTGAAGCGCTGGTAGCCGGCGTCGTGGCGCTTCATGAAGCCGACGGCGTAGCGCACGCCGGCGCGCCGCGCCGCCTCGACCAGCCGGGCCGCCTGGACCGCGGTATGGGCCATCGGCTTTTCCGACAGCACGTGCCGTCCGGCCTCCAGGCAGTCCAGCACCACCGGCCCGGTCGCCGGGCGGCGGGTCACCACCACCACCGCCTCGACCTCCGGGTCGGCGAGCATGGCGCGGTGGTCGGGGTAGAGCTTTGCGATGCCGAAGCGCTCCGCGACCCGCCGGCCCAGTTCGGGGCGCAACTCGGCCAGGGCCGCCGGCCGGCAACTGGCGGTCCTGGCGAAATTGGCGATGTGCGCCACCTGCCCGACCATGCCGGCGCCGACGAAGCCGACGCCCAGCGACCGCGGCTCACTCGAAGGTGATGAAGCCATGGTCGCCATCGTAGCCGCATTGCCGGTAGATCCAGGCCCACTCCTCGGGCGTGAAGAACGCCTCGCAGGTGAGTTGCCAGTACAGCAGGTTCGCCTTCTCCCGTTCGTTGCGATAGGACTCCACCAGGATGTACTTCGACGGCGAGCGGCCGACTCGCTGGATCTCGCGCACCGCGGCGAAGACGTCCGGCAGGTACAGGTTGTGCAACGTGTTGAGCGAGATGACGAGGTCGAAGCCGGCATCGGCGAACGGCAGACTCTGCGCCGGCGCCACCTGCAAGAATGGTTGCACCTCCTCCGGGGCGTTGGCGATGCCGTATTCCGAGATGTCGACCCCCGCCACCTCGATGCCGGGTATCGCTTGCGTGAATTCGTAGAGCAGGTGCGCCTTACCGCAGCCGACGTCCAGCACGCGGCTGCCCGCCGTCAGCCCGTAGTGGCGAGCCATGGCTTCGGCCACCGGTCGCCAGCGGCCATCGTAGCGGTACCCGCCATAGCCGTACTGGCGCGATCCGTCCCAATACTCCGCCCCCCAGCGCCGAGCGACGGCGGCGCAGTCGGCCTTGTCATGCTCAACGACGCGGCCGATGTAGTCCCGCTTGGTGGCATGATGCAGAACGCCGACGAAGTCAATCTCAGCCATTTCGGCCGTCCTCCCTGTCCGATCGCCCAACGGCCGCTTGGACAAGGAAGATATCCTCCCAGCGAGCGACGTCGGCCTCGGTGGCCAGCACCAGATCCTCGGCTGCGGCGTGTAGCGAACGGCCGAGCGACAGCACGCGGTCGTAGACAACGCGCCGCCGTTCCGCGCGAGCCGGCAGCATGAAGAGGCTGTAAGCGATCACACCGTCGAGCTGCGGCAACTCCTCGTCCATGAGTTGGGCCAGCATCATGTAGCAGTGCGGCATCGCGTATTCGGTGGCGCTCAGTTTGTAGACGAGACCGCGGCGACAGGCGTAGTCGCGGATGACCAGGTTCTGGATGTGCTGGGGCACCCGGCTGCCCAGCAGCGGCCGGCTGGCGATGTAGCCGCGGTGGCCGCGTAGACTCCTACTCCGGCCGGCGTCACTCATGGAAGCCCTCCGGCAGGCGGTAGGTGAGGCCGAGGCGGGTGGCCGGGCGCATGGTGACCGGCTCGAAGAATTCGCCTAGCCGCTTGTCGGCGTACGGGGTCATCAGCCCCTTGAAGCGGCAGTTCATCGACCACCGCGTGGTCGGTTCCCGGTTGATCCGGTTGCCGTGCATCAGGTTCTGCGTGAACAGCAGGCAGTGGCCGTAGGGGATGGTGAGGTACGTCAGCGCCGGTTCAATGGCGCCGTACAGGTCCTCTGCGCTACGCCCGTCGTACTCGGCGAGGCGCGCCTGGGTGGCCTCGTCGACGCCGCGCTCGGCGATGAACATGCTCTTGGTGGCGTGGCAGTCGACGAGCGGCACCCACAGCACCACCTCCGAGGGGGCGTCGCCCGACCACACGTCGGCGTGCACCGGCAGCAGCGAGGAATCGTCGTCGGGCAGCTGGATCGAGAGGTTGATGCGCCGCTGCATCGCCAACTCGTTGCCCACCAGGATCTCCAGCGGCCGGCGGGCCAGCGCGAAGTAGGCCGGCCTCAGCCATGGCTCGCGGTTGAGCCCGTGGATGACGTGCAGGCGCACCTCGTTCAGCGCGTCGGGCATGACGAGCCGGTGCACGCCGTCGAGGAAGGCTCCGGCGTCGGCCGGGATCGCAGCCCCCAGGGACTCGGCGGCGAGCGCGGCGGCGCGGTCGCGGATGCGATCGAGGGCGGGGCGATCCGCCACGGGGACGATGACGTGCCCGTGCTCCAGGAAGGAGCCGATCAACTCCCGCTCCTCGGGCTGGAAGAAGTCCTGCGCGTAGGCCGGCACGCCGTCAGTCATTGAGGGACAGTGCCTCCCGCACGCTTGCCGCGATGGCGTCGGGGTGGAGCCCGAAGCCGTCCATCAGTTCGTCCTGGCTGCCGTAGCGGGTGGCGAACACGTCGGGGATGCCGAAGCGGCGCAGCCGCGGCATCCGTCCGTCGAATCGCTCCAGCAGGGCGTCGGCCACCGTGCTGCCGAGGCCCCCGATCACCGAATGCTCCTCCACCGTCACCACCAGACGCGCGGTCCCGGCGAGGTCGGCCAGCGTCGCAACGTCCAGCGGCTTGACCGTCGGCATGTGCAGGACGTGGCAGCCGACGCTGTCGGCCTCCAGGCGCTCGGCCGCCGCCAGCGCCCGGGTGGTGCCGATGCCGGTGCCGACCAGCAGCACCGGCCCGCGCCGTCGGGCTGACGCCTCGCGCAGGTGATAGGCCCGGCCGATGGCGAAGCCGTCCGCGGCACGGGTGACAACGGGATCGCCGCCCTTGGCAAGGCGGATATAGATCGGGTGCGGCCAGTCGAGCGTCGTCTCCATGAAGCGTGCCATCTCTTCGGCATCGGCCGGGGCGACGATGGTCATGTTCGGCAGGGCGCGCAGGATGGCGATGTCCTCGATCGCCTGGTGCGTCGGCCCGAGCGGCGCGTAGACCAGTCCGCCGCCGTTGCCGATGAGCCGGACCGGCAGGTCGTGCAGGCAGAGGTCGACCGCGACCTGCTCATAGCAGCGCCGGGTGATGAAGGTGGCGATGGTGTTGACGTAGGGCACCCAGCCGTCCAGCGCCATGCCCGCGGCCATGCCGACCACGTGCTGCTCGGCCACGCCTTCCATGTAGTGGCGGTCGGGGAACTCCGCGTGCATGCCGTCCAGCAGGCTGGGGCTGAGGTCGGAGCCGATGAACACCACCCGCGAATCACGCCGGGCGAGCTGGTGGACCATGTCGAGGCAGGTCTTGCGCATCGCTCAGCCCTCCAGCGCGGCGTAGAGGTCGGCCGCCATGGCCGCCGGCACCCGCGATTTGTGGTGCCAGTCGGGATCGTGTTCGGCGAAGGGAATACCCTTGCCCTTGACGGTGTGGGCGACGACGGCGGTCGGCCGATCGGGGTCGAGGGGAAGGCGGTGGAACAGCGCCGACAGGGCGGCGACGTCGTGGCCGTCGACCTCCTCCACCGCGAAGCCGAACGCCCGCCATTTGTCGGCCAGCGGCTCCAGGTCGAGGATCTCGGCGGTCGGGCCGGCTGATTGGATCTTGTTGTAGTCGACGACGGCGGTCAGGGTGGCGAGGCGGTGCTTGGCGGCGGACATCGCCGCCTCCCAGACCGAGCCCTCGTTGATCTCGCCGTCGCCCATAACGACGAAGACGCGGGAGTTGCGCCGGGCCATGCGCTGCGCGAGGGCCATGCCCACGCCGATCGACAGCCCGTGGCCGAGCGCGCCGGTCGACGCCTCGACGCCGGGGACCTTGCCGGCCTCGGGATGGCCGCCGAGGAAGGAGTGGGACCGGCAGAAGTCCCGCAGGGCGTCGGCCGGGAAATAGCCCTTATCGGCGAGCAGCGCGTAGAGCGCCAAGCAGCCGTGCCCCTTGCTGAGCACGCAGCGGTCGCGCTCCGGCCAAACCGGCTGGTCCGGCCGGAACCGCAGGACCTCGTCGTAGAGGACGCGCAGGATCTCGATCAGCGACATTGAGGAACCGATGTGCCCGCGGCCGCCGCCGGCGAGGGCGTCGACCACGAGCCGGCGCAAGGCGCGCGACCGGCCGTCGAGAGCGGTGTCCGGGAAGGGGCTGCGTGCGAGCGCAACGGGGTCGACGGTCATTCAGTCACTCCGACGGTGGGGCCGGACCGGGGCCGGTCAGGCCTTCGGATCACGCAGGTCATAGCAGGATCGGCATTCCTTCGGCACGGCGCCGTCGATGTGCGCCTGCCGGAAGGCGGTGGCGCGCTCGCCGTGCCACACCGACGCGATGTCGCGGGCGTCGCCCAGTTCGCTGACCTCGGGGTTGCCGATGATGCAGCACGGCACGAGACGCAGGTCCGACGACACGTAGGCCCGCTCGAACGGCCATGGGCAAAGCGAGTTGCGGTCGCCGGTGCGATACTTCTCCGACACGCGCCAAAAGCGCACGGTAATGCCGTGCCGCTCGCCGCGGGCGATCAGGTCCATTACCTCGCGCCGGGTGAACTGTGCCTCGACCGTGACCGCGTCGTTGCGGTCGCGCCAGCGCTCCAGCCCGAAGTCGACGAGGTTGAGGGAAAAGGCCATGCTGCGGAAGCCCATTTCCGCCGCGAGGTCGACGAGGGCCGGCAGTTGGTGACGGTTGTCGCGCTGCACGACCGTCCACATCTTGGTTCGCTCAATGCCGAGGTCGGCGCAGTAGCCATTGATCAGCTTGCAGTTTTCGACGACGCGGTCGAACACGGCGCCGCGGCGGATCGATTCGAAGGTGTCCTTGTCGGCGCCGTCGATGGAGATCTGCACCTCGTTGACGCCGGAATCGATGAGTTTGCGGTGGTTGTCGTGAAGGTGCAGCAGTGAGGCGTTGGTCGTCGTCCGCACCCAAATATGGCGGGCGCGAGCGTAGCGGATCATCGCGAAATAATCGTCGCGCTGTAGTGTCGGTTCGCCCAGCCCCTGGACCTTGATCTCCACCAGTCCTGGCAGGTCGTCGATAATCCGCTTGAACTCCCCAGGCGGCATGTCGACGGCGCGCTGACCCTTGGGCCATTCGCTGACGGCGCACATGGTGCAGCGGAAGTTGCAGCGGCTGACGTTCTCGAAGTCCATGCGCACCGGCAGGTACGATACCTGCGCCTGGCGGCGATCGGCGCGCATGTAGGCGATGTAGTTGCGCAGCCGCTCCGGCGAGCGCGACAGGCAGATGCGGCGCTCGCGCAGATAGGCCTGCATGTCCGGCACCGGCTCCGGAGTGGGCAGGTCGCCGAGCGGCTCGCCCTCGTCCGCCCGGTAGTCCGCCGCCGCGCCGCTTTCCATCGCGTTGGCTCCCATGTCCGCATCTCCGCTCCGATTGCGCCGGGTTACACGTCCCGGAAAACGTCCATACACTGCTCGATCGTCAGGCCGACGTCGAGGTAACGGTAGCTGCCATTACGGCCGATCGAGAAGACGCCATCGGGCAGGGCTTCGACATACTGCTGGTGGCGGTCCTGGTCAGCTTTCATCGGGTATGGATAGAGTTTATTGCGGGTCGACGGGACCTCAATGCCAAGCAACGTCGTCGGTGATTCGTAGTGATAGAATTTTTTGTATTCGACGATCCGGGTGAACGGTTCCGCGTTCGCGTAATAGAGGAAGTAGATCTCCTTCGGGAATACGCTTTCCACCGGTAGCACGATCTTCAGGAAATCACGGCCGGCCCAGCGCAGCGGGCCGAATTCGTTCTTGAGGATGACCTCCGGCGACACCGTGGAGACGATGAGGTCGTAGGCGTGCCACTCGCCGGCGATCCGCACCCGGCGGTTGGCGATGTCGTAGTCCTCGATGGTGGTCTCGAGGTGCACTTTCGCCCGGTCGGTCGCCCGCGGAAAATAATCATCATAGCCATTGAAGGCAAAGGGAAATCCGGAAATTGCATCGGACCACGCAGCCTTCGATCCGGACTTGAGCGCCACCCCCTTCGGTGTGAATCCGAAATCGGTGATCTCTGTGTTGCTCTCGATCCCCCACATCTTGCGCGAGTAACCGTCGACGAACTTGTCATAGAGGGTGGGTCCGACCGAGAAGACCCAGTATTCCTCGAGGTTCCGGGCGCCCTCGGGGCCCCGGCATTCCGCCAGTTCCTTCAGGATCTGCTCGCGATCCGGCATTTCCTCCACCTCGTCGCGGTGGATCGGGAAATGATAGAAGCTTTGGTCGCGTTCGATGTAGGTGAGGAACTCGTGCCCCTCCTCGTAGCGCCGCATCGGACACTTCCGGTTCAGGAACTCGAAGACCTCCTCGCGACGTGTCAGGAAGTGCCGGGGGCCGAGCGTGTAGGGGTGGCCGCCGTAGTAGAAGGTCTTGCAACCGCCCCCGAGGAACGGCGCCTGTTCCACCAACGTGACATCGTAGCCCTTGTCGCACAGCATGTCGGCGGCGATGCAGCCGGCGAATCCGCCGCCGATGATCAGCACCCGTGTCATGAACACTCCTTCGTTTCGCGCATCGCCAGGACGTGCGGATGTTTACGCAGCGGAACGGGTCTTCGTCAAACTCAGGTACTGCTGCCCGCGGCCGAACAGGGAACCGAACCGCGGCGCCGCCGCTATGGCCGCTGGATCGACGGTGCTTCCCGCCAGCAGGTCGGCCGCCTCCTGCAGGGCGTCGGCGATCATCGGCGAGAAGGTTTGCGCGTCAGCAACGATTTCGGCCAGCAGGGCGTTGAAGCGCTCCACGAACACCGGCCGGCGGTCGTGCTCGAACGCAGCGACCTGGGCGCGCGCCCGGGTGCAGAGGTCGTAGAGACGCTGGTTGTCTTCGACCGGCCGCGACGGCAGGACGCAACGGTGATCAAGCAGGTTGTGGGCAAGTTGCCAATAGTGGGTGATGGCGTTTGCGTTGAAGTCCCACTCGTCACCGACGATGGATTTGTACCACCGCCAGTCACTGACGAAGTGTGGTGACGAGCCGAAGAATTGGAACTCGGGAGCCAGAACGGCAATCGCCTCGGGAACGTTGATCAGCGGAATGATCGAGCCGGGATGGATCAGATTGTCGATGACCCAGTCATCGAAGCGGCGGTTGGCAAAGCGCAGGCTGGCCAGATGCGGTTCCATCATTGGCAGGATGCGGGCCACGCGGTCTTCGAGCGGCGCATCGGGATCGGAGGCCAACTGCGCCATCAGGCGACGGATGGTCTCGGGGAAGTGCGACAGGTGATCGACGCACGTGATCACCAGCATGCCTCCAGGGGCCGTCGCTGCCGACAGGATCGCCAGAATCTCCTCGGGGTTCGGCACGCCGGACAGCAGCCCTTCGCAGAAGACGAAGTCGGAAACGTCGTCGGGGCGGTAGTCCTCCAGGCGACTCCCCACAATCTCGATCATTCCGGTCGTCGCAGGATGCCCGGCAAAGAGGGCACGCATGTGCTCGATCCCCGTCGGGTTCCCCTCGACGAGGATGTATTGCCGCGGCGCCAGGCTGGCCGTGTAAAGGGCGTTGTGGCCACTGCCGGGGCCGACCTCGAGCACCCGCCGGCCGGCCAGCGTGCCAGGCGCGATACCGAGTTGGCGGTAGAGGGCGTGCCGGCGCTGGAAGTGGCGTTCTGTGTCGGAAACGTCCTGGCGGACCGGCGAGATCTTGTGGGCCGTGTAGAACCCGAGATGGGAGGCGGTGGTGCGGTCGCTCATGAAACTTCCTTTTCCGGCCGGCCCGCGAGCCACGGCAGCAGAACCGATTCGGCGTCGTGCTGGTGGAACTCGATCATGACGCCGTCCGGGTCGTGGATGAAGAATTGCAATATCCGGTCGGTACGGCCGCGCCGCACTTCGCAGGCGTGCCCGAGCGCGCGCAGCCGCCCGGCCGCCTCCTCGATGTCGTTGACCTCGAAGCACAGGTGACGGAACCGGCCACCATCCGGCTTCGACTCGGCATCGCGAAAGAACTCAAGGAAGGTGCCGTCACCGCATGACAGCATGGCCCCGTACAGCTCATCCCGATCGTTGCGGAACTCGTGCGCGACGGTGCAGCCCAGGACATCGCGGTAAAAAGTGACGGTCCGCGGAAGATCACCGCTGCCGAGGCACGCATGCGAAAGCCGTTTGAGCATGGCTTGGCTCCTCGCCAATTGCGTCCCGCCGTTGGCCGCAGCCACAGCCTGCGGATGTCGTCTTCGTCAACGACTGAGTATAGGGTGGGCAGTAAAGCATCTGTTAATTCCCCGCCGCCTGCCCCGCGAGATCGGCGGCCCGCTCCAGGAAACGACGCGCCTTGGCTTCCTGCACCGCCAGGACCGCGTCCCGGGATTCGCTCACGCCGGCGTGGAGGCGCTGCTGCCAGCGCTCGGGCAGGAATTCGTTGAGAATGATCAGACACCAGCGCAGGGCATAGAGCGGCAGGAGCACCGACAGTCGGACGGCGAAGGCATCATCGTTGCCGTAGATGCGGTCGGCACCGGCCCGGAACCGGGCTCGCAGCTCCGGCTCCAGCTCCATGCCGGGGTGCAGCAGCACATCGGCCACCAGCTTCACCGGATCGTCCCATCCGAAATACTCGAAATCGAGGAACGTCAATGCCCCGCAGTGGTCGCGCCGCGCGTTGTGGAATCCGAAGTCCGACGGGCTGAGCGTCCGGGCCTCCCACGGGAGGTCGGCGTCCGGGACGGTTCCGGCGCACTCCAGCAGTCGCCGCGCGCGCTCCGCGGCCTCATCCAGCAGGGGCCGTATCCCGTCTTCCAGAAGGCTGCCGATGCGATTGCCGGCCGCCGTGCGCAGGCGCCGGTGACGCCGCTCAAGTTGCTCCAGCAACTCCGCCGGAGACAGGCAGGCTTCGGTCGCCGAACCCAGGGCACGCGCGCCGTCGGCGCCGCGCAGCCCGTGTACGATCCTGAGAAAGTCCAGGGCCGCGTCCACATCCGCCGCCCCGGCGGGCAGTGCCGGGCCGCCGTCCGCCCAGGTAAACACCGCGGCACCGCGGCCGGGATCCGCCGCGATGACCCGCGGCACCATGGAGACGCCGTGCCGCGCCAGGAACGCCAGAGCCCCCGTCTCGCCGCCCAGACGGTCGCGATCGTCACCGTGGGAGGCATAGAGCTTGAGCGCGTAGGAGTCGCCACCGCAGGTGATCCGGAAGACCCGGCTGTTGCGGCCGCCGTAGACGCTCGCCACCCCGGTCACCGGTCTTCCCAGAAGGTCGGCAGCAATCGCGGCCGGGTCCCTGGTCGGCGGGTCAGCGGAAAAAGGCGTCATACAGGTCGCTCCAGCCGCGGTAGGTCCGGATGCCCCCCGCCGTTCCGCCGGGAGCGTCCGCCATGATCAGATGGCGGCTGACGCCGCTCGGAAACGCAGGGTCGAGCAGGACCTCGGGCAGGTCATCGATGAAATCGGAACACCCGGACCCGGCAATGCGGCGGATCTTGGCGTCGCGGGTCGCCTCGAAGTGGACCCGCTCCGGCACCAACCCGGTCCGGGCGGTGTCGAACAGGCCGGTATCGGCCATCCACCGCAGCGCCGCATCGCGCAGGTTGACGCGGGCGTCGTCGAAATGGCCGTGCTCGGTCTTGTGGCTGATGATGCGGACGGGAACGCCGCGTTCCCGGCATGCCGCCAGGAAAGCCGGCACCCCGTCGTGCAGGCGTGCGCGCGCCATGAAGCGGCCATAGACCTGTCCCTGCAGGCGCATCCAACCGGCCTCCCCGGCGGCGGATGCGCGGATCGCGGCCTTCACCGCCGCCTTGTCGCCGCAGAAATCGTGATCGAGAAGACCCATGGCGGCAGCGGCCGGTGCAAAGACATGGTCGTAGCAGACGATCGTGTTGTCAAAGTCGATGCCGAGCGATTCCGGGATCATGCCCGCCCGGTCTCCGCCCTCGCCGATGACCAGCCCATGGCGATGTCGAGAATGGCGTGGCAGATGGCGAGATGGGACACCTCGACGAAGCCATAGAGGTGCGAGGCCACGTGGAAGTTGAGGTCACCCATGCGTCGCAAAGGGTTGTCAGCGTCGAAGCCGCTCAGCGTCAGCACTCCGCAGCCGAGCGCCCGCGCCGCCTTGACCGCCTCCAGAATGTTGGGCGAGCGGCCTGAACTGCTGATCGCGACGAGCAGGTCGCCTTCGCGGCCGAACATGGTGATCTGGCGCGAAAAGACGTTCTCGTAGCCGAGATCGTTGCCAAGGCAGGTCAGGGCAGCCCCGTCATTGAATGCCATCGTCGGGATGCCTCCGTTCTTGGAGTAATCGATGGCAAGATGGCTAGCAATCCCCGCGCTGCCGCCGTTGCCGACCACCATCAGCTTGTTGCAGCGCTCGCCGGCCGCCCGCATCGCGGCGATGGCCGCCGCCACCGCCTCCTCCAGCGTCATCGCCCGCCCGGCGTCGTCGGTGGCGCCGGCGCTGCCGCACAGAGAGGCGAGCGTGGCGAAATAGTCCTGAACGTCGGAACGGGCCATCGGCCGGGCATCCTTCAGCGCAGCAGGGAGATGATGGACTTGATCAGGGCCGCCTTGTCGACCGACGCCCGGTGGCCAACGATGCCCACCTTGAGGGCACCGGCCACGTTGCCGACGAACGCCACGTCGCGCAGGTGACCGCCCGCGGCCATCAGAGGCGCGGTCACCGCCAGGAAGGCGTCGCCCGCGCCGACCGTGTCGACCACCCGGTCGGCAAAGGCCGGCACCCGGCACGGCGGCTCTCCTTCGGTGTACCCGATGCAGCCCTTCGCACCCTGGGTGACGATGATCCGCGGACAGCGGATGGCCGGAGCCAGGCGCTCGCCGATGATCGCGTCGACCGGGCTGAACTTGTCGCCGGCCGCCAGCCGCGCCTCGGCCGCGTCGATGCAGACGTAATCGGCGCGCGGAAACCTGGTGATCAGGTTGTAGCCGAAATTGGCGCTGTTGGTCTGGGTGTTGACCGCAAGGAACCGGGCGCTCTCGATGAGCGCAGCGACGCTCGCCGGCGAGATCATTCCATGACCGAAATCGTTGACGATCACCAGGTCATAGTCGGCGGCGATGGAGCGGATGGTGTTGATCAGGACGCTTTCCAGCGCCGGTTCGACCGGCGTGTCGTCCATGTGATAGACCTCGAACAGCTTGCGCAGCGTGCTCTGATCGACGTACCGGCACTTGCGGGTCGTGGGCCCCTTCCCGCGAACCAGCGCGCGCAGCCCGACATTGGGCTTGAGGTGAGTGCGGATGAACTCCTCACGGCTGTCTTCGCCGCCCAGCACCGTCAGGACGTCGACCTCCCGGCACAGGCTGGCGACGTGATTCGCCGTTGCCAGCACGCCGCCGGCGAACAACTCGCCCGACTGGTGCAGCGTGGCGATCAGGTTTTCCTTCGGCGTCTTGCTCATCGGCAGGACGTACCGGTATTCGTCGATGATGCTGTCGCCGACGATCAGGACACGCTTGGACCCGACGTCTTCGATCAGCGCCCGTATGCGCTCGAGATCGCCGGACCCCCGCATGCCATCGAGAAACTCGCGCAGGTCGGGATGGAACGGGTTGAGGTAACGGTTGATCAGTTCCGTGGAACTGAAGGTGATGTCCTCGGTGAAGGTGATGCGGCCGCCATAGCTCTCGACCAGCGCACGCTCGTCATGGATCTTGCCGGTGACGTCCTGGGCCGCGTCGGCATAGTCCGGGCCCTTGACGTAGACGTGCGGCCGGACCGCCGCGATCGCCGGCTCCGCCGTCGGCCCGATGTTGATCGCGACGTAGTCGACGAACGACAGGGAAGCCAGCATCTCCATGCGCAGCACCTCGGTGAACACGGGCCGGTTCGGGCCCTTGTTCACGAAGCGGTCCGGCGTCAGCGTGACGATCAGCATGGTGCCGTTCCGCCGCGCCTCCTGGAGATGGCGCACGTGCCCCATGTGCAGGAGGTCGAAGACACCGTGCGCCAGCACGACGGTCTCTCCCGCGGCCCGCGCTGCTTCGGTGATGCGCACGAGATCGTTCAGGGGCCGCATCTTGTGCGCGAGGGCGTCCATCGGCGCCTGCCGGCCCGTGGCCGTCCGGGCGTCCATCGTCGTGTTTCCCGCGGTCATGCGGTTGGCTCCGTCGTTCCGGGACCGAGATAGCGAAACCAGGACGACGTCGCCCGGGCAATGGCGTCCGGAGTCCAAAGGGGTGCCTCGGCCCAGTAATCGATGTTCTGCAGGACGCGCCCCACGCCCTCGGCAAAGTCCACCTCGGGCGACCAGCCGAGTTCATCCCGGATGCGCGTGATGTCGGCCCAGGTGCAGTCCGGCTCGCCCGGACGCTTGGGAAGGTGGGTGACCTCGCCCCCCAGCAGCTCGACGAGGCGGTTGACCGGCTGCGGGTTGCCCGCACCGACGTTGTAGGCGCGGCCGGCCCGGTTCGTCTCCGCCGCGGCCAGGAAGGCACGGGCCACGTCGGTGACGTAGATGAAGTCGCGGCGCTGCGTGCCGTCACCGACCACGGTGAACGGCTTGCCCGCCAGCTTCTGGCGCAGGAAGACGCCGATCACCGCGCCGTACGCACCCGACGTCCGTGAGCGCGTGCCATAGGCGTTGAAGATGCGGATGGAGTTGGCCGGCAAGCCGTAGACGCGGTTCCAATGGAATACCGCCTGCTCGCCCTGGTACTTGCTGAGCGCGTAGGGATACTTCGGATCGATGGGATGATCCTCGCGCGTCGGCACCTCCGCCAGTCCGTAGCAGGTGGACGAAGCGGCATAGACGAACTTCCGGATGCCGGCGGCTCGGGCGCCCTCGAGCACGCGAACCGTTCCCATGACATTGGTGTCCATGTACTCGATCGGCCGCTCGATCGACGGCACGATATCGCCGATGCCGGCGAAGTGGAACACGGCGTCGGCCCCGGCGAAGAGCGTGTTGTCCGGTTCCAGGGAGCGGATGTCGCCGATCTCCAGCGACAAGCGGGAATCCGCGGCATGGTGGGCGAGGTTGGCCTCACGCCCCCCGACAAGGCTGTCGATCACGCGCACACGGTAGCCACGCGACAGCAGCAGGTCGACCATGTGACTGCCGATGAAGCCGCAACCACCGGTGACGACGGCAACGGGGGCGTGGGGACTCGCGTTTGCCATGGTCACGCCTGCTCCAGCGCCTTCAGGGTCTTGACGTTCACATAGCGGTCGTCGGCCAGGCTGTCGGGGATCTTGCCCGCCCGGAAGGCGACGCACAGATCGCGCACCGCGTCCTCCACGGTACGCTTGGGCTCGAACCCGATGGCCTTGCGAATCTTGTCCGAATTGACGTGGTAGGATCGCTTGTCGTCGGAGGGCGTGCGGATGATCTCGATCTCCCCCAGTTCGGGAAACTCCTCCATCACGACTTTGCGGACAACACCGGCGATCTCGGCGATCGTCATGTTCCGGTAGCCGGCGTTGAAGGTCTCCCCGGCGATCTGCTCCTTGGGAAGGTCGAGAAGCAGAAGATAGAGGTCGACCATATCGTCGATGTGGATGTTCGGGCGCATCTGGTCGCCGCCGAACACGGTGATCCTGCGGTTGTTGATGGCATGGTTCGTCAGGATGTTGACCGACAGGTCGAGCCTCAGACGCGGTGCGTAACCACACACGGTTGAAGGACGAATCGTCACGCAGGTAAAGGTGTCGGACTGGTGCTTGAACAGCAGCGGTTCGCACATGCCTTTGAACTTGTTGTAGAGCGTAAGCGGCACCAGGGGGTGGTTCTCGGTCACGTCCGGAGCGTCGCTGACACCGTAGACCGAACTGGTGGACGCGTAGATGAAGCGCCGGACTCCGGCAGCCTTCGCCGCGACGACCATCGGCTCGAAGCACTCGTAATTGATCGAGGTGCTGAGGTGTTCGTCCAGTTCGAAGCTCGGGTCATTGGAGATGCAGGCGAGATGGATAACCGCGTCCACGCCCTCGCACGCCGTATGGAAGGTGGCCGTGTCCCGAATGTCGGCCTCGATCACACGAAGCCTTGGATCGTCTTTCGGGAGGTGATCCGAACCGAAATACATGATGTCGTAGACGGTCACCCGATGCCCGGCCGCGAGCAGCCGGGGAACCAGGGCACTGCCGACATATCCCGCCCCACCGGTAACCAGCACGTGTTCGAACTGCATAAAGCCCTCTCCCGACCGTCGACTCAACTCCGCACCCGAACCACAGGGGCTTTGCAAGCGCAAGAAGACGCCTTTCCCTGTAAACCAACTCTTAATTCGGCCCCATCGGTATGGCGAGACATAAGTTGCCTCCTGCTTGCCGAGCCGTGTTGCTCCGGGCGGCGACTTTGGTGCAGAACTCGGCCTGAGGACGGATTTCGCCCAGAGGCGATGGAGTTCAGGCGACCTTCCGGGAGGTCGGCATGCCGAGGCTGGTCATCGGGGGTCGAGTAGCAACGGAACGGAAAACCTAGGTAAGGGCCTCAGTCGGTATCCGGAGCTGCATTCCTGGGGTCACGAAGCGGGCGCAATTCGCCACGGGCGACCCCATCCGGTAAGGTGAAAGCGTAACGGCCGAGCATGTTGATGTGGTCGAAGCCGAGCGGCGACAGCCGCGCCACGTTCTCGTCACGCACGTCGAACCCTTCCGCTCGCAGTTGGTCGAGAGCGGCATCCATGTAGATCGTGTTCCACAGAATGATGGCATTGACGACCAGACCGAGGGCACCGAGCTGGTCTTCCTGACCCTCGCGGTAGTGCTGACGCAATTCACCGCGTTTGCCGTGGAAAACGATGCGGGCGAGTTGGTGACGGCCTTCGCCGCGGTTGAGCTGAATAAGAATCCGGCGGCGGTAGGTTTCGTCGTTGATGTAGGCCAGCAGATACAGTGTCTTGATGATCCGCCCCAACGCCTCCAGCGCCCGCGCCAGACGGGTCGGTCGATCGTTCGTCTGGAGCGTGCGCATCAACCCGCCAGCCTGTACAAGGCCCAGCTTGAGCGAACCGGCGAGGCGCAACAGGTCGTCCCAATGCTGGGCGATCAGGCCGGTGTGAGCCGCGCCGGGATTGGCGGAGGTGAGTGGGCTTGAGCCGGGCCGGCTGACCCTACGTTCCGTGGCGCTCCTTGGCCGCGCTCTGCCCTGCCCCGACCAGGCCGAAGCGCTTGGCCCGGTCGAGCACGGCCTTGACCGAGGAGGGCGACCACTCGACGCCGCCGCGCGGCGTGCGCACGTTCATCGCCTGGAGGCGCGCGGCGATGTCGCGTAGGCTGAGCGTCGGGTCGGCGCCGGCGATGCCGGCCACCACCACCAGAAGGCGCTCCTGCGGCGGCTTGCGCGGCGGCGGCACCAGCAGGGTTTCCTCCGCCAACCCTTCCTTGACCAGCCGGTGCACCGCCCGCGCCAGCCGGTCGGCGGTCCACGGCCGCCCGCCGGCCCCGGTGCCGCCCAGCGCCTTGGCCACCCCGGCCCACGAGCGGGTGGGGCGCAGCTCGCGCACCCGCGGCAGCCACGCCTCGGCGCCGGCGATCAGGTCGGCCACGTACCGACGGTCGCGCTGGTCGGACAGCGTCTTCAGCGCCGCCGGGTCGCGGGCGCGCAGGCCGGGGTTTCCCCCCACCCTGCCCCGCGCCCTGGCCGCGCGCAGGCCGGCCTTGGTGCGCTCGCGGATCAGCGCGCGCTCCAGCTCGGCCGCCGCCCCCAGCACCTGAAGCGCGAACTTGCCCTGCGGGGTTGATGTGTCGATGGGGTCGCGCAGCGAGCGGAAGTGCGCCCCGCCCGCCTCCAGCCGCTCGATCACCTCCAGCAGGTGCGACAGCGAGCGCGCCAGGCGGTCGATGCGGGCCACCACCAGCGTGTCGCCCCGCCCCACCCGGTGCAGCGCCTTCGCCAGCTCCGGCCGGGCCCGGCTGGCGCCCGACGCCTTCTCCTCGAAGATCACCGCGCAGCCGGCGGCGCGCAACTCGTCCATCTGGCTGTCGGTCACCTGGTCCTCGGTCGACACGCGGGCGTAGCCGATCAGCGCCATGGTCCGGGGGCTCCGTGGAAAGGTCGGGGCCCCTTTGTACAGTTTCGTCCGTTGCGGAGAAACGGCCGTTTGTCAGGGCTGTACAAACGTTCCCACCGGCGGCGGCCCGGCGCAGAGGCGGCGCACCGCAACGGTCCTGGATGGCAATGCCGCGCTGCCGGCCGGACAGAGGCCATGGCATCGCCTCCTCGGCCGCATCGGAACAGGGGCAGGCGGAAAACTCACCGGGTCACGGAACTTAAACCTGCGTTGAATGCCGAAGCGCGGTGACGGCCTATCCGTCTCCCCGGCACGATCGGGCACAAAGGTGCTGCACCGGCACCGTCGATTTGGCAGTGGACGGTCTGGCGGAAGCGGCCGCGCGGGTTATGGATCGGAGGGAGGCAGGCTCTGATCATCCGGCTGATGACACCGGCTCCTCCCTGGAACACGCTGTCGTCCCACCTGAAGGACGGTGCGGTATCGATGCCCTGAGGGACGAGGGCGCGGGCCGGAAGGCCCGCCCCTGTCGCTGCGGCCCGCCGGCTGCTTCTTCACGAGCGGGCGGCGCGAGAAAATTTTCTCGCGCGGATCGGTTCTATTCGGCGTCCGCGCCGGTGCGCAGGATCGCGTCGATCTCGTCACGGATGGCCTGGAGGACCAGCCGGTCGACGTCGGCAAGGCTCGAGGCTTGGCCGCGGACCGCGGCGACCGTCGCGCGTGCCTTGACCACCGCCCGGGCCAGCGGCTTCGACAGCGCGGTTCCGCTCAGGACGTTTTCGCTTGCGCGCCTTGCCCGCGCCGGCGCCGGCGCCGCCGCGTTTCCCGCCGCGGCTTCGGTTTCCTCGTCCGGGGCCCGTTCGCTCTTGAGCGCGTCCCACATCCGCAGCTGCTCGTCCTCGCCCTTGGCGCGGCCGATCTCCACCAGCTTGTAGCGGGCCGGGCGGTGTTGCGGATACTCGTCGCGGATGCGCTGCGGCAGGCGGCTGATGATGAGGGCGCGCGAGATGTCGACGCGGTCCTTGCCGACCATGCGGCCGATGTCCTCCTGGCGGTAGCCGTGCCGCTCCATGAGCCGGGCGTAGGCGTCGCCCTCCTCGAAGGGGGACAGGTCGCTGCGCACCACGTTCTCGATGAGGGCGAGCTCGTCGGGAGCGCCGGACACCGTCACGGCATAGATGGTGGCGTGACCGAGGTCCTTCACGGCGCGGTATCGCCGCTCGCCGAAGACGATCTGGAAGCGCCCGTCGCTGAGCTGCTGGACGCCGATCGGCTGCGCCAGCCCGTGCCGGCGGATCGAGGCCTTCAGCGCCTCCATGTCGGCCGGGTCGAAGTGGCGGCGGGGCTGGTGCGGGTTGGCGACGACGCGGTCGACGTCGACCTCGACGATGATGGGCCCCGTGCGGCCGTAGCCCTGCCCGGCCGCGCGGGCTTCGCGGTCCGCGGCGGCGGTCGCCAGCACGGCGGTGTTGGTGCGGGCGAGCTTACGCGACATGGTTCATGACCTCCGGCAGGCGCGCGCGCTCCTCGATGAGCGCGTCGACGATGGCTTGGTAGACATCGGAGCCGGGCGCGTCCGGCACCGCCTCCAGGGCGGCGCGGCCCGCCGCGACGGCCTGGGCGTAGACGGTGGCGCGCGGCACCGGATCGAAGACCCGCAAGCTCCGGCCGAAGGTGTTGTGGATGTCCTCCAGCGAGGCCTGGTCCTGGGTCAGGCGCCGGTCGAACATGGTCGGCAGGATGCCGAGCACGCCCACGCCGGGGTTCGTCCGCCGCCGGATGAACTCGAGGTTCTCCAGCAGGAACTCGACGCCGGCGACCGACAGCATCTCCGTCTGGCAGGGAACGACCACCGTGGTGGCGGCCGTCAGGGCGTTGATGGTGAGCTGCCCGAAATGGGGCGGGGTGTCGATGAAGATGAAGTCGTAGACCTGCCGCACACCGTCCAGGCACTCGCGCAGGGCGCAGTGGCCGCCGGGCTGGTTGTGCAGTTCGGTCTCGGCGTCGCCCAGGCGCATGCCGCTGGGCAGGACGTCGAGACCGCTTGCCGTGGTCACGATGTACGGGCCGAGGTCGACGGTGCCGCCGCGCGCCTTGTGCGCCGCCTGCAGCGCATAATACAGCGTCCTCTCCTGGCGCTCGTGCTCGATGGGATTGATTCCGGTGTGGATGGTCGCGTTGGCCTGGGGATCGGCGTCGACCAGCAGGACCTTGAAGTGGCGGGCGAGCAGCGTGGCGGTGTTGACGCAGAAAGCCGTCTTGCCGACGCCGCCCTTGCGGTTCGCCGCGACCACCAGCAGGGCGGGGCCGTGCTCGACGACAGTGCCAATCGTCTCCTTGAGGATCAGCGAGACCACGGCCGCCGGCACCTTCTCGCTGTCGTTCTCCCAGCGGGAGATCTTGGCCTTGTCGTACTTGCGCCCCAGACGGGCGTTGAGCCAGGAGGCGAACTCGGGTTGGTTCTGCCCCTGCCGCTCCCGAAACGCCTTGATGTCCCCGCCGCGCATGCGCCGTCCCCCTCGCGAGTTGCGGGTGCCACTGTTGCGCGGCATTCGGAGGACGGTCAAGGTGGTGGTTGACGCTCATGGGCAGTGATTGAATCAACCCAAGCCGGCCGCGAGAAAATTTTCTCGCGAGCCCGCGGTCCGGCAGCGCACCGCCCTGCTGGACCGCATTCCCCGGCCGACGGCCGCGGCCCGAGGAGGCATCGGGGCTGGTCTATGGGCGCGACTTCACGGTCGGCTATTCACCCGAACGCATCAATCCCGGGGACACGAAGCACCGCTTCGAAACCATCGTGAAGGTAGCGCCATGTTCCCCCTGGCCGGCCGCGGGATCTGGGTCGCCGGACACCGGGGTATGGTCGGCGCGGCCGTCGTCCGCCGCCTGCGGGACGCCGCGGCCGAGGTGCTGACCGTCGATCGTTCCGAACTGGACTTGACGCGCCAGGCCGCGGTGGAGGCATGGCTGGCCGACCGGCAGCCCGACGCCGTGGTGGTCGCCGCCGCCAAGGTCGGTGGCATCCACGCCAACAGCACCTACCCCGTCGACTTCCTGCGCGACAACCTGCTGATCGAGACCAACCTCATCGACGGCGCCTGGCGCGCGGGCGTGCGCAAGCTCCTCTTCCTCGGCTCCTCGTGCATCTATCCCCGGCTGGCGCCGCAGCCGATGAAGGAGGAGCACCTGCTGACCGGGCCGCTGGAGCCGACCAACGAGTGGTACGCGATCGCCAGGATCGCCGGCATCAAGCTGTGCCAGGCCTATCGCCGCCAGTACGGCTGCGACTTCGTCTCGCTGATGCCGACCAACCTGTACGGGCCGGGCGACAACTACCACCCCCTGCACAGCCATGTGCCGGCGGCGCTGATCCGGCGCTTCCACGAGGCGAAGGAGGCGGGGGCCGGCGAGGTGGTGATCTGGGGCACCGGAACGCCGCGGCGCGAGTTCCTGTACGTCGACGACCTCGCCGACGCCTGTGCCTTCACGCTGGAGCGCTATTCCGGCGACCGGTTCCTGAACGTCGGCACCGGCCGGGAGGTGACGATCGCCGAGTTCGCCGCGACGGTGGCGGAGGTCGTCGGCTTCGGCGGCCGCATCGTCACCGACACCGGCAAGCCGGACGGCGCGCCACGCAAGCTGCTGGACGTCTCGCGGCTGGCGAAGGCCTACGCCGACTTCCTGGAAGGGGGAGGGCGGTTTCGCGACGGGACTGCCGGTGTCTGATCACTCGACCTTCGCCCGGCGCGCCCGGACGGTGACGCTCACCGGCCATCCCCGATGCAGTCGTGGACAAGGATCATCCCGGCTTTCCGATCCGGCGTTCGGGGATCGGCGGCGCCGACGGATGGAGCATAAAGCCGCCATCAGCCTCTTCGACCCGTGCCTCTTCGTAGACGGCGAGTGCGTACCGCATCGCTTCGCGGAAGCCGGCCTTGAAGCCACGCAAGGCACTCGCATCGCCCGAGCCGAACTGCGCGTGCAGCGCCGTCCAGCTCACCGACGTCGGCCGGTCGAGCGCGCGCAACCGATAAGCCAGCCAGATGTAGACGTCGAGCGCAGCACTCTTCGAGGCGAGGTGCTTGATTGCCGGCTCCCACACCGGAACGGGGTGTGCGGTCAGCACGTCGTAGAAGCCCTGGCTCAGCCGTACCGTATCTTCCCACAGGTGGGCCTGGCGGTCGTCAGCGCGCAGGCTGATGCCGTCGCGCACGAAGCCTTCGTTCGAAAAGCCCTTTCGGCCGTCGTCGCCGTGATAATCGAAGCTCAGCCGACATCGGCTGATGCGTTCGGCCTGGGCGCGGACCTCGGCGTAGGTGCGGCCACCGGTTGGAATTTCCATGCGCATCAGCCAGGCGTTCATCGAGCGTCCGAGCTCGACGACCGGCGATCGGTTCCGGACCGCCTCGGTCTGCAGATAGAGAAGGATCAGCCGGGCCTTCGGGCCGTACGGAACGCCGAGAAACTCATAATCTTCCGGGCCGTTCGGTGTGCGTGTCGTCGGTCGCCGTCCCGGTTCGACGAGCAACGAGACGCGGCCGTTGCGTCGGAACCAGGGCTGGTCGGGTTTGAGGCGGCGATGGGGCAGACTGGTGAAGCAGAAGCCTGAGTAGGTCAGGCCAGTTTCATCGCTGCTCTCTTCGAGAATGGACGAAGCAACGGCGAAGAACGGGAGATCTTCATTGTCGATGCGACGACGAGCCTCGTCACGGCCGTGACGCCGGATCAGGTGATGCAGAGTGCCCATGCGTCCAACTCCATACTGATTGGCAGCACAACACGCGACCGCGGCGCCTGTCCATTTGGAACTTCCATGCGCAGGCTATTTGTAGGGTTTATTTGATTCCTCCTATTTGCTATGCATGGAAGTTCCAGAGGATAAGCCGAGTCGCGCTCGAGTCGCTGCATGGAAGTTCCAAACTCCTGCATGGATCTTCCATATCGAGGCCGTGGACAAGGCGGGGTGCCGGCATGCCGGGGTGAGCGAATCGAGCCTTTGCATGGAAGTTCCAAACGGACTGTCCGGGTGGATGCCTGCCGGCAAGCGGTTGGTGAATTCCCATTTCCCCGTGTCACCACCGCAGAGCAACGATACCGTCAGCAGAGTCCCATGAACGCCGGTGTCAACGCCGGCTGAAAACTGACCCACTTTGGCTCTTTGGCACCGGTCGAAAACTGACCCACCGAAGCGCCGCGGGGTGGGGCGAGCCCCACCCCGCGGCGGCGTTCATTTTCCCTCGGATTTGGGAGCGAAGCCGGCCTTGCGCTTGTCCTTGAGGCGCCAGCTGTCGCCCTGGATCTGGACGAGGGCGGCGTGGTGGAGCAGGCGATCGAGCATGGCGGCGGTGAGCACCGCGTCGCCGGCGAAGGCCTGATCCCAGCTGCCGAAGGTGAGGTTCGAGGTCACCACCACCGAGCCCTTCTCGTAGCGCTTGGCCACCACCTGGAAGAAGAGGTTCGCCTGCTCGCGGCCGAGCGGCAGATAGCCGATCTCGTCGATGATCAGCAGCCGGTAGGGCATCACCGTCCGGTTCATGTACTCCTTCAGCCGCCCCTGGCGCTGTGCCGTTTCCAGTTGGAGCACCAGGTCGGCTGCGGTGATGAAGCGGGTCTTGATGCCGCGCTGGGTGGCGAGGTAGCCGAGCGCGATGGCCAGGTGGGTCTTGCCGACGCCGCTGGGCCCGAGGAACACCACGTTCTCCGTGCGCTCGATGAAGGCCAGGGTGGCCAATTCCATGATCTGCTGGCGCGGTGCGCCGACGGCGAAGTCGAAGTCGTACTGGTCGAGCGTCTTGACCGCCGGAAAGCTGGCCAGCGTGGCCAGGGTCGTTCGCGCCCGAGCGCGGCGCAGATCCCTCTCGGCCCGCAATGCGGTTTCCAGGAAGTCGGCAAAGGTGGCGGAGCGGCGGGCGGCGTCCTGGGCCAGCGCCGGCCACTGTCCGGCAACCCCGGCCAAGCGCAGGTCCTCGCACAGCTCGGCGATACGCTGATGCTGAAGGTCCATCACGCCACCTCACCCGCGGCCAGCAGCGCGTCGTAGACGGCCAGCGAATGCTGCACAACCGGCGCCGGCGTCGCGGCGGTCGCCGGCACCAGCGACAGCCTCCCCGGCCAGGGCTGCGGCAGCGGCTGCAACGCCGGCCGCTCCTCGGCCAGCCGTTCCAACGGCACCTGGCCGGTTCCGCCATGGACGCGGGTGTTGGCCACGTCGCGCAGCCACTTGCGCACCTCGATGTTGGCGGTCATCGCGTCCAGCCTCTCGCCGCGCTGCTCCAGCCGCGTCGTCAGCGGCACCAGGAAACTGTCGCGCAAATACCGGATGAACCGCTCCACCTTCCCCTTGGTCTTGGCCCGGTACGGACGACACAGGCGCGGCCGAAAGCCGGCATGGTGGGCAAAATCCCGGAAGGCCGGCTGGAAACGGTGCAGACCGGGGCCATAGACGTCACGCCCGACCACCACCGTACGCATGTTGTCGTAAAGGATCGTCCGCGGCACGCCACCGAAAGACACGAAGGCTTCCTGATGGCAGCCGATCAGCGTCTCCAGCTTCTCATCGGTGACGAACTCGACGTAAGCAGCGCGGCTGTAGCCGAGCACCGCGATGAAGGCCGACAGGCGATCCGCGCCGCGCCGCACCACGGCCCAATCGACCTGCATCTGATCGCCCGGCGCCGTCTCGAAACGGACCACCGCCTCGGGTTCCGCCGACGGCCGAAGCGTCGCCAGATGCTCGCGAAGGAGGGTGATGCCGCCGTCGTAGCCGCGCTGGCGCAGTTCCGTAAGCAGCGCTGTCGCCGACAAACGCTCCGGCGCCGCCTGCCGCACCCGTTCCGCCAGCCAATCCGCGTGAGCCGCCAGTTTCCCAGCCACCGGCGGCCGCGCCGTGTAGCCGGGCTCCGCCCCCCGCGCATACCGCCGAACCGTGTTCCGAGACAGGCCCAACTCACGGGCAATCTCCCGGATGCCCTTGCCCTGCTTCAACATAACCCGGATTTCCATAACTCCCTCCGCTGTCTGCATCCCTCCCCCCTCCGCGCAGGTCGGGGGGGAGTCTAGAAGCGGTGGGTCAGTTTTCGCCCGATGAACCCGGGTCATTTTCCAGCGATGGCAACAATGGGGGGCGACGCGTCGATCTCGCGCCGCCGCCACGCCCAGGTGCGGTTTCGATCCACGCCCCCGCATGGGGGGCGACCGCGGCGTGGGTGTCCGCGGTGCCGACGGTGGCGTTTCGATCCACGCCCCCGCATGGGGGGCGACTGTCGTCCTCACCGTCCAGCCGGGCCACGTTGTAGTTTCGATCCACGCCCCCGCATGGGGGGCGACGGCGGCGAGGTGGTCGAGGTCGCCGCCCGTGGCGTTTCGATCCACGCCCCCGCATGGGGGGCGACCAGCGCGGCGCCCACCGCCCCGGCCAGCACCAGCAGTTTCGATCCACGCCCCCGCATGGGGGGCGACCCCCCGTTTCGTTGGTGCCGTGCATGACAAGGAATGTTTCGATCCACGCCCCCGCATGGGGGGCGACGTGGTGGCCATGCCGCCGAGATCGGTGCGGCTCTGTTTCGATCCACGCCCCCGCATGGGGGGCGACTCCTCCACTGTATCCATTTGTCAAAGAACCACAATCCGACCGCGTGGCGCGAACCTCGGCGTTATCCTGGGCCCGCGCTGGCGCTGGCGCCAGGGCTTTGCGGACATCGTCTTGTGGAACAGGGGGGTGCGCGCTGCGCGAACCCCCCGGCGTTTCGGTGGGCGCTTGGGGTTCGCGCGGCGCGGTGCCGGGGCTTCAGAACACCAGCGGGCCGTCCAGGTCCAGCACCGGCTTGGCCCCGACGTGCTCGATGCGCCGCTTGGCGTCGGCGCCCAGGTGGTAGAACCGCAGGCTGTCGGTGGCGGGGTCGATCGCGCCGATCAGCCGGGCCCGCAAGGCCGCCCATTGGGCCGGGTCCACCTCGCACTCGAACACCGAGAGCTGGACGCGCTGGCCGCGATCCAGGCAGGCCTTCGACACCCGGCGCAACCGCCGCCGGCCGGCGGGTGTCTCGGTGCTCACGTCGTAGGTGATCAGCATCAGCATCGGCCGTCCCTCCCGGCGTGACCGCTATTTCCAGACGAACGGCGGATGGCCGTCCAGATCGCCCCGCAGGTGGCGGGCGAGAAGCCGCGCCTGGATGTGGGGCACCAGGCCGAAGCTCATCCGCTCCTCCAGGAAGGGATGGACCACCTCGTCCTTCTTGCGCTCCTGCCACGCCGCCAGCACCGTCTTGCGCGCGTCGTCGGTCAGCAGGACGGCGCCGTTCTCCAGCCGGCGGACATCGTCCGGCCCCAGTTGCCGGCGGTTGATCAGGCTGAGCGCCACCCGGTCGGCCAGCACCGGGCGCAGGTCCTCCATGAGGTCCAGCGCCAGGCTGGACCGCCCCGGCCGGTCGCGGTGGAGAAAGCCGACCTGGGGGTCGAGGCCCACCGTCTCCAGGGCCGAGCGGCAGTCGTGCCCGAGCATGGCGTAGAGGAACGACAGCACCGCGTTGGGCGGGTCCAGCGGCGGCCGGCGGCTGCGCCCGTCGAAGCGGAACGCCGCGTCGTCACGCCGGATCAGCAGCCCGAAGACGCCGAAATAGGCGTTCGCCGCCTCGCCCTCGATGCCGCGCGCGGTGTCGGCATCGGGGGCCTCGGCGGCCCGCCGTGCGGCGTCGCCGAGGCGGCGCTGGGCCTCGTCCAGGCGCGCCCGGTCCGGCTCCGCCATCCCCGCCCCGTGGTCGCGCAGGGCCCGGCGCAGCACGGTCCGCTGGTTCGCCACCTTGGCCGCGACGATGGCCCGGGCGATGGCCAGGGTGGCGTCGGCCTCGTCGGCGGCGCGGTACTGGCGGCGGCGCAGCAGCACGTTGCCGCTCTGCGCCCCCTCGACCCGGGCGAGGAAGCGGCCATGCTCGGTCAGGAACGACACGGCCACGCCGGTCTCCGCGCAGTGCCCCATCAGGGCGGGCGACATGCCGACGCGGCCGAAGCAGACGACGCCGCCCATCAGGTGGATCGGCACCCGGCCACGCTCGGCCCCTTCGACCTCGACCACGATGTTCTCGCGGTCCTTGCGCAGCCAGGCGCCCTCGGTCGTCACGAACAGGGTGTTCAGGTGGCGGCGCATGGGTCAGTCCTCCGCATGGTCGTCCGGCGGCCGGGCCACGCCGCCGTCCGGCGGCTGGTCCAGCTGCCGGGCCAGCCAGCCGGCCACCGACGGCGGCGCGGCAAGGCGCTTGGGCTGGCACGTGTCGATCAGGGAGCAGGCGCCGCAGACCCGCGCGCTCCACACCGGCGGCGGCGTGCGCCCGCTGTCCAGCATCGCCCGGGTCTCGGTGGCGACCCGTTCGGTGAGCGCGCGCAGGGCGGCGTCGAACGGCACCGCCACGCGGCGCCGGGTCTCGCCATAGAACAGCGCGCCTTCCGGCACCTCGGTGGCGAACATCTCCTCCAGGCACAGGGCCTGGGCGCAGAGCTGCACCTCGTCGGCGCGGTGCGCCTTGGGCTTGCCGCGCTTGTACTCCACCGGGTACGGCCGGCCGTCGGGGCCGTGCAGCTCCACCACGTCGGCCACCCCGCCGATGCCCAGCCGGCGGCAGCGCAGGGGCATGGCGCGCACCGTGCGGACGCCGCCGCGCCGCTCCTGCCCGCCGGCGTCGGCGGCCTCGTGCAGGATGCGCCCCTCCGCCGTGAAGCGGTTCTCCGCCCACTGCCGCTCCAGATGGATCAGCGCGCACTGCCGCGGGCAGTAGAGCTGGTGCTGGAGCGCCGACAGGGGGATGGGGTCGTCGTCGTCCGCGATCATGCGATGAACAGCCCGGTCTGGTCGATGTCGCGCCATTCCAGAACGGCGGCCATGTAGCCGAGGAAGGTCCCGTCATACGTGCCGGTCCAGCCGTACACGTCCGGCCGGCCCGGGACCGGTTCCAGGTGATAGGCGGCGATCTTGGCCGCCCAAATCTGCACGCTGCCGCGCAGCAGATCGCGAGCGGTCACCCCGTCGTGCGCCGCCACGCGCCGCAACAGTTCGGGATCGACGACCACGAGGCGTGTATCGGCGTCGATCACGCGGCCGAGGTCGGCGACGCCGGGGTAGTCCTTCGCACGCTCGGCCAGGACTAGGGGGGACGTCGTCGCCACGTCCGTGATCCCCCTTTCGCGGAGTTCGTCAGCCATGGCGCGGGTGACGATATCAGCCGGAAGCCGGTCCGCGTCCCGGAACCAGCCGCCGTCCAGCAGCTTTCCCAGAACACCGGCGGCGTGCCGGGCGGCGGGATGGCGGACAATACCCCCGGCTTCGGAGAGCGTGAAGTCGAAGACCTCGCCGCCGCCTCGGACGTCATGCTCGCCATGGCGATTGACCCGTCCGGCCACCTGCAACAGGCTCGACACGCTGAACCGTTCGCGGAACGCCGTCCTGAAGGAGAGGTCGACGCCCGCCTCGACGCAACTCGTCGCCACCAGCGTCCAGTCGGTGTCGGAACCGCGCAGGCGGTTCTCCACCAGTGCAAGCACAGTCTCCCGATCGCGCGGGCACAGGGCCGTCGAGAGATGCAGAACGTCCAATCCCTCATCCCGCATGGCGCGTGCGACGACGGCCGCGCTTTGGACGGTGTTCAGGATGACGAGGCGCGGCCCCGGCCTCTCGGCGGCGTCCACCGCCGCGACCAGTGCGGCGACGGAGCCAAGATGGCCGAGGGCTTCGATGCGAATCCGCCGGCGCTCCGCGACCGCGGCGGTGGTGGCCATATCAAGTGGCATCAGCTGCGGCAGCCGAACCGGTGTGCCGACGACGCCCGGATGCTCCCAGAAGCGGGCGAGGGACCCGCTGGCAAGAACGAACCGGCACGCCCAGATATCGGCCAGTTCGTTAAGCCAGCGCCAGTTCTGCGGCCACAGTGCCGCCGGCAGGGCGGCGTGTGCCTCGTCGATGAACACCGCCGAGCGGGGAAGCTGGTTGAGCTTGCGAAGCGCGGCGGGGTCGCGCGCTGCCAGTGTCTCGAAAAACTGCACGGCGGTGGTGACGATCACCGGCGCCCGCCAGGTGATCGCCAGGTCGCGGCTGTCGATGCTGGCGAAATCGGCGCGGTGGTGATGCTCCACGACCACTTGGTCCGGCGTCTCGCCGGGCAGCGTCAATGCCTCCCGCAGCACCTTGACGGTTTGCGAAATGATGTTGGTGTAGGGCGCGACGACGATCAGGTGGCGCAGTCCCTTTTCGACCGCGACGCCCAGCAGGTGGGCGGTCACCGCTGTGGTCTTGCCGATCCCGACCGGCCCTTCGCACGCCACGATCGGGCCATCGTCGTCAGCCCTCCGGCAGGCTGCGTAAAACCGCGCCCGCAGGTGATTGCGCTCCTGATCGCCAAGGCTCGCCGTCGCACGGCCCGCGACGTAAGTGTCGAGCGCCGCCAACCGCTCGGCCCACCGCGGCGCCACGGGCCTGGGCGGTGTACGCCCGGTGTCTTCTTTCGCCGTATCGGCATGGTCGGAGTCCACGAGGCAGGAAACGCCGAACCGCAGCGCTAGCCCGTGAAAGGTCTTCACCGGCGGAACATCGACGGGGCCAAGCGCCGCCGCGTGGGCGTCCAAATAGGTTCCAAGCATGCGGTCGGTTCGCGCCACCTGGGCCGGGTCGAAGGCTTCCCCCGTGTCGTGGCGCCGACCGCGCAGCTTGGCGCCTTTCCTGTCGACGTTGAAATGGTCCTCGTTCCTGGGCAGTCCCGGCGCGTGATGCGCCCGGACGATGAAGGCTGCGGGACGATTCCGCCCGGCCACCAGATGCGCGCAACCCGCATCGATGTGGTCCCACGGAAGCCGGCCGCCACGCCCGCGGCGCAGCACCTCCTGGATGTCCGGATCGAGTTTCCCGAGGTCATGGAACCGCGCCGCCGTTTCGACCGCGTGTACAAATCCATCGGGCGGTCGGGTGCCGCCGCCGCACATGTCTCTTGCGTTCGCGGTGGCGCCGGCCACCACCGCCCCCACATGGTCGCTGTAGGATTGGCCGTCCCGCGTTACGTCAGGTGACGAATGGGCGAGAGGGCGACGCGCGTCCGTCAAACCCAGTCCTTCCGGCACAGGTCCTCGAACGACGCGAGGCGCCCGGCGATGTCCGCCGGCAGTTCGGTGGGGACGTCGTAGTCTTCGATCGACGTGGACGGATCGTCGGATCCGCCCTTGGTCTTGCGCGGTGTCATCGCCTCGACAATCAGATAGTCGGGGCACGATCCCAGCGGGTCCTTGTGCTCCGCATACCAGGCGTGCCGGATATCGACGAACGGCCGCACGGCCGAGGCCGTCGCACGATAGGCGTGGGGAACCAGGAACTTCAGCAGTTCGATGTCGCTGGCCGCGCAGCCGGTCTTACGCGCGGCGCTGGGGTTGATGAAGAACGGCATGAGGTAGACGCCGTGCTGGACCACCCGCCACCCCAGAGGTGCCATGCCCCGGTCCTTGTCGCCCTCGACGCCGGCCTTGTTGGTCATGGTCAGCCGCTCGATCGTCACCGGTGCGATACTGACACCGGGGCCGAACTGGGCGACGCCGGTGTTGATGAAGTGGTCGCGGGTGACCTTCTTGCTGTCCTTCGGTGCCTCCTTCATCGACTCCAGGAACGTGTTGCCGAAGACACGGGCATCCCAAAAGGCGGCGGTGAAGCCGTCGCGATCGAGCTTGCCGATTTCCTCCCGGTTGCGCCCCCGGCTTTCGAGAACCTTGTGCTGACGATCCGTGCCGATCAGGTGCGGCATGGTGGCGATCTTTTCCCACACCGGACCGTCGGTGGCCTCCACGAGATCCCGCAACTTGCGCTTGAACGACACCGGCGAGATCAGGCCCCGTCCATCGGCGCTGAGGGTGCGCGGGTCACTTTCCTGATCGGGGTCGCCGTTGGGGTTGGAGCACCGCACTTCGATCACCAGCATGCCCGTGCCCCGATTGAAATCGATCATGGTCACTCGTCCCCCTTTTTTTCCAAGCCGGCGACATAACCCAAGAGCAATTCGGCACGAAATTCGTCATCCACCGTCACATCGAGGCTTTCCCTCAATTCGCGAGCCAAATCGGCAGCCCGGCGATGCTGGGAAACGGCCCAGCGGATGGCAATGCCTTCTTGAGATTTGTGATCCTTGCCGAGGAGCAGCGTCGCCTTGTGGCTGGTCTGTGGTTGCTTCGCCCATGCGTCGTACACCCGCCATCGCGACAGCAGCACGGCGAGCGCCTTCTGCGGTCGCGTCTGCGCCATCGCGAGCACCGAATTGCCCAGCAGCGTCGGCGGTGTGGCACCCTTGCGCACGTCCGCGCAGTAGCCGAGATGAAGTCGGTCGGCGACGCTGAGGAACTGCCCCAGTTTGAATGCGATGGTCGTCATGACGTCCGCTCCATCCGGTTTGATGGTGTTCAAAAGCACGCCGAAAACGGCCACCGCGCGCAGGGCGGCGTCGCGATTGTAGGGCCGCGCGGCCTCGATGCCGCCGCGGCGAAGGGAATGGACGACGCCGGAGAGCAGGGCGCCATAGCGGTGGAGGAAGAGCCGCAGCATGCGGCGCGCGCGTGGAGCCGCATCCCCGTCGCCGAGGAAAAGGCCCAGCGCATCCGCTGCGGACACCCCGACGACATCCGTCACGGCCAGTCCGCCCCGCACATACGCAACGCGCGACAGGCGCGGCAACGATAGCGGCGCCACCGGCGGAGGGGCCGCCCAAACCGCCGTCCGCTTGGCGCTGCCGCGCACGGGCAGCCGCAGCCATGAGGGAACGTTCTCCTGACCGGAAAGCCAGCGATCACGAGCCCGCTCAATCTGGACAACCGTGGTCGATCGGTGAAGGATCACCTTATGGTTGCCCAGGTCGACCTTGCGCATCACGCAGACGATCACCGGTGTGTCGCTGAAGGTCGCGCCGCGCTCCGCTTTCAGGGCGTCTATGACCCGCTGGGTCCGCCGCTCATAGCTGGCCTCGGGGCTGTGGCTTTCGTCCTCTTCCTCGTCATCGCCCCCGTCGGCCAGGACCGGAGCGATCGCCAGATCCGGTGCCCCGGCGACGAAGGCGATCAACAGGTCGCTTTGCTTGGGCCGTTCACCGGGCACGCTGGCCCACGTCTTGCCCTTGCGCCCGGTCGTGGTGACGGCGTCGAGCGCCGCCCGCATGAGGCCGATCGACTCCCGCGAAACGTCGAACGCGGCGGTGCCGATCAAGCCGTAGCGCGCCACCGCCGGCAGGTCGGGGTTCTTGGAGAACAGATAAGTTTGCCCGAGGGTGGGGAGATTAGGCTGCGGGAACTGGTCGGCGAGGTCGGCCTGCCGACCGGTCATGGCACAAATGCCGCGCCGCCGTTCGTCCCCGCCGGTGTCGAGCGCCCGGCTGATCGCCGGAATCTGCTGGGGAGTGCAGGCATCTGTCGGGAAATCATCGCGGGCGATGTCGAAGCAAAGCCTACCGCCCGACGCCAGGAACTGGCGGGCGGTCTTGGCGTCCGCGTCACCGTCCCGATGGGCGCGCAGGACGGCGTCGGCAATGCCGCGCAACAGCGTCGCGGGCGAGGCCGAGGCCGATATAAAGCGCTCGAACATTGCAGGCACCGCGGCGGATTCCGGTGCTGCCCGCAAACTGTCGAGTTGGGCGAGTCGCTCTCCGATCCGCTGGCGGAAAGATTTCCGTGCCCAGGACGGCGCCGCGTTCTGCGAGGCGAATGCTTCCGCGAGCGCGTCGAGAGGCGCAGTCTCGACGTCCACTTCGCTGCCGAGCTGATTGGCAACCGCGTGATTGACCGCGGGAAAGCTGTTCTTCTGGCCGTCGCGCAGCGTCCACAGTTGTGCGACCTGCTCGGGCGCGAGAAAGGCCAAGCTGTCGACCGTGCCGTCCGTGGCCAGTCGCACCCGCGCGCACACGCTCTTGCCGACCTCCTTGACGTCCGGGTGCCGTTCGCCCGCCGTGGCGAGCCCGGAGGCCGCCAGCCCCCGCTCGATGGCGCGGAGTTCATTGAGCATAGGTGAGAACACCTTGGACGACGCGCGCGTCCTGTTGGAAGCGTGGCGCCAAACGGCCGCCGCGCGGCGCATCCCACATGGACGCCAACATCGACGGCACCGTCAGGTCGAGGTGGGTGTCGATTTCATAAAGATCGGGTCGGATCGGCCCCCAGTAGGAGCAGACGAATTCCTTCCAACCCAGCGCCGGTGTCTGATAGCAGCGCCCCTGCTTCAAACGGCGCGAAAACAGATCCTGAAGGTGATGCGCCGGGTTGGGGCCAGGCCCATCGTGGGTGGCGCGCACATCGGCATGGATTCGGAAGCAGACGTCGGAGAGGACGGTCGCAAAGAACTGGAAGCTGGCGCCGCTGGCCCGCTGATTTGCTTTTCTCAGCGGCCCGCCATAGTTGGTGGCGTAGCGCTGATAGCGCACCTCGCCACCCGGCGCGCCGACGCGGCGACAGATTTCGACCCGTGTCGGGCAGAACACCGCACCGCTGTGCAGGAACGCGATGGTTTCCAACAATCCCTTGGCAGCAGACCAAGGGGGCGCTGGATAGCTCACCGGCGCAGCACCCGGCGTGTCCGGCCGGGCATACATCGCCAGCGGGCCGGCGACTTCGAACACGACACCATACTTGGACATCGGCTCCTCCGGCGACAAATGCAGCTGGATCACCAGTGACCTGCGCCGGGAACTGGCGTGCGCCGGCACAACGGATCGCGTCGCCAAACTCAGGCAGCGCCATCCGTGCTTCGTTAAACCCTCATGAGGGGAAACGATCGCCTCATCAGCGCCGACACGGTGCATCAAGACCCTGTGATTCTGCCAAAGGGGATTTGACTCGTCAATCTCTAACCGTTTAAATTAGAATTCTAGAGAATTCTCTACGCCGTGAGCGTGCGGCACGCTACCGTTGGACAATCGCTCGCGACGATGAGTGTGGATCGAAACTCTAGGATTCTGGGGACGCGGTGAGGGAGTCACACCCCGGCGGTTCACGAGATCCGTCCGGGGGGTGGCAATGTCCCCGGCGCAAAATTCGCGTTGCCGCGTTATCGGTTGTTCCGATCCACGCCCCCGCGCGTGGGGCGACCCGCCGGCGAGGCGGATCGCTACGCCGACCTCCTGTTTCGATCCACGCCCCCGCGCGGGGGGCGACTCGCGGCCCCACACCTTCGACACCACGGCCACGGGGATTCGATCCACGCCCCCGCGCGGGGGGCGACGCTGCTTGCGCGGCACGCCGCCCTTGGCCTTGCTGTTTCGATCCACGCCCCCGCGCGGGGGGCGACGTCGCGAGCGTCCCGGCCGATGCTCTCGCCGCGGTTTCGATCCACGCCCCCGCGCGGGGGGCGACCGTCGGCGTCGAACTCGGCCCGCGGGTTGGTGCCGGTTTCGATCCACGCCCCCGCGCGGGGGGCGACCGCCGGCGGCCGTGATGTACCCGACGTCGTTGGCGTTTCGATCCACGCCCCCGCGCGGGGGGCGACTCTTTGATGGCGCCGGCTTGGCTCGTCTCGGGATGGTTTCGATCCACGCCCCCGCGCGGGGGGCGACTGCCGGCACTCGGCTACACCAACGCCCTTGCCCAGTTTCGATCCACGCCCCCGCGCGGGGGGCGACCTTCAGCGTCTGGACCGTAATCGGCACGATGGCGGTTTCGATCCACGCCCCCGCGCGGGGGGCGACTGCAACGCCACAGAAGACTGCGGACCATTCCAAGTGTTTCGATCCACGCCCCCGCGCGGGGGGCGACGTCGCGGCAGTTGCCGGCGTGGCGTTGCTTGAGGTTTCGATCCACGCCCCCGCGCGGGGGGCGACCGCGCCTGGTCTGGCACGTCGAGACCCGCTGATGGCGTTTCGATCCACGCCCCCGCGCGGGGGGCGACCGTAGTAGCGCAGCACGTCGAGCGGGCGGCTGTAGTTTCGATCCACGCCCCCGCGCGGGGGGCGACGCGCGGTCCAGGTCGGGCACCAGGGTGGGCTTGCTGTTTCGATCCACGCCCCCGCGCGGGGGGCGACCCCTTCGCGCCGCCGCCGATGCCGCCGCAGACGTGGTTTCGATCCACGCCCCCGCGCGGGGGGCGACCCCCCAGTCGAATGCCATCTGGCGGCCCTCCTCAGTTTCGATCCACGCCCCCGCGCGGGGGGCGACGACGATGGCCGGCCACGTCTGCGGCAGCGCGGCCGTTTCGATCCACGCCCCCGCGCGGGGGGCGACCCCAATATGGCCAGTACGGGGTGCGGCGCTGGAACGTTTCGATCCACGCCCCCGCGCGGGGGGCGACTGTGGGTGGTGCGGCCGCGGATCATGGCGGACAGGTTTCGATCCACGCCCCCGCGCGGGGGGCGACGCGATCGGGATCACCGCATGCTCAACGTCGCTCTGGTTTCGATCCACGCCCCCGCGCGGGGGGCGACGAGGTCGCTAGAAAAATCGGCATAGGTCGAAGTGTTTCGATCCACGCCCCCGCGCGGGGGGCGACGCACTGGCGATACGTCGTCGGTCAGTTACCCGCGTTTCGATCCACGCCCCCGCGCGGGGGGCGACAGGCCGCGCTGCCGCAGACGTGGCCGGCCATCGTCGTTTCGATCCACGCCCCCGCGCGGGGGGCGACTTCTCTTCACGCCCGCCATGAAGAGACTGTATACGGTTTCGATCCACGCCCCCGCGCGGGGGGCGACCGGCCAGAACGCCACTTCCGAGCCGTGGAAGAACTGTTTCGATCCACGCCCCCGCGCGGGGGGCGACGGCGGCGCGATGTCGAGGATGCGCTCCTCGAGAAAGTTTCGATCCACGCCCCCGCGCGGGGGGCGACCCCTGGTAGACCAGTACCGCGCCGCTGTCGAGAACGTTTCGATCCACGCCCCCGCGCGGGGGGCGACGCCGGCATACTCGCTACAAAATGCATCATGACGGTTTCGATCCACGCCCCCGCGCGGGGGGCGACCCGCATCAATAGTGACGACGTGTGCGTCGAGTACACGTTTCGATCCACGCCCCCGCGCGGGGGGCGACTTGGCGACGAGTGGGCCCCAACCGCGGATCTCGCGTTTCGATCCACGCCCCCGCGCGGGGGGCGACTCTCCGACCGCGAGGCCAAGCTCCAGCAGCTCGTCGAGTTTCGATCCACGCCCCCGCGCGGGGGGCGACGCTGCGCCTGCGCGGCTACCGCGTCGTCCGGTTCTGGTTTCGATCCACGCCCCCGCGCGGGGGGCGACCTGGCCTGTGCGAGATCGGCCAGCGGCCCGTCGTTGTTTCGATCCACGCCCCCGCGCGGGGGGCGACCGTGGATGATGTTGTCGGCGATTCCGTACTCGATGGCGTTTCGATCCACGCCCCCGCGCGGGGGGCGACCCCCCTTACTCTATCCACTTGTCCAAGATGCACAATCCGGCTGCGTTGCGCGAACCGTGTCGCGATCATACGGCTTGGCCCGCAGCCAAGCGAGAGCGCTGCGGGATTGGTCCTGCGGAACAAGGGCTTGCGGCGCGCGCGAACCTCCCGGCGCTGGCGTGTTCGCTTCGGGTTCGCGCAGGCACCGGCGCTCGGGGGGGCCGGTGTCAGAAGATCGCGCCCTCGATCCGCCGGAAGGTTGGGTCGTCCCAGTCGAGGCCGCTGTCCGGGTCGTACAGGTCGGTGTTGGACAGCACGATGACCGGGCGCTGGGCGTCGTCGATCATCCGGAAGGCGTCGGCGATGTCGGCGAACGGAAACAGCCGGTCGCCGCCCGCCTCGTCCAGGGCGGCGAGGATGCCCTTGAGCCGTCCCACCCAGGCCTCGTCCAGGCCGGCGGCGCCCTTGCGCCAGTAGAGATCGCCGAAATAGAGCCGGATCGCGTCCAGCCCCAGCGGGTCGTCGGGCCGGGCCCGCAACACCGCCTCCGCGGCCCCCGCGAAGGCCTGCAGCTCCCGCGGCGGGCCATGGTCGGGTTCGGCCGGGGTGAAGACGACCACCCGGCCGCCGCCCTCGCCCAGCCGCCCCTCCCGGTTGCAGCGGCCGGCCGCCTGGGCGATCGATTCCAGGCCGGCCATCGCCCGGTAGACCACCGGAAAGTCCAGGTCGACGCCGGCCTCGACCAGCGACGTCGCGATCAGACGGACCGGGCCGCCGTCGTCGCGGCCCAGCGCCTCGCGCACCCCGGCCAGCACGGTGCGGCGGTGGGCGCCGCAGAGCGCGGTGGTCAGCACCCGCACGCCGTCGAGGGTGCGCGTGGCGCGGAACAGGGCGCGGGCGTGGCGGCGGTTGTTGACGATGACCAGGACGCGCGGCGCCTCCGCCATCCGCGCCGCCAGATCCTCGACCGTCAGCGGCGCCTCGCAGCGCCCGACGGTCACCCGGCGCAGTCTCTGGTAGAGGCGTTCCGGCTTGGGGGCCAGTTCGCGGGTGTCGGTCAGTCCGCCCGGGAAGCCGTCCGTCTCCCGCACCGCCGGCTGCGTCGCCGTGCACAGCACCACCGAGCAGCCGTAGTCGGCGGCCAGCGTCTTCAGCGCCTCCAGGCAGGGCCGCAGCAGCGGCAGGGGCAGGGTTTGCGCCTCGTCCAGCACGATGACGGAGCCGGCGATGCTGTGCAGCTTGCGGCAGCGGGATCGGCGGGCGGCGAACAGGCTCTCGAAGAACTGGACGGCCGTGGTGACCACCACCGGGCGATCCCAATTCTCCGCCGCCTGGCGCATCTTCCGCGCCCCGTCCGCCCCCTCGTCGTCGGCGCCCCGGTCGGTCTTGGGCGGGTCCGCCTCGAACGCGCTGTGGTGCTCCAGGATCGCGTCGTCGTCGCCCAGCGCCTGCCGGAACACGTCGGCGGTCTGCTCGATGATCGAGGTGAAGGGGATCACGTGGATGACCCGCGGCCGGTCGAGCCGCGCCGCGTGGTTCAGGGCGAACGACAGCGACGCCAGGGTCTTGCCGCCGCCGGTCGGCACCGTCAGGGTGAACAGCCCCGGCGCCTCGTCCGCCCCCGCCGTCGCCGCGGCCAGCACCTCGGCGCGCAGGGCATTGACCTCGCCGGGCCGGGCCGTGGCGGACAGGCCGGCGAGGTGCCCGGCCAGCCGGTCGCGCAGCGTGGCGAGGGTGACGGCGCTGCCGCGGTCGGAGGTCCGGCCTTCGGCGCGCAGATAGAACGCTTCGGTGGCCAGGGAATCCGCGTCGACGAGGCAGGAGAACAGCATGCGCGCCAGCAGCGCGTCGCCGAACGGGGTGCGGGTGCGGGCGTGGAACGGGGCCAGCACCGCCGCCGCGTCTGGCGGGTCCACCCCGGCGGGTGGCGCGACCCGGCTGCCCCCCTTCAGCCGCTCCTTCAGCGAGGTGACGGCCCCGCCGTAGCCGGTGCCGTTGGCGAGGCCGGCGTGGTGGCCGGCGATGGCGAAGGCCAGCAGGGTGCCGAGACGGTCCCCGTAGAGGGCGCGGGCGAGGAGGGCGCCGGCGGTCGAATGGTCGGGGCCGCCGCCCCGCTTGCCCTTGCGGATGTATGCCTGGAACGCCGGGGTGGCCTTGCCCAGGTCGTGCAGCCGCCCGGCCGCTCGGGCCGCGTCGGCGAACCCGAACGGGTCGGCGAAGGCCGCGGCCAGATCGGCGACCTGGTTCAGATGGTCGGTCAGGGGCTCCCAACACGCCGGGTCCTTGCCCTCGACGGAATGGGCGTAGAGAACGGGATCGCTGTTTCCCATCGGCTGCCCCCTTGTCCGCGGATGCCGGTCCGCCGGACAATGACCATAGCACGACGGCAGGGTGCGCGATGGCGTGGGGCCGGACGTTGTGCGGCAGGTTCACGGAGGATCGAGCCGGCGGCCTTCCTTGACCCCGGAGGGTTCAGGATATACATTTCACACAATGTATATCCGCGAGGTGTCGCCATGCAGGTGGCCAAATGGGGCAACAGCCTTGCCATCCGCCTTCCCGCGGCGGTCGTGGAGGCGTTGGAACTCCGGGAAGGCGATGAAATCGAGATCCACATCACCGACGCGCGGGACTTCGCCGTCGCACGCAAGCCCGGCCGCGCGGACTTGCTGAGGCGGCTGCAGGCGTTCCGAGGGCGCCTCCCGGCGGACTTCACGTTCGACCGGGACGAGGCGAATGCCCGGTAGCTTTCTCGACACCAACGTCCTGGTCTATCTCGCGTCGGATGATCCGGCGAAGGCCGACCGGGCGGAGGGGATCGTCCGCGAGGGTGGCGCCATCAGCGTGCAGGTGCTGAACGAGCTGGCCAACGTCGCCCGCCGGAAGATGCGCCTCTCATGGCGGGAAACCCGCGACTTCCTCTCGCTCGTGCGCAGTTTGCTGGCGGTCCATCCCCTGACCACGGACACCCACGAGCTCGGCCTGTCGCTCGCGGAGCGTTACGGCTTCTCGACCTATGACGCCATGATCGCGGCGGCGGCGCTTCAGGCCGGGTGCGACACGCTGTGGTCGGAGGATTTGCAGCACGGGCTGACGATCGACGGCGGGCTGCGCATCCTCAATCCGTTCCGTGCCGAGGGTTGATCGGCACCGGCGGCATCGGCACCGGCGGCAAGGGGACCGGTGACACGGCCCGTCCTCGGCAACCCTGTGATGGAAGGCAAATTTGGAGCGGGCGAAGGGATTCGAACCCTCGACCCCAACCTTGGCAAGGTTGTGCTCTACCCCTGAGCTACGCCCGCGCTCCGTTGCGGCATCGCCGGGGCTGTCCCCGAAGGGCGCCCGCTGGCGGCGTGCGGCGGACTATACAGATCGGCCGAGGCAATGCAAGCGTCATGTTCCGCCGTTTCGCGACCGCTGGACGGGCCCCGGTGGGGCGGGGTACAAGCGCTCCATGTCCCACACCGATCCCAGCCCCGGGGCCGCCACGCCGCCCTCCGCCGAGGCCGCCCTGCCGCCCCTGCCCACCACGCCCGAGCGGCTGCTGGAGCGGCTGGCCGAGCTCGGCATCGACGCCGTCACCCACCACCACCCGCCGCTCTTCACGGTGGAGGAGAGCAAGGCGCTGCGCGGCGCGCTGCCCGGCGGCCATTGCAAGAACCTCTTCCTCAAGGACAAGAAGGGGCAGCACTGGCTGGTGGTGGCGCTGGAGGACGCGCCGGTCGCCCTCAACAGCTTCGACAAGGTGATCGGCTCGGCCCGGCTGTCCTTCGGCTCGGCCGAGCGGCTGTGGCAGGCGCTCGGCGTGCGGCCGGGCTCGGTCACCCCGTTCGCCCTGGTCAACGACCCGGACCAGCGGGTCGCCGTGGTGCTGCAGCAGGCGATGCTGGAGCACGACCCGCTGAACTACCACCCGCTCTCCAACGACCGCACCACCGCCATCGCCGCCGCGGACCTGCTGCGCTTCATCCGCGCCTGCGGGCACGAGCCGCGGATCGTCGACTTCGGGCGGGAGGCGGAGGGGTGAGCGAACACTTGTGCGGGTGCGTCCGTGCGCTCATCTAATCACGCAAACACCAAACGGGAAAAGTGACCGCCATGTTCTCTGTGCCGCCCGCCAACGCCGCCGCTGCCGCGACCGCCCCCGGGGCCGGGGCCGACCTCATCAAGGACAGCAGCGATCGCACCTTCATGGCCGACGTGGTCGAGGCGTCGAACACCGTTCCGGTGATCGTCGACTTCTGGGCGCCGTGGTGCGGCCCGTGCAAGCAGCTCGGACCGGCGCTGGAGAAGGTGGTGCGCGCCGCCAAGGGCGCGGTGCGCATGGTCAAGATCGACACCGACCAGAACCCGATGGTGGCGCAGCAGCTGCGCGTCCAGTCGATCCCCGCCGTCTACGCCTTCTTCCAGGGCCGACCGGTGGACGCGTTCGTCGGCGCCCAGTCGGAATCCCAGCTCAAGCAGTGGGTCGACCGCCTGGTGACGCTGGCCGGCGGGGCCGCCGGCGACGATCTCGGCGCGGTGCTGGAGGAGGCCCTGGGCCACGCCCGGCAGGCGCTGGAGGCCGGCGATCCGACCGCCGCCGCCGACATCTACAGCCAGATCCTGCAGCACGACGCGGCCAACGCCCAGGCCTATGCCGGCATGGTGCGCTGCCTGATTGCCCTGAACGACCTGGAGCAGGCCAAGGAGATGGTCGCCGGCGCGCCCGAGGATCTGGCCAAGAGCCCCGAACTGGCCGCCGCCCGGACCGCCATCGAGGTGGCCGAGCAGGCCCAGGCCGCCGGCCCGGTGACCGAGCTGATGGAGACGCTGGCCCGCGACAAGGACGACCACCAGACCCGCTTCGACCTCGCCATGGCGCTCTACGCCGCGGGCAAGCGCGAGGCCGCGGTGGACGAGCTGCTGGAGCTGGTGCGCCGCGACCGGACGTGGAACGAAGACGCGGCGCGCAAGCAGCTGGTCAAGCTGTTCGAGGCGTTCGGCCCGACCGACCCGCTGACGGTGCAGACGCGGCGCCGGCTGTCGACCATCCTGTTCAGCTGATCCGCCGGCGCCCGGCCCCACCGCCGATCGGACCGGGTTCCGCCCCGGGTTCCGCCCCGGGTTCCGCCCCGGGTTCCGCCAAGGTCCTGTTCGGCGGGGCGGCGGGCTCTATATTGGTCGCATGAGCCGGAGCCCGTTCCCCACGACCCGCGAAGGTCTGCCCGACACCCTGGCGGTGTTTCCGCTGCCGGGGGTCATGCTGCTGCCACGCTGCCGCCTGCCCCTGAACATCTTCGAGCCGCGCTATCTGGCGATGGTCGAGGACGCGATGGCCGGCGACCGCCTGATCGGCATGATCCAGCCCACCGATCCCGCCTCGCGCGCCCAGGACCCGGCGCTCTACGCCACCGGCGGTGCGGGGCGGATCACCACCTTCTCCGAAACCGACGACGGCCGCTACGTCATCACCCTGACCGGCGTCTGCCGCTTCGCGGTGCGCCGCGAGCTGGACGGCGTGCGCGGCTACCGCCGGGTGGTTCCGGTGTGGGACCGCTTCGCCGCCGACCTCGCGGCCACCGACCCGGAGGCGCTGGGCACCGGCGCCTTCGACCGGCCGCGGCTGCTGGCGGGGCTGCGCCGCTATCTCTCCGCCCAGGGCATCGCCGTCGACCGCGCGGCCATCGAATCGACCCCGGACGAGCGGCTGGTCAACTCGCTGGCGATGATCTGCCCGCTGGACGCCAGCGAGAAGCAGGCGCTGCTCGAGGCGCCGGACCTCGGCGAGCGCGCGAAGCTCTTGATCGCGCTGATCGAGATGTCCATTCTCGACTGCCGCGACGGCGACTGCGCGGCGCAACGCCACTGAGCCGGGGTCCGGCCCGGCGCCGCGCGTCCGCGCGGCCCGCCGCCCCGGAACGCCCGCGACGACAGAACGGATGGCAAGGATCCATGAGCGACAGCAGCCCCCCACCCGAGTCCCCCCCGGCCGGCGCCGGCACGGTGGACCGCAAGCTCCTCGAGATCCTGGTCTGCCCCCTGACCAAGGGGCCGCTGCGCTACGACGCCGAGCGCGGCGAGCTGATCAGCGACCGGGCGGGGCTGGCCTACCCGATCCGCGACGGCATTCCGATCATGCTGATCGACGAGGCGCGCAAGCTGGACGGCGACTCCGCCACCGGCGCCGCCGGCGCGGGGGCCTGACCATGGGCGATGTCGGCGCGGCGGCGGACGAGGGCGGCACCCGCCACTGGCCGGTGGAGGTCCGCCTGAAGGCCCAGGAGAAGCGCCTGGAGATCGCGTTCGACAACGGGCGCACCTTCTCCTACCCCGCCGAGTACCTCCGCGTGCTCAGCCCCTCGGCCGAGGTGCAGGGCCATGGGCCGGGCCAGGAGGTCACCCAGTGGGGCAAGAGGCACATCGGCATTCTCGCCGTGGAGCCGGTCGGGCATTACGCCATGCGCATCCGGTTCGACGACCTCCACGACACCGGGATCTACACGTGGTCCTACCTGTACGACCTGGGGGAGAACCAGGAGACGCGCTGGGCCGGCTATCTGGCGGACCTGGACGCCAAGGGGCTGAGCCGCGACCCGCGCCACCATTGACCCCCCGGCCGGCCCCCCCGGCCGTGGCGGCGGCGCCGTGATCGCCCGCCCCGCGACCGCCCGTCACCTGCGGGACCGGCTGGCGGCGGTGCCGGGCGCGGTGGTGTTCGACCTGGAGTTCACCGCCTGGGAGGGCTCCCAGGCGCGGTGCTGGAGCGGCCCCGGCGAGCACCGCGAGATCGTCCAGATCGGCGCCGTCCGGGTCGGCCGGGCGCCCGGCCTCGCGGAACGGGCGGCGCTGTCGGTGCTGGTGTGGCCGCGCCTGAACCCGCAGCTCAGCGCCTATTTCACCGCGCTGACCGGCATCGACCAGCGGCGCCTCGAACGCGAGGCCATCGCCTTTCCCGACGCCCTCGCCCGATTCGCCGCCTTCGTCGGCGAGGCCGGCGCGGTCCTGTGCAACGGGGCGGACCGCGAGGTGGTGTGGGAGAACTGCGCCCTGGCCGGCGTCGACCCGCCGCTGGACGCGGGGCGCTTCGTCAACGTGCGCGACGTGCTGGCCGTCGCCGCCGGCACCCCGGGGCACCCGGTCAGCAGCGGCGACTTGCACCGCTGCGTTCCCGGCGTGCCGGAGCTTCCCGCCCACGACGCCCTGTCCGACGCCCGCATGGTCGCGGCCGCCCTGCGCCACGCCCTGTCCGCCGACGGCGGCGGCGGCGCCCCCGGTCCGGGGTGACGCCGGGCGCCGGGGGCTCAGGGCAGGATCACCACGTACTGCTTGGTGGTGGTCTCCACCACCTCCCAGGTGCCGGCGAAGCCGGGCTCGAGGACGAAGCGGTCGCCCGCCCGCACCGTCCAGACGCGGCCGTCGTCGTGGGCGATCACGCTGACCCCGGAGAGGATGCGGCACTCCTCCCACTCGTCATAGCGGATGCGCCACCGTCCCGGCGTGCTCGTCCATTCCCCGGCGAAGCGCCGGCCGTCCGCCGATTCGTACGCGTTGCGCGTGGTGAAGACCGGCGCCCCCGCGAGCAGGCGGTCGGGCTCCGGCCCGCCGGTCTCGGCGGCGGCGGCGGCGGGGTCGACGGGGATCAGGGTCATGGCAGGCTCCGGTCGGCGGGGCTGGGGGAGGGCGGGGCGCCGTGCAGGGCGGCGACCGCCGCCGGCAGCGCGTGGAGCGATCCGATGCGGCGGTAGCCGGCGGCCGGCGGGTCCGCCTCCTCGTGCGCCCAGGTCAGGTGATAGGGCACGTGGACGGCGTGGCCGCCCGCCGCCAGCACCGGCAGGACGTCGGAGCGCACGGAGTTGCCGACCATGAGGAAGCGCCCGGGGGCGATGCCGTGGCGCTCCAGCACGCGGCGGTAGGTGGCGGGGTCCTTTTCGCTGACGATCTCGACGGCGGCGAAGCGCTCGGCCAGGCCCGACCGGGCGACCTTGCTTTCCTGGTCGAACAGGTCGCCCTTGGTGATCAGCACCAGGCGGTGGTCGCGGCCGACCGCGTCCAGCGCGTCGGTCACCCCGTCCAGCAGCTCCACCGGATGGGCCAGCATCGTCTTGCCGAAATCCACCAGCGCGGCGATGTCGGCGGCGGCGACGCGGCCGTCGGTCACGGCGATGGCGGTTTCGATCATCGACAGCACGAACGCCTTGATGCCGTAGCCGTAGTAGCGGAGGTTTGCCCGCTCCGCCGCCAGCAGGCGGTGGTCGAGGGTCTCCGGGTCGGCGGCGTGGGACAGCAGGGCGCGGAAGCGGTCCTGGGTCATCGAGAACAGCGACTCGTTGTGCCACAGGGTGTCGTCGCCGTCGAAGCCGATGGTGTCGATCATGGTCCCTCCCCGGCCGCACCGGCCCCACACGCCCCGGCCACAGCTACCCGACCGCTCCCGCCCTGGCAAGGGCGAGTCGCCGGCCGGCACCGCCGGACGGTGCGGCGGCCGCGCCGGGCACCCCTATTCCACGAACAGGTATGGGATTCGCTCACTCCCGATATGTCTAGTTGGGGGTGGTAGAATTGGGCGCGCCGGGGTAACCATGGTCTCAAGAGACAACGACGCAGGCGACGCCATCACGGACGACGCCGCGACAAACAAACGGAATCACCACCATGTCCCTGACCTACCATCCGGCCCCCGCGGGCCGAGGAACCCTGTCCGCCGCCTTGACCCACGGCGTCGACCAGGTGTTCGACACCCTGGCGCTGTGGCGCCACCGCATCACCACCCGGCGTGAGCTGGCCCGGCTGGACGACCGCATGATGCGCGACATCGGCGTGACCCGGTTCGAGGTCGAGCACGAGACGGCGAAGCCCTTCTGGCAGGACTGATCCGCCGGCCCCGGCGCCTTCGCCCGCACGACGAGAAAGGCCGCATCCCCACGGGGGGGTGCGGCCTTTTTCACGTGCGCCCGCCGGAGGCCGGCGCCGCACCGGGGGAACGGGGCCCGGAGGCCCCGCCGTCCTCAGATGCAGTACTGCTGGAGCGGCGCGAAGCCGTTGAAGCACACCGCGGCGTAGGTGGTGGTGTAGGCGCCGGTGGCGTGAATGCGCACGCGGTCGCCGGCCTTCAGCCCGCCCGGCATCCGGTACTCGGCCTTCTCGTACAGCACGTCGGCGCTGTCGCAGGTGGGGCCGGCGAGGATGACCGCCTCGGCGTCGTCGTTGGCCGGCTCGCCCAGCACCTCGATGGGGTACTGGATGGCCTCGTCCATGGTCTCGGCCAGGCCGCCGAACTTGCCGATGTCCAGGTAGACCCAGCGCTTGGGGTCGCTGGCCGACTTGCGCGACACCAGCACCACCTCGCTCTCGATCACCCCGGCGGAGCCGACCATGCCGCGGCCCGGCTCGACGATCGCCTCGGGCAGGCGGTTGCCGAAGTGGCGGCGCAGGCTGTCGAAGATGGCCTGCCCATAGGCCTGGGAGGCCGGGACGTCGGAGCGGTAGCGGGTGGGGAAGCCGCCGCCCAGGTTGATCATGCCGAGGTCGATGCCGGCGTCCTCCAGCTCGCGGAAGAGCTGGGCGACCTCGCCGATGGCGCGGTCCCACTGGCTCAGGTCCTTCTGCTGGGAGCCGACGTGGAACGACACGCCCCAGGGCTGCACGCCCATCTCGCGGGCGCGGATCAGCAGGTCGCGGGCCATCGGCAGGTCGCAGCCGAACTTGCGCGACAGCGGCCACTCCGCGCCCTCGCCGGAGGTGAGGATGCGGCAGAACACGCGGGCGCCGGGGGCGGCGCGGGCGATCTTCTCCAGCTCGGCGTCGCTGTCGTAGGCGAACAGGCGCACGCCCAGCTCGAAGGCGCGGCGGATGTCCGCTTCCTTCTTGATGGTGTTGCCGTAGGAGATGCGCTCCGGCGTGCAGCCCGCCGCCAGCACCATCTCGATCTCGGGCACGCTGGCGGTGTCGAAGGCCGAGCCCAGGCGGGTCAGCAGGCGCAGGATCTCCGGCGCCGGGTTCGCCTTGACGGCGTAGAACACCCGCGCGTCGGGCAGGGCGTCGGCCAGCGCGTGGTAGTTGGATTCCACCACGTCGAGGTCGACGACAAGGCACGGGGTCTGGGGGCGGCGCTCCTCGAAGAAGCGCGCAATCTTGGCGGTCATCTCAGTCTCCCGGACGCAAGATGATGGGGGGAAAGCGGTGGCGTGTGGAGTCGGGTACGGAGCGGCCGAACGCGCCGACAGACCGCGAAACTGAATCAGCGGTCAGGCGTTCAGGCCGCCCATACTGGACGGGCCGGGAGCACCACACGGGGCGCAGACAGATCGGAGACGGGTGGACCGGCGCGGCCCACCGACAACAACATCAACCATCGTAACCTCCAAGACGCCGCCTTGCTTAAGGGACGGTCGGGGATCACGCGTTACGTCGTTGCATAACCACCTCGGCCATCGGGGGGATCCCATAGGGGCGAGGGCGGGCCAGCGGCACGTGCGCTTGCGAGTGGCCGTTACATAGAGCGAACGGTCGGGGGAGGGAAGGGAAAAAATCGCCCGGCCGGTGAAAAAACGTGCAGACGCGCCATGCGTGTCGCACGGCGCCCGGAGGTGGAGACCGACCATGGACCTGACCCTGACCCTGACCCTGCCGTTCGAAGAGGTGGCCCTGCGCCTGGCGCTGGCCGCCGTGTGCGGCGCCGTGCTTGGGCTCGACCGCGAGGCCCGCGGCAAGGACGCCGGCCTGCGCACCCATATGCTGGTCGCCGTCAGCGCCGCCGCGACGACGCTGGTGGCGCTGGAGATGTACGGCTCCCTGTCCGCCCAGGGAGGGCAGGGCGACCTCGACCCGCTCCGCGTCATCCAGGGGCTGGCCCAGGCCATCGGCTTCATCAGCGCCGGCGTGATCATCCACCGCGGCGCCGACGTCCACGGCGCCACCACCGCAGCGGTGATCTGGATCGCCGGGGCGCTCGGCATCGCCTGCGGCGCCGGTGTCTACGCCGTGGCCCTGCTGGCGACCGCCATCTGCCTGGTCACCCTGGTCGCGTTGAAGCCCTTCGAGCGCTGGCTCACGCGCCATCAGGAGACTCGGGACGAATGATCCCCCAGACGACCGCCGCCGCGCCCACGGCCACCAGGGCGATGGCGGCCGCCATGGGCCGGGAGGTGCCGTCGTGCAGGTGGCCGACGGCGATGCCGACCAGCGCGGCGACGCCCATCTGCGCGAATCCCATCAGCGCCGAGGCGAGACCGGCCATGGTCGGGTAGGGGCCGACCGCCGCGGCCATGGCGTTGGGCAGGGTGAAGCCGCAGCCGACGTTGAACAGGGCCATCGGCACGACCACGGCGGCCACCGCCGCCACCGTGCCCTCCACCCCGACCAGGGCCAGGGCGAGGCCCGACAGCCCGCCGGCCGTCGAAATCAGCGTGCCCGTGCGCATCATGCGCAGCCCGCCGACCCGCCCGCTGATCCGCCCGGCGGCGAAGCTTCCCGCCATGTACCCCACGACCACGACGCCGAAGCACAGCCCGTACGCGCCGGGTGACAGGCCGATCCCGTCCACCATCACGAAGGACGAACCGGAGATGAAGGCGAAGATGCCGCTGTAGGAGAAGGCGACCGCCAGCACGCATCCGATGTAGGGCCGGCTGCGCAGCAGGGCCAGGTAGTTTCCGGCCAGCCGGGACGGGCGCAGGGCCTCGGCGTCGCGCCGGAGGTTGGTCTCGGCGAGCAGGAGGGCGGTGGCCGACAGCACCGCCACGGCGATCAGGGTCAGCACCACGAAGTTGGCCCGCCATCCGAACGCTTCGGTCAGCGCGCCGCCAAGCACCGGGCCCACCGCCGGGGCCAGCGCCATGGCCATGCTCATGTAGGCCAGCACCGTCGCGGCGCGGTCGCGGCCGAACACGTCGCGCACCACCGCGCGCGCCACCACCGGGCCGCAGCACGCCCCCAGCGCCTGGAAGAACCGTGCGGCGATGAGCTGCTCCACGGTGGTCGCGGCGGTGCAGGCGAGGCTGGCGACGAGGTAGATCGCCACCCCGCCGAGCAGGACCGGACGCCGGCCGAAGCGGTCGGACAGCGGCCCGTACACCAGCATCGCCACGGCGAAGCCGACGAGGAACACCGACAGGGTGAGTTGCACCGTGGCGATGTCGGTGCCGAACACCCGCACCAGCGTCGGCAGGGACGGCAGGTACAGGTCGGTGGACAGCGGGCCGAAGGCGACGAGCGCCGTCAGCAGCACACGCACGGCAAGGGAATCGGAGCGGGGCATCGGCGGCCGTTGCGTCGGGTGGGAGCGGGCGGCCATGACGCCACAGCCGGCCCGGGCTGGGAAGGCCGCAGCGGCCCGGGCATGGCTGGCCTGCCGCCGCGGCGGGCGGCTCAGCCGTAGCGCAGCAGCCGCGCCCCGTTGCGGCGCAGCCAGGCGCGCGGGCCGGCGACGTCGGCGGTCAGCGTGGCGCACAGCGCCCAGAACCGCGGCGAGTGGTTCATCTCCTTGAGATGGGCCACCTCGTGGGCGACGACGTAGTCGAGCACCGCCTCGGGCGTCAGGATGAGGCGCCAGGAAAAGGACAGGCGCCCGGTGGCGGTGCAGCTTCCCCAGCGGCTGCGGGTGTCGCGCACCGTCACCGCGGCCACCCGCGCGCCGATCCCGGCGGCCTTGGCCCGGGCCCGCTCGGCCAGTTCCCGGCGCGCCTCGCCGGTGAGGAAGTCGCGCACCCGGCGGGCCACGTGCTCGGGCTGGCCGCCGACCAGGATGGCGCCGTCGGCGCGCCGCGTGCCGCCGCGCAGCGCCGCGTCGTGGTGGATCGTGTGGTCGAGCCCGAGATAGGGGACGCTGGCGCCCGCGGCGAAGGGGAGCTGCGGCGGCAGCGCCGCCAGGCGGGCGCGCACCCAGCCTTCGTGGCGCCCGACGAAGCGGCGCACCTCGACCTCCGGCAGGCCCGGCGGCACCACCACCTGGATCAGCCCGCGCCCGGCGTCGACCCGCAGGGTCAGACGCTGGGTGCGCGCGCTCTCGCGCAGCTCCAGCGGCATCGGCAGCCCGGCGATGGCCAGCGCGCGGGGCGCCTTGGGGGTGCGGCGGATGGTCATGGCTCCTGTTATAGACCGCGCGCGGGACCGCGCACCAGCGCCCCTTCCCTCCCGTCGCCACCCGCGCCGGCGGCGGGGCGCGACTTGTCACCACCGCCCGGGGGCACTTGTGTGCAAGATGCCGTCATGTAACCATGTGGTCTCGGCACCAGCCATACATGCAGACCACGTCGATGGCGGCCCGATAGCCGGAAAGGTCATATGACGAACCGCGAAGATCTGCTGGAAGCATTGCTGACTGTGGATGGCCACGGCCTGGCGCTGTTTGCGCCGGATGGAGGTGTTCTCGTCGTCAACCGCAGGTTGGCGGCGTGTCTGGGCCGCACGCCGGCCACCATGGAAGGGAGGGCCGCCGCCGCCGCCGGCCTGCCCGCCGGGATCGCCGCGGCGGTGGCCGCGGTGGCCGCGTCGGGGCGGCCGGACGACGCCACCCTTCCCGCCGTCGGAACGGTGCGCCTGCTGCCGCTGCGCGACGCCACCGGCGCCCCCTGGGCGGTGGCCGCCGCGGGCGGCGCGGGCGAGCCGGCGGCGGGCGAGGCGGAGCGTGCTCGGACGGCGGCGGGGCGGTTCCTGTCGGCGGCCAACCACGATCTGCGCCAGCCCTTCCAGGCGATGCAGCTGTTCCACCATCTGCTGCAGCACCGGGTCACCGACGCCAAAGCCACGGAACTGCTGGACCGCCTCGGGCAGGCGATCGAGGGCGCCGACGCCATGCTGCGCGCGCTCGTCGAGGTGACCCGTCTGGAGGCGGGCATCGACCGCCCCTCCCCTCCGGTCGACGTCGACCTGGACGACCTCTTCGCCAAGCTGCTGGGGGAGTTCGACGGCGCCGCCGAGGCCAGGGGCCTGCGCCTGGTGGTGCGGCCCTGCGGCGCGCGGGTGCGCAGCGACGCCGCCTACCTGGAGCGGCTGCTGCGCCAGTTCCTGTCCAACGCCGTGCGCCTGACCGACCGCGGCGGGGTGGTGCTGGGCGCGCGCCGGCGCGGCGGCGCCCTGCGCATCGAGGTGTGGGACAGCGGGCCGGGCCTGCACCCCGACGACACCGCCCGAATCTTCGACGACTTCCACAAGGCGCACGGCGCCGAGGGGCGCAAGGGCGCGGGGTTCGGGCTGGCGATCGCCCGCCGGCTGGCCGCGGCGCTGGGGCACGCGGTGGCGGTGCGGTCGCGGGCCGGCCGCGGCTCGGTGTTCTCGGTGTCCGTGCCGCTGGCCGGCACGGTGGCCGGCTCCGAGGTTCGCACGCTGGTGGATCTCGGCGCCTAGCCCGTTCGCCCCTGGCCCGTTCGCCCCTGGCCCGTTCGCCCCGGGGCCGTGCGACGGTCGCGGGTCACCGCGCGAAGAGCTGGCCCATGTCCTGGAAGGCCTTGAACTCCAGCGCGTTGCCGCTGGGATCGAGGAAGAACATGGTGGCCTGCTCGCCGACCTGGCCCTTGAAGCGGATCTGCGGTTCGATCACGAAGCGCACGCCGGCGGCGCGCAGCCGCTCGGCCAGGGCGTGCCAGTCGTCCCACCCCAGCACCACGCCGAAATGGGGCACCGGGACCTCCTCCCCGTCGACCGGGTTGTGGCCCTTCGGGCCGGCCCCCGCGGTGACGTGGGCGACGATCTGGTGGCCGTAGAGGTCGAGGTCGATCCACTGGTCGGATTCGCGGCCGACGCCGCAGCCCAGCGTTCCGACGTAGAAGGCGCGCGCCTCCTCCTTGTCGCGGACGGGGAAGGCGAGGTGGAAGGGCTGCAGGCTGCTCATGGGGGACCGTCTCCTCACGCCGGATGCCCGGCCATCCTAGCGCGCGGTGGCGGCGCTGTCTGCGGCGGCGTGGGCCTCGACCCGCCGCCCCGTCGCCGGGTCGAACAGGTGGAAGGCGTCGGCCGGCGCCGCCAGCGCCAGGGTTTCGCCTTCGCGGCAGGCCGGCAGGCCGGGCAGGCGGGCCAGCAGCGGCGCGCCGCCGGGCAGCCGGCCGTGCACCACCGTGTCCGCCCCCAGCGCCTCGACCAGGTCGACGACGACCCGCAGCGGGCCGTCCGCGGTGGGGGCGAGGTGTTCGGGACGCACCCCCAGCGCCACGGCCTGGCCGGCGTGCCGTGCGTACGCGTGCGGCAACGGCAGCCGCACGCCGTCGCCCAGCGCCACCGTGCGGCCGTCCGCCTCCAGCGTCGCGTCGACCACGTTCATGGGCGGGGCGCCGATGAAGCCGGCGACGAACAGGCTGGCCGGGCGCCGGTAGACCTCCAGCGGGGTGCCGACCTGCTCCGCCACCCCGTGGTTCATGATCAGCACGCGGTCGGCCAGGGTCATCGCCTCGACCTGGTCGTGGGTGACGTACAGGGAGGTGATGCCCAGCCGGTCCTGCAGGCGCTTGATCTCCACCCGCATCTGGGTGCGCAGCTTGGCGTCCAGGTTGGAGAGCGGCTCGTCGAACAGGAACACCATGGGCTCGCGGACGATGGCGCGGCCCATGGCGACGCGCTGGCGCTGCCCGCCGGAGAGCTGGGAGGGGCGGCGCTGCAGGAACGGGCCGAGTTCGAGGATGGCGGCCGCCGTGTCGACCCGGGCGCGGATCTCCGCCGCGGGCAGGCCGCGGATCTTCAGCCCGTAGGCCATGTTGTCGAACACGCTCATGTGCGGGTAGAGCGCGTAGTTCTGGAACACCATGGCGATGTCGCGGTCCTTGGGCTCCAGGGTATTGACGACGCGGCCGGCGATGGCGATCTCGCCGCCGGAGATGTCCTCCAGCCCGGCGACCATGCGCAGCAGGGTGGACTTGCCGCATCCCGACGGGCCCAGCAGCACCAGGAACTCGCCGTCCGCCACGTGAAGATCGATGCCCTTGATGGCCTGGACGGCGCCATAGTCCTTGCGGACGGCGCGGATCTCGACGGTCGCCATGTTACTTCTCGCTCTCCACCAGGCCCTTGACGAACCATTTCTGCATGAGGACCACCACCGCCACCGGCGGCAGCATGGCCAGGATCGTCGTCGCCATCACCAGGTTCCATTCGGTGGCGGCGTCGGCGAAGGAGATCATCTTCGACAGGCCGATGACGATCGTGTTCATGTCGTTGCTGTTGGTGACCAGCAGCGGCCACAGGTACTGCGTCCAGCCATAGATGAAGAGGATGACGAACAGCGCCGCGATGTTGGTCTTGGACAGCGGCAGCAGGATGTCCTTGAAGAAGCGCCAGGGTCCGGCGCCGTCGATGCGGGCGGCCTCCAGCAGCTCGTCCGGGATGGTCAGGAAGAACTGGCGGAACAGGAAGGTCGCCGTCGCCGAGGCCATCAGCGGCAGGGTGAGCCCGGTGTAGGTGTCGATGAGGCCGAGGTCGACCATGACCTTGTAGGTGGGCAGGATGCGCACCTCCACCGGCAGCATCAGCGTCAGGAAGATCATCCAGAAAAAGACCATCCGCAGCGGGAAGCGGAAGAACACGATGGCGAACGCCGACAGGATCGAGATGACGATCTTGCCGACGGCGATGGCCAGGGCCACCACCGTGCTGTTGACCAGAAGCCGGGCCACGTCGACGCCGCCGATGCGGCCGATCCCGCCGAACAGGGCGCCGGCGTAGTTCTCCAGGAAATGGGCGCCGGGGTAGAGGGGCAGGGGGGGACCGAGGATCTCCACGGTGGTCCGGGTCGAGGCGACGAAGGTGTAGTAGATCGGGAACGCGACGATGGCGATGCCCAGCACCAGGGTGAGGTGGGCGATCAGCCGGCCGACGGGGCGCCGTTCGATCATGCGTAGTGGACCTTGCGCTCGACGTAGCGGAACTGGACCACGGTCAGCGCCACCACGATGGCCATCAGGATGACCGACTGGGCCGAGGAGCCGCCCATGTCCAGCCCGACGAAGCCGTCGTTGTAGACCTTGTAGACCAGGGTCTCCGTCGCCTTGGCCGGGCCGCCGTGGGTGACGGCGTGGATGATGCCGAAGGTGTCGAAGAAGGCGTAGACGGTGTTGACCACCAGCAGGAAGAAGGTGGTCGGCGACAGCAGCGGGAGAACGATGGTCCGGAAGCGGCGGAACGGGCCGGCGCCGTCGATGGCCGCGGCCTCGACGAGCGAGCGCGGGATCGCCTGCATGCCCGCCAGGAAGAACAGGAAATTGTAGGACACCTGCTTCCACGCCGCCGCCACCACCACCAGGGCCATCGCCTGGTCGCCGTCCAGCAGGGGGTCCCACGCCACCCCGGCGCGGCGCAGCCAGATCGCCAGCGTGCCCATGGCCGGGGAGAACAGGAACAGCCACAGCATGCCGGCCAGCGCCGGGGCCACCGCGTAGGGCCAGATCAGCAGCGTCTGGTAGAGCGTCTTGCCGCGCACCACCCGGTCGGCCATGGCCGCGAACAGCAGCCCGGCGGCCAGCGCCAACAGGGCCACCGACAGGCTGAACACCGCCGTCACGCCGAGGGCGTGGAGGTAGCCGGGATCGCCCAGCACCTGGCGGAAGTTCTCCAGCCCGACGAAGACGCTGGACAGGCCGAAGGGGTCCTCGCGGTAGAGCGAGGTCTCCAGCGCCTGGTAGGCCGGCCAGAAGAAGAACACCAGGGTGATGGCGATCTGCGGGGCGACCAGCAGGTAGGGCAGGGCCTTCCCGGGAAAGACGGCGCGTCGCTGCATGGCGATCCCCTGGGCCCTCCCCCGGACGGCGCCGGGGGAGGGGTGCGGTGGCGTTACTTGGGCGCGACGGCCTTGGCGGCCTGGGCGATGGCCGCGTTGGAGCGCTCGACCGCCGTGTCCAGGGCGGTCCGGGCGTCCTGCTTGCCGGCCAGCAGCGCCTCGATCTCCTCGTTCTGGATGTCGCGCACCTGCGGCATGTTGACGAGGCGGATGCCGCGCGAGTTGTCGGTCGGCTCCTTGCCCATCATCTGGGTGATCGGCGTCTCGCGGCCCGGGTTCTTGTCGTAGAACCCCTCCGCCTTGGTCGCCTCGTAGGCGGCCTGGGTGACCGGCAGGTAGCCGGAGACCTGGTGCAGCCGGGCCTGGACCGGCGTCTGCGACAGGAACTGGAAGAACCGGCCGACGCCCTTGTACTCCTCGGCCGACTTGCCGGCGAAGACCCACAGGGAGGCGCCGCCGGGAATGGTGTTCTGGGGCGCGCCCGCGGCGTCGGCGTAGTAGGGGAGCTGGCCGATGCCGTAGTCGATCTTCGACTTGGCGATGTCGGCGAGGCCGCCCGACGATTCGGTCAGGATGCCGCACTCGCCGCTGAGGAACTTCAGCTTGGCCTCCGACGTCCGGCCACCGTAGCTGAAGGAGCCGTCCTTCTGCATGTCGGCCAGGGTCTGGAAGTGGGCGACGTTGATCGGGCGGTTGATGGTCAGCGTCGGCGTCAGGCTCTTCAGGCCGTTGGCGTCGGTGGCGTAGGGCTGGTTGTTCCAGGCGGAGAAGTTCTCCAGGTGGATCCAGGTCGGCCAGGTCGTGGTGTAGCCGCAGGCCCAGCCGGCCGCCTTGATCTTGCGGGCGGCGTCGAAGACCTCCGGCCAGGTGCGCGGCGGCGCGGTCTCGTCGAGGCCGGCCTTGCGGAAGGCTTCCTTGTTGTAATAGAGGATCGGCGAGGAGCTGTTGTAGGGGAAGGACAGCATCTCGCCGTCGGAGGTCGAATAGTAACCGACGATGCCGGCGAGGTATTGGCTCTTGTCGAAGGTGGCGCCGGCGTCGCGCAGCACCTCGGCGACCGGCTTCACCGCGGCGGCGTTGGCCATCATGACGCCGGTGCCGACGTCGAACACCTGGATGATGTGCGGCGCCTGCTTGGCGCGGAAGGCGGCGATACCGGCCTGCAGCGTCTCCGGGTACTTGCCCTTGTAGACCGCGACGACCTTGTAGTCGCCCTGGGAGTCGTTGAACTCCGCGGCGAGCCGCTCGACGACCTCGTTGTTGCCGCCCTCCATGGCGTGCCACCACTGCAGCTCGGTGACCGCCTGCGCGGACCCGGCCGAGGCCACCAGCGCAAGCGCGGTGCCGGCCAGCAAAGCCTTGACTCGAACCATCCTGTGCCTCCCTTGCGTGGACTGCGGGCGGCCCACGGGCAGGGCGGCGCGTGACCGCGTCGCCGCCCGTCGTGCGCCACCGAGCCCCGCTCCTTAGGCCCGTCGTGTTGCCGGGAGATCTCATCGTGGTGAAGCTTTTGTGGCGGCCGCCGGCGGATTTTTGTGCGGCGGCCGCCGGCCCGCCGGCGGCGGGCGTCCGGTCACCAGCGCCGGGACGGCTTCAGCGACTCCGGCGCGAAGGCGTCGGGCTTCAGCGGCGGGTCGAACACGGGCGCCGGTTCCTCGTTGTCGAGGCCGCTGGCCACGTAGCGCCCGCTGGCGAAGTCGTAGGTCAGCTCGAGGGTCGGCAGGAACACCGGCACCTCGGGGATGGCGATGCCATGGGCTTCGGCGTAGCGGGCCAGGGTCCCCTTGGCGTCGTAGTGGTCGGCCATCAGGATCTGCCAGGAATCCTCGTCCAGATAGTAGGTGCGCCGGGGGAACGGGTGGCGGTAGCCGGGTTTCAGCGTCGCCTCGACCACCCACACCCGGTGCAACTCGTAGCGCAGGAAGGCGGGGTCGGGGTGGGCCGGCCACAGGAAGTCGCGCGGCGTCAGGGCGCCGATGTTCAGGCGGTAGGCGTTGTACGGCACGTACATCTCGCGCCGCCCGACCAGGCGGAAGTCGAAGCGGTCGGTGACGCCGCTGAACATGTCCAGCATGTCCGCCGTGCGCAGGCCGCCGGTGGCGGGATCGGGCGTCCCGTACGCGAAGTCGGGCGCGCGCAGCACGGCGGTGCGGCCGGCGGGGCGGTACCACACGGCGCGCGGCTGGCGCAGCGGGTTCAAGGTCTCGTGGATCAGCAGCGTGCTGCCGGCGATGGCGTCCGGCGCGATGCCCGTGCGCTTGTACGAGAAGGCCGTCAGCCCGGGCCGGCCGGCGCTGTAGTCCGCCAGCCAGGATTCGCGGTAGTGGTTGACGTCCAGCGTGCCGGTGGGCGCGGGCAGCGCGACGACGTCGGTGCGCACGGCCGCCGCGCCGCGCCAGCGCAGCGTGTGGTTCCACATGACCTCGTCGCCGGTGCGCGGCTGCGGGAAGGGAACGCCGGCCTCCGCCCCGGTGACCGCCAGACCGTTCTCCGCGATGCGGGCGCGCCCGGCGTTGGCGGCGGTTGCGTCGTAGATGCGCTGTGGCGCCGCGGCGGTGCGGCGCGTCACGTACATCGGCATCTCGAAGCTGTCGGGGTAGCGGCGCAGCAGCTCCTGCAGGCCGGCCGACAGGCGTACGGCGAACCGCTCCAGCTCGGACGCGCGCACGGTGAACCAGCGGCCGTCGTCGACGAAGGGGTCGGGGTGGTGGGTGCCGGCGACGAAGGTGCGGGGCAGCGTGGTCATGCCGCCCGTCCATTCGGGGATCGTGCCCTCGGGGTTGGCGGCGCGGATGGCGCCCATCGGGGTCAGCCCGTCGGCCAGCCCGCCGGCGATCTCCGCCGCCGCCGCCGCCGCCGTGCCGCCCGGGACCGGCGGGGCGGCCGCCGTGGGCAGGAGGACGGCCAGGAGGACGGCCAGGGTGGCGGTGAGCGGCGCCGTGCCGCGCGCGGTCGCGGATCGCCGGGCCACGGGCGGGCGCCTATTCGGCGGCGGCCGCGCTCTCGACGGCGGCGGCCCGGCGCACGAGGCGGCGGCGGTTCCAGGCGATGCTCTTCCAGGCGACGAGCACGCCCACCACCAGCACGGCCACGCCGAGCAGGATCTTCGTGCCGGATTCGCCGAAGGATGCGGCCGCCTCGCCGAACATGTAGCCGGCACCGGCGAAGCTGCAGGCCCAGAGTCCGGCGGCGACGAAGTTCCACGCCAGGAACGTCCGCCACGGGATGTGCGAGGTGCCGAGCGCCACCGAGGCGATGTTGCGCACCCCGTAGAGGAACCGGAAGGTCAGGATGAAGCCGACGCCGTAGCGCTCCAGCCAGACATGGACCCGGGCCGCGCGGCGGCCGGCGGCGGGAAAGCGGTCCAGCGCCTTGACGCCCCAGCGGCGGCCCAGCCAGAACCACATCTGGTCGCCGCAGAAGCTGCCCAGCCACACCGTCGCGATCAGCAGCTTGACGTCGAGAACGCCCAGCGAGGCGGCCCAGCCGCCGAAGATCACGAACGTCTCGCCCTCGAAGAAAGACCAGAGAAAGGCCACGGGGTAGAACGCATCACCCCAGTCCCGAAGCCAATTGATCCACTCCAACAACGCCTCCTGCGGGTTGCGGACGAGCCCTCGGAACGCGCTGTGGCGGTACGGACCCAACACCCGGCCCGGTCGTCCGGGCTCGCAGCCAATATGGCATGGGGGGTGCCTTTTGTCAGGGGTGGATTCGCCCTGTGACCAATTGGTCTCAGGCGTCCTCCCCCGAAAGTTCGGCAACCGCCTGCGCCGCGGCGCGCAGCAGCCCGCGGTCGGGCTCGAACGGCCCGTCCTCCGCCTCGTCCCAGCCGTCGGGCTGCACCCGCCGCTTCAGGGCGCGCGCCGCCTCCACCAGCAGATGGGCGAGCCGGGCGTCGGGCAGCGTCTGCACCAGCGCCCGCAGCTCCGGGTTGGTCAGGGCCGCCGGGTCGAAGGCCGGCGGCGGCGAGGCCGTCGCCGGGGCCAGGGGCATGGCCCCCTGGCGCGCCGCCGCGCTGGTCGGGGTGGCCGCGGGGGGAGGCGCCAGCGGCCCGGCCGCCGCCCCGGGAACGGCCTCGCGCACGGTGTCCACGCTGACCGCGGCGGCCGCCGTGGTGGCCCCCTTGGCGGCGCGCGGCCGGCCGGCCCGCGCCCGCCGGCCGGGCCGGGGGGCCGCCTCGGGCAGGCTGTCGAACAGCAGGGCCTGCCGGCCGGGCGCCGGCGCAGGGTCCAACCCCGGGGCCGATCCACCGTCCCGCACCGTCTCCTGCTCCCTTTCCTGGGCCATGACCCCACCCGTGGGCTGCGAAATGTTCACGGTTCATTCTACAGCCTGGCGGCGGATTGTCGAGCCTCAATCGCCGGCCTCAATCGCCGGCCTCAATCGTCCGCGGCCGCGGGTGCGAGCCCGGCCAGGAAGGCCGGTGGGCGCAGGATGGGCGTGGCGGCGACCCGGCCCAGCACCAGCAGGTCGCGGTCTTCGGTCACCAGCGCGCCGGCGCGCCCGGCCACCGCGAGGTCGAGGAACTTCTCGTCGTCGGGGTCGCGGCAGCGCCACGGGGTGCGGACCGGCTCCACCCGGACGACCGCGGCCTCGATCACCTCCAGCCAGGCCTCCCGCTCGGCCGCCGTGCGCAAGCGGTCGAACACGGGGCGGCGCAGCACCGCCCGCAGCTCCTCCAGCGTCGCCTGCGAGGCCAGCAGCCCGCCCCGCAGCGCCGCCGCGACGCACGGCCGCACGGCCGCCCAGCGCCGCGGCACGGGGTCGCGCAGCAGGGCGTGGGCGACCAGGACGTTGGTGTCGACGACGACGCGCATGGCCGCCCGCCGCCTCAATAGCGCCGGGCGATGTTCACCGGCACCGGGTGCTTGCGGATCTCCTCCACCATGCGGGTCAGGATGCCGCCGGCCCCCATCTCGACGAAGGCGGCGTCCTCCTCCTGCAGCAGGTACTGGATCGATTCGACCCAGCGCACGGAGTGGTCGATCTGCTGCACCAGGTTGTGGGCGACCTCGTCGTCGCGGTAGGGCAGGGCGGTGAAGTTGGACACCACCGGCACCACCAGCGGCGCGAAGCGCACGCCGGCCACGACGGCGGCGAACGCCTCCTTGAGCGGCCGCATGTGGCGGGAATGGAAGGCGGTGCGCACGTTGAGGCGCACCACCCGGCAGCCGGGAATGGCCTCCAGCACCGGCTGCAGGCGGTCCAGCTCGGCCAGCGGGCCGGCCAGCACGGTCTGGGTCGGGGTGTTGAAGTTGGCGACGTCGACCGCCGCCGTACCGGCCTCGGCGATGGCGCTGCGGATCGCCGCCGCGTCGGGGCCGATCACCGCGGCCATGCCGCCGCCCTCGACCGCGCCCATCAACGCGCCCCGGGTCTGCACCAGCCGCACCCCGGTGGCGAAGTCGAACGCCTCCGCCACCAGCAGCGCGTTGTACTCGCCCAGGCTGTGGCCGGCCGCGAAGTCGGGGGCGCGGCCGCCGTCCTCGACCCGCGCCCGGTGGTCCAGGGCGTTGACCACGAACAGCGCCGGCTGGGTGAAGCGGGTGTCGGACAGCTCGCCCCGCGGGTCCTCCAGGCACAGGGTGCGCAGGGAATAGCCGAGCACCGAGTCGGCCTCCGCCACGGCGTCGGGGAAGCGGTCGAACAGCGCCGCCCCCATGCCGCGCACCTGGGAGCCCTGCCCGGGGAAAAGGTGGATGGTGGTCATCGCAACGCCGCCTCGATCTGTTGCAGGGTGTCCAGGTTGCGGCCGAACTGGTTCATTGCCGGCAGCGCCGCCAGCCCGTCGCCCACCGCCATGCGGGTCAGCGCCGCCAGGGTTCCCGACGGGCCGCAGTCGATGCACAGGGCGCCCGGCAGGGCCGCCGCCACCGCCCGGATGGTGTCGCGGAAGCGGATCGGCCCGCGCACCACCCGCCACAGGTGGTCGCCGTCGAAGCGCGCCACCGGGGCCGCCAGGGCGCAGGAGTACTGCGGCACCCGCGGCGGCGTCCAGGGCAGGGCGAAGCACAGCCGGCGCAGCGCCCCCTCGGCCGGGTCGATGAAGGCGGCGTGGAAGCCGCGGCGCACCGGCAGCCGCGCCCAGGTGGCGCCGTGCCGGTCCAGCGCCGCCGTCACCGCCGCCAGGTCGGCCTCGGCCAGCGTGACCACGGCGTGGCTGTCGGCGTTCACCGCCCCCACCGTGCAGGCGTCCGCCAGCAGCGGGTCGGCGGCAAGCAGGGCGGGATCGGCCAGCACCGCCACCATGGTGGCGGGCGGCGTCTCGTCCTCCATGATCCAGGCCTCGGCCTTCAGGACCTCCACCGCCGTCTCCAGCGGCAGGGCGTCGGCCACCACGGCCGCGATCACCTCGCCCAGGCTGTAGCCGACCAGCGCGTCAGGGCGGATGCCGCGCGCCGCCAGCGCCCGGGTCAGCGCCCAGCCCTGGGCGAACAGCGCCAGATTGGCCTCCACAAGATCGTCGAAGCCGTCGCTGTCGGCCATCGGCCGGTCGAAGACCACCCGGGCCAGCGACCGGCCACCGACCGGCCCGGCGATCTCCGACACCCGGTCCACGGCGTCGCGGTACACCGCGTCGCGGGCGTACAGCTCCGCCCCCATCTGGTAGTACTGGGCTCCCAGCCCGGAATGCAGGAAGACGATCGGCCGCACGCGCGCAAGCTCCCGGGGTCGTGGCGCCTCCCCCTGCGATAGCACATCCCGCCCGCCGGCGCAGCCTCCGACGCGAAAAACCCGCCCGCAGCACCCGAGTCGGGGTTGAAACGCACGGCTTGCGCCGGCCCGTCGCCGCCGCGGCGGCGGAGCACGTCCGAATGTGGTGCTTTTCATACGGGGGTACCCCTCGTGGAAAATATCCCGGGGAATGATCGAGCAAGGGTTGCGCCCGTCGAATTGCCTCTTCTACCCTTCGCGTGCCAAGCGAAAGTCGCATGGGGAGTGCGCCGTGGGAGAGCGGCTGGCCATCGTCGGACTGTCGTGCCGCCTGCCCGGCGCCGACGACAGCGCCGCGTTCTGGGACCTCCTGCGCGACGGGCGCTCGGGGCTGCGCGACCGGCCGCGCGGGCGCTGGGACGAGCGCTCGAGCGAGCGGCGCGCCGCCGCCGCCGACGCCGACGCCGCCGCCGCCGACGAAACCCCGGGTTCGCCGGCCTCCCTGCTGCCCCGCGGCGGCTTCCTCGACGCGGTCGAGGGTTTCGATCACCGCTTCTTCGGGATGTCGGCACGCGAGGCCCGCAGCCTCGACCCGCAGCAGCGCCTGCTGCTGGAGCAGACCTGGCTGGCCCTGGAGGAGGCCGGGATGACCGCCGCCTCCCTGGCGCGCGGCCTCACCTCGGTCCACGTCGGCGTCATGGCGCTGGACTACCAGCAGCGGGTGGCGGCCGACGGCGCGGCGGCCGACGGCCACGCCGCCCTCGGCACCTTCGGCGCCCTGCTCGCCAACCGGATCTCCCACAGTTTCGGCTGGCGCGGGCCCAGCGTCACGGTGGACGCCGCCTGCGCGTCGTCACTGGCGGCGCTGCACCTCGCCCGGCGCGCCTTGCTGACGGGCGAGTGCGACACCGCGGTGGTGGGGGCCGTGAACCTCGTCCTCGCTCCCTGGCGGGCCGCCGCCTTCGCCCACGCCCGCATGTTCAGCCCGACCGGCGCCTGCCGGACCTTCGACCGCGCCGCCGACGGCTATGTTCCCGGCGAAGGCGCGGTGGTGCTGATCCTGCGGCGCCTCGCCGACGCCGAGCGCGCCGGCAACCGCATCCATGGCCTGCTGCTCGGCACCGCGCTCAACCATGTCGGGCCGTCGCAGACGGTGACCGCGCCGGCGGCCGACGCGCAGGCCGCGGTGATCGCCGCCGCCGCCGCCGAGGCCGGCGTGCCGCTCTCCAGCGTGTCCTACGTCGAGGCGCACGGCACCGGGACGGCGCTGGGCGACCCCATCGAGGTGGAGGGGCTGCGCCGCGCCTTCGCCCCGTCCGGAGAGACCCCGCCCGGAAAGGCCCCGCCCGGAAGCGCCGCGGGCGCGGCGCCCGGGCCGTGCCGGATCGGCTCGGTCAAGACCAACATCGGCCATCTGGAATCGGCCGCGGGCCTGGCCGGCGTGGTCAAGGTGCTGCTGATGATGCGGCACGGCACCCTCGCCCCGACCCTCAATCTGGAGCGGGAAAATCCGCTGCTGGGGTTCGCCGCCGGCCTGTTCCGCCCGGTCCGCGCGGCCGAGCCGTGGAGCGGGCGGCGGCGGCGCGCCGGCGTGTCCTCGCTGGGCTTCGGCGGCGCCAACGCCCACGCCATCCTGGAGGAGGCGCCGCCGCGCCCCCGCGCCGCCTCCGCCGCCCTGCCGGACGGCGCCATGCCCTTCCTGCTGTCGGCGGCGGGCGAGCCTGGTTTCGCCGGGCTGCGCGGCCGCTGGGCGGCGCTGGTGGAGGACGAGGGGTTCCGCCGCCAGCCGCTGGGCGACGTGACCCAGACCCTGATGCAGGGCCGCGCCGCCTTGCCCGTCCGGGCGTTCGCGGTGGTGGAGCGGCACGACGACGTGCGCGCCCTGTTCGCCGCCGGCGGTCCGCCGCCGCGCCGCGTCCCGGCCGAGCCGCCGGCCTGCGTCCTGCGGCTGGGCGCCGACCTGCCCATGGACGAGGCCGGATTCGCCGGCCTGTGCGCGGCCGTGCCGGCCCTGGCGGCGCGCCACGACGCGGTCCGCGCGGCGCTGCGCCGCGGCCGCGTCCGCAGCTCGCCGCGGATGGCCGCCTTCGCCCGTCTGCACGCGCTGGCGGCGGTCCTGCTGGACCACGGGCTCGCCCCCGACCTGCTCTACGGCGAGGGGGTCGGCCGCTGGGTCGCCCTGGCGCTGGCCGGTGTCCTGACGCCCGCCGACGCGGTGCGCGCGTCGGGGGAGGGGGCGGTGGACGGCCTGGTGGCGGCGCGGCCGGCGCTGCCGGTGTTCGATCCGGCCCGCGACGCCGTGGTGCCGCCCTGGTCGCTCGACGCCGGCTACCTCGCCGCGCTGCGGGCCGCCTGCGCGGCGGAATCGCTTCCGGTCGCGGAGCTGATGGCGCAGGGCCGCGACCTTGCCGCCGGGAACCACACCTTCCTTGGGTTTCTCGCCCCGTTCGGGGCCGATGGCGCGGCCCTCGACACCACCGGAACGGCCGGCGACGCGGCGCCGGGCCTGGCCTTCGCGGTGGCGGTGGCGCGGGCCCGGGTGTGCGCCAAATGGGCGCTCGCGGTGCCGGCGCCGGCGCTGGGCCCGGCCTGGAGCGAGGCGGTGGCGCTGGCCGCCACCGGCCTGCTGGAACCGCCGCTCGCCCGGGCGTGGCTGACCGGCGCCGGGGCCGGCGCCGCTCCGGCGGACGCCGCCCTGGCCGACACGGTCGCCGCGGCGCGCGGCTGGTGGCGGATTCCCGACCCGCGGGCGTTCCCCCTTCTCGACGCCCGGTCCCGTGCCGCCGCGGCGGCGGCCTGGGATTTCGGCGGCGGCGGCCGCCCCGGCCGGCCGCGCAAGCCGGTGCGGGTGGAGGCCGACCTCGCCGTCGACCTCGGCCGCATCGGCGTGCTGTCCCCGGCGCCGGAGACCGTGGAGCTGGCGGAGGGCGACCCGCAGCGCGCCCTGACCGCGGTGCTGGGCGCGCTGTGGCTGGCCGGTGTCGCCATCGACTGGTCGCCGCTGGCCCGCCCCTTCGCGGTGGCCGACCTGCCGCACACCGTGTTCGACCGGGTGCGCCACTGGATCGACGCGCCCCCGGCCGCCGCGGCCGCCCCCGCCGACCCGGCCCCGCCCCCGCCCCCGCTGGCGCCGCCCCTGCTGGGGCCACGCTGGTGCCCGGTCGCCGCCGCCGGCGAGCACCCGGCCGGCCGCCTGCTCGTGCTCGCCGACGACGGCCCGGTCGCGATGCGGCTGGCGGCGCGGCTGGCGGCGCGGCGCGGCGCGGTCGTGGACAGCGCCCGCTGCGGCGCCGCCATCGACGCCGTGATCGGCGACGCCGACACGGTGGTGGTGCTGTGGCCCCTCGCCCTGGCCGGCGTCGTGCCGACGCCCGACGCCCTGCGCGCCGCCGGAGAGACCCTCTACCGGCCGCTGCTCGCCCTGCTGCGCCGTCTCGCCGCGGCCGGCACGGCGCGGCGCCTGGTGGTGGCGCTGCCCGACGGCGACGCGCCGCTGGCCGCCCCGGCGACCGGCATGGCCAAGGCGGCGGCGCGCGAGGCGCCCCTGCTCGACGTCGCCCTGGTGACCCTGCCGTCGGACCCCGGCGACGACGCCGTGGACGCCCTGTTCGCCCGCGCCCCGGCGCCGCTGGGCGAGCTGGCGGTGCGCGGCGGCCGGCTGTTCGCCCGCGCCCTCGACGGGGTGCCCGGCGGGGTGCCGGGCGCCGCCGGTCTGGACGACGGGGCGGTGTGGCTGATCGCCGGCGGGCTGGGCGGGGTCGGGCGGACCGTCGCCCGCCATCTGCTGCACCGCCACGGCGCCCGCCTCGTCCTGCTCGGCCGCCGCGACGCGGCGGCGGTGGCGGCCGGGCTGGCCGGCCTCGGCGCCCCGGAGCGGGTGCTCTACGTCGCCGGCGACGTGGCCGATCCGGCCGCCGCCCGGGCCGCCGTGGCCGCCGCGGAGCGGCGCTTCGGCCGCCTCGACGCGGTGGCCAACGCCGCCATGGTGCTGGACGACCGGGCGCTTGGCGACCTCGACGACGCGGCGCTGGAGCGGGCGCTGGCGCCGAAGCTCGCCGGCACGCTGGCCCTGGCGGACGCGGTGGCCGGGCGCCCGCTGCGCGCCTTCCTGGCCTTTTCCTCGGTGCTGACCCTGCGCGGCAACGCCGGCCAGGCCAACTACCTGGCCGCCTGCGCCGGGCAGGAGGCGCTGTGCGCCTGGCTGGCCGGCCGGGGTGTTCCGGCGCGGGCGGTGCAGTGGGGGTATTGGGGGGAAAGCGGCGCGGTGGTCGGCGAGGCGCCCCGCCGCCGCCTGTTGCGCCTGGGCTTTCCCGCCCTTTCCGACGCCGATGGCTGTGCCCTGCTCGATGCCGTGCTGGCCAGCGGCCCGGGGCCGACGCCGCTGGTGGCGGCCCGCGTCACCCCGGAGTTCCGCGCTGCCACCGCGCCGCCCGCGGACCGCGCCCCGGCGGGCGCCGCGCCGGCCGATCCCTGGACGGCGCTGGAGGACGCGCTGCACGCCGGCGCGGCGGGGGACGCGGCGGCGCCCGCCCTGGCCGGCTGGGACGATCTCGACCGCTTGGCGGCGCTGCGCCTGCGCGCCGGCTTGGGCGAGGGTGGCCTGGCCGCGGTGCGGCCGTTGCCGCGCCACGCCCGGCTGGTGGCGGCAGCGGCGGTCCTGCTCGCCCGGCAGGGCCTGGACGGGCCGCTTCCCGCCGGTTTCTCGGCCGCCGTGGAGGCCGACCGCCTGGCCGCGGCCCTGCACCGCGACCACCCCGCGCTGGCCGGCGTGGTGGCGCTGGTGGAGCGCTGCGCGCCGCGCTGGCCCGCGGTGGTGTCGGGCGAGCTGCCGGCCACCGAGGTGCTGTTCCCGGGCGGCAGCATGGAGCTGGTCGGCGGATTCTACGCCGGCCATCCGCTGGCCGACCTGTCGAGCCGCCAGACCGGCGCCGCCGTCGCCCGCCTTGCCCGCGCCGTGGCGGCGCGGGGTGCCGCGCCGGTGCGGGTGCTGGAGCTCGGGGCGGGCACCGGGGCCACCACGGCGGCGGTGGTCGACGCCCTGGCCACGGCCGGGGTGGCGGTGGACTACTGCTACACCGACGTGTCCGTCGCCTTCCTCGCCCACGGCCGGCGGCGCTTTGCCGACGCCCCGCTCGCCATGCGCTTCGCCCGCCTCGACCTGGAGGCCGGGCCGGCCACCTCGCAGGGGCTTGGCGCCTTCGACATCGCCGTGGCCGCCAACGTGCTGCACGCCACCGCGCGGATCGCCCGCACCCTCGCCCACGTGGCGGCCCGGCTGGAGCCGGGCGGCGCCCTGGTGCTGAACGAGCTGGTGCGGCCCCGCGACCTGCTGACCCTGACCTTCGGCCTGCTCGACGGCTGGTGGCTGGCCGAGGACGGCGAGGCCCGCGCCGCCGCCGCCGGGCCGCTGCTCGACCCCGCGGGCTGGTGCCGCGCCCTGGCCGCCGGCGGCTTCGACCGGGTGGCCGTGGCCGGCCCGCGCGGTGCCGACGGCACCATCCCCCAGGCCGTCATCGTCGCCCGCCGGGCCGCCGCCCAGGCCGTGGCGACGGCGCCCGCGCCCGTTGCGTCCGCCGCCGCGCCACCCGCTCCCTCCACGCCGGCTCCGGTCAGCCCGCCGGCCGGCCCGCCGGACGCCGGGGTGGCGGAGGCGGTGCGCCGTGCCCTGGCCGCCACCCTGGATCTGCCCGAGGGCGAGATCGACCCGGCGCGGCCGTTCGCCGACTACGGCCTGGATTCCCTGCTCACCGCCGACGTCGCCGCCCGCCTCGCGCGCGCCCTGGGCTGCCCGGTCACGGCCGCCGCGGTGGCCGACCACCCCACGGTGGCGCGGCTGGCCCGCCATCTCGGCGGCGGGCCAGCACCCGCCTCAGCATCGGCACCGGCACCCGCACCGGCACCCGCACCCGCTGGCGGGCCGCCGGCGGCGGCGTTGCTCGACACCATCCGCACCGCGGTGGCGGCGACCCTGCACTGCGCCGTGGCGGAGGTTGCGGCCGACGCCCGCCTCGCCGACCTGGGCGTCGATTCCATCGTCGCGGCGGAACTGGCGATGCGCCTGCGCCGGGTGCTCGACCGGCCGGTGGCCCCCGGCCTGTTCAACGACCATCCCACCCCGGCCAGGCTCGCCCGCCACCTCGCGGGACCGGCCGGGCCCGCGGTTTCCCCGGCCCCGCTGCCGGCCCCGCCGGTGGCCCCGCCGGCGGCGGCGCGGCGGTGGGAGACGGTGGCGCGCGGCACCCTGGACGGGCTGGCCCTGCGGTCGGTGGCGGTGCCGCCGCCGGGCGCCGGGATGGTGGCGGTGCGGGTGGTGGCGGCCGGGCTGAACTTCCGCGACGTCATGGACACCCTGGGGCTGATCCCCGGCGGTCTCGACCTGCCGGCCGGGCTGGAAATGGCCGGGACGGTCACCGCCGTCGGCCCCGGCGTGACCACGGTGCGGCCCGGCGACGCGGTCTACGGACCGGTGCCCGGCGGCGCCCTGGCCGAGCGCGTGGTGCTGCCCGAGGCGCTGCTGGCGCCACGGCCCCCGGACCTCGGCGCCGCCGCGGCCGCCGGCCTGCCCATCGCCGCCATGACGGCGCACCACGCCCTGGTCGAGCTGGCCCGGGTGAAACCGGGGGAACGGGTGCTGGTCCACACCGCCACCGGCGGCGTCGGCCTGGCCGCCCTGGCGGTGGCGCGGGCCGCCGGGGCGGCGGTCCTGGCCACCGCCGGAACCCCGGAGAAGCGCCGGCACCTGCAGGCGCTGGGGGTCGCCGCGGTCGCCGATTCCCGCGCCGGCGACTGGGCCGAGGCGCTACGCCGGGCCGGCGGCGGGCGCGGCGTCGACGTGGTGCTGAACAGCCTGGCCGGCGCCCATGTCGACGCCGGGCTGGCGCTGCTGGGGCCGGGCGGCCGCTTCGTGGAGATGGGCAAGACCGACCCGCGCGACCCGGCCGAGGTGGCGCGCCGCTGTCCCGGCGTCGCCTACCTGCCCTTCGACCTGCTGCGGCCGATCCACGAGCGGCCGGCCGAGGCCGGCGCCCTGTGGCGCACCGTCGCCGCCCGCATCGCCGCGGGGGAGATCCCGGCCCTGCCGGTCACCGCCTTCGCCTTCACCCACGCCGCCGACGCGCTCCGCCACCTCGCCCGCGCCCGCCACGTCGGCAAGGTGGTGGTGGTGGTGGACCCCGCCGCCGCGCCGCCGGCCGACCCGCCCCCCGCGGGGGTGGTTGCGGTTGCGGTGGCGGGGGGCGTGGTGGAGCCATCATCCCGGGCCGACGCCCGCCGCGATGCCGGCCCCGGTCCGATCGCCATCGTCGGGCTGGCCGGGCGTTTCCCGGGCGCCGCCGACGTGCCCGCGCTGGCCGTCCGGCTGCGCGCCGGGACGAGCGCCCTGGGCCCGGTGCCCGAGGGGCGGTGGAGCGCCGGGCTGTGGCGGGCGTTCGGTCCGCCCCGCCCGGTAACCGGAGGGTTCCTCGACGATGTGGAGGGCTTCGACGCCGCCTTCTTCGGGGTTGCCCCGCGCGAGGCGGCGCAGATGGACCCGCAGCAGCGCCTGCTGCTGGAGGAGGTGTGGAACGCCCTGGCCGACGCCGGCTTCCCCAACGAGGGCGGCGGCGGCGAGGAGACCGGGGTGTTCGTCGCCGCCGGGGCGGGCGACCATGCGGTGAAGCTGGCGCTGGCCGCCACCCCGGCCGACCCGCAATCGCTGGCGGCGCAGCTGCCCTCGACGCTGGCGGCCCGGCTCGCCTACGCCTTCGACCTCGGCGGCCCGGCCCTGGTGGTGGACAGCGGCTGCGCCGCCGGGCTGGCGGCCCTCGACGTCGCCTGCGCCAGCCTGCGCCGCGGCGCCTGCCGCACCGCCGTGGTCGCCGCCGCCAGCGTCTTCGCGACGCCGCAGCTGGCGGTGCAGGCGGCCGAGGCCGGGCTGTCGTCGCCGAGCGGTGCCTGCCACCCCTTCGCCGCCGACGCCGACGGGCTGGTGCTGGGCGAGGCGGCGGTTGCCCTGGTGTTGAAGCCGCTGGCCGCGGCGCTGGCCGACGGCGACCGCGTCCACGCCGTCGTGGAGGCGGTGGCGACCGGCCAGGACGGCGCCAGCAACGGCTTCAGCGCCCCCAGCGCCCCGGCTCAGGCGCGGCTGCACGGCCGGGTGCTGGCCGAGGCCGGGGTTGACGCCGCGGGCATCGGCTGCGTCGAGGCGCACGGCGTCGGCACCCCGGCCGGCGACGGCGCCGAGCTCCGGGCGCTGGCCGCGGTGTTCGCCGGCGCGCCGGCGCCGCTGCCGCTGGGCACCGCCAAGCCGGTGCTTGGCCACACCGTGGCCGCCGCCGGCCTGGTGGGCGTGCTGCGCGCCGCCCTGCAAATGGCGGCGGGGGTGCTGTTTCCGGTGGCCGGCGCCGCCGGCCGGGCGCCGGCGGCGGAGCTGGAGGGCGCGCCGCTGGCGGTGGTCGAGCACGCCCGGCCCTGGCCGCGCCCGGCCGGTGGGCCACGCCGCGCCCTGGTCAACGCCTACGCGGTCAATGGCGGGCTTGGCGCCGCGGTGGTGGCCGAGGCGCCGCCGCGCGCCGCCCGGCCGGCCGCCGGGGTGGCGGCGCTGGTCCGCCTGTCGGCCCGCGACCGCGCCGCCCTGGACCGTCGCATGGCGGCGCTGCGCGACCGGGTCGCCACCGACCGGCCCCACCCCGCCGACGTGGCCCGCGCCCTGGAGCGCGGCCACGCCGGCATGCCCTGGCGCTTCGCCGCCGTGGTCGGCGACGCCGACGCGCTGCTGGCCGCCCTCGACGCCGCCCTGGCCGGCCAGGCCACCGGCCCGACCCACCGGCTGGGCCGGGCGGCGGCGGACGGCGGGGTGTTCGCCGCCCTGGCCGCTGCGCTGGCGGATGCCGTGGCCGGCGAGGCGGCGGCCGGCGGCGCCGCGCCGGATCGGCGGCTGGCGCTGGCCGAGCTGTTCGTCGCCGGCCACGACGTCGGGGCGGTGCGCACCGCCGGCGCGCTGGCCATTCCCTTCGTCCCCGGCTACCCCTTCGCCCGCGCCGCGCAGGGCGCGTCCCCAGGGGCGGCCGAGGGGGCCGACACGCCGTTGCGTCGCGCCGTCGCGGCGGTGCTGGGGGTGGCGCCGGCCGCCCTCGGCGCGGCCGACGCGCCGCTGCGCCCGGCGCTGGATTCCCTGATGGCGCTGGAGTTGCACCACCGGCTGCGCCGCGACTCCGGGATCGCCGTGCCGGCGTCGGCCCTGGTCGGGGCGGCCACCCTGGCCGCCCTGGAGGACGCCGTCGACCGCCACGCCGCCGGCCCGGCGCCCGCCGCGCTCCCCGTGCTGGTCGCCGATCCGGCCGGGCGGCACGAGCCGTTCCCGCTGACCGATCTGCAGCTCGCCTACTGGGTCGGGCGCGGCGGCGGCGTGGCGCTGGGCGGCCATGGCTGCCAGGTGTGCTGGGAGTTCGAGCGCCCCGGCGGCTGGGACCTCGACCGGCTGGAGGGCGCGTGGCGCCGCCTCGTCGCCGGCCACGGCATGCTGCGCACGGTGTTCCTGCCCGACGCCACCCAGCGCACCCTGCCCGAGGCGCCGCCCTTCGCCCTGGCCCGCCACGACTGGCGCGGCCTCGACCCCGCCGCCCGCGGCGCGCATCTGGCCGCCCTGCGCCGGACCATGGCCGGCCAGGGCTTCGATCCCGCCAGCGGGCCGCTGTTCGCCCTGGCGGTGGCGCTGGAACCGGATGGCATGCGGCTGCTGCTGGCCATCGACCTGCTGGTGGTCGACGTGCAGAGCCTGCACCTGCTGCTGCGCCAGTGGGGTGCCCTCTACGACGACCCCGCCACCCCGCTGCCGGTGCCGGCGCTCGGCTTCCGCGACTGGGTGCTGCACCGCGCCGCCCAGGAGGAGGACGCCGCGCAGCGCGCCGACGCGGCGTGGTGGGCGGCCCGCGCCGCCGCCCTGCCGCCGGCGCCGGCGCTGCCGGAGGAGAAGCCGCCGGAGGCGGTGACCGGGGCGGTGAGCGTGCGCCACCGCGCCGTGCTGGAGCCGGCGGCGTGGCAGGCCCTGCGCGACGCCGCGGGCCGGGCCGGGGTGACGCCGGTGGCGGCCCTGCTGGCGGCCTTCGCCGAGACGCTCGGGCACTGGGCCCGCTCGCCGCGATTCACCCTGAACCTGACGGTGGCCGACCGGCCGCCGCTGCACCCTGACCTGGCCGGCGTGGTCGGCGACTTCACCTCGACCCTGCTGCTGGGCCTCGACCTCGCCGCGCCGCTGCCCTTCGCCGGACGGGCGCGGCGGGTCGCCGAGGACCTGGCGGAGGCGCTCGACCACCGCGCGGTGTCCGGCGTGCGGGTGCTGCGCCGGATGGCCCGCGAGGGGCGGCGTGCCCTGATGCCGGTGGTCTTCACCAGCATGCTGGGCTTCGGCACGGCCGGCCACGGCCACGGCCACGGCACCGGCACCGGTCCGGGCGGGGACCCGGTCACCGGGCTCGGCCGCCTCGGCTGGGGGGCGACGCGCACGCCGCAGGTGTGGCTGGATTGCCAGGTGCAGGAGGACGAGGGCCGGCTGCTGCTGACCTGGGACGCGGTGGATGCCCTGTTCCCGCCCGGCCTGATCGCCGCCATGTTCGCCGCCTGGGCCGGGCTGGTGGGCCAGCTGGCGGCCGGGCCCGCGCCGTGGCAGCGGCCGCTCGGCCAGCTCCTGGCCGAGGCGCAGGCGGCGCGGCGGGCGGCCCGCAACGCCACCACCGGCCCGCTGCCGGAGGGCCGGCTGCACGAGCCGTTCCTGCGCCAGGCGCGGGCGACGCCCGACGCGGTGGCGGTGATCGCCGCGGATCGCACCCTCACCTATGGCGAGCTGCACGCCCGCGCCGCGGCGCTTGCCCGCCGCATCGGCCCGCAGGCGCCGGACCGCCTGGTCGCCGTCGCCTGCCCCAAGGGCTGGCCGCAGGTGGTCGGGGTGCTGGGGGTGCTGATGGCCGGTGGCGCCTACCTGCCGCTCGACCCCGCCCTGCCGCCGCGGCGCCTGCTGCACCTGCTGGAGCGGGGCGAGGCGACCACCGTGGTCACCGCGGGCCCGGCGGCCGTGGCCTGGCCCGACAGCGTGCGCGTGATCGCCGTCGACGGCGCGGTCGAGCCCCCGCCGGGCGCCGCGCCGGACGCCGCGCCGGAACACGGCGAAGCGGGCGGCGGGGCGGCGCAGACCGACCTCGCCTACGTCATCTTCACCTCCGGCTCGACGGGCGAGCCCAAGGGCGTGATGATCGACCACCGCGGCGCCCTCAACACGGTGATCGACGTCAACGAGCGCTTCGCCCTGGGGCCCGGCGACCGCGTGCTGGGCCTGTCGTCGCTCAGCTTCGACCTGTCGGTGTGGGACGTCTTCGGGACGCTGGCGGCCGGCGCCGCCCTGGTGCTGCCCGACCCGCGCTCGCTGGCCGACCCCGCCCATCTCGGCCGCCTGGTGCGCGAGCACCGGGTCAGCGTGTGGAATTCGGTCCCCGGCTTCCTCGGCCTGCTGCTGGAGGCGGACCACCCGCCGGGCACCCTCGACCCGCTGCGCCTGGTCATGCTGTCGGGCGATTGGATCCCGCTGAGCCTGCCCGGCCGCCTTGCCGCCGCGGCGCCGCGGGCCCGGCTGGTCAGCCTGGGCGGGGCGACCGAGGCGTCGATCTGGTCGATCCTGTACCCGGTGGAGCGGGTCGAGCCGGACTGGACCAGCGTCCCCTACGGCACGCCCATGCGCAACCAGACCGTCCACGTCCTGGACGACGGCCTGGAGCCGGTCCCGGATCTGGTGGCCGGTGACCTCTGCATCGGCGGTGTTGGCCTGGCCCGCGGCTACTGGCGCGATCCCGGGCGCACCGATGCCAGCTTCGTCCGTCACCCCCGCACGGGGGAGCGGCTCTACCGCACCGGCGACCGCGGCCGCTGCCGGCCCGACGGGGTGATCGAGTTCCTCGGCCGCCAGGACGGGCAGGTGAAGATCGGCGGCCACCGCGTCGAGCTGGGCGAGGTCGAGGCGGCGCTGCGCCGCCTGCCCGGGGTGGCCGAGGCGATCGCCGTGGGCCAGGACGGGGAGGGCGCGGACGGCCGCGCCCGGCGCCGGCTGGTGGCCTTCGTCACCGCCCCGCCCGGCGCGGTGGCCGATCCGGAGGCGCTGCGCGCCGCCCTCAAGGACACGCTGCCCGGCTACATGGTCCCGGCGGCGGTGACCGTGCTCGACGCCTTCCCGCTGACCGCCAACAGCAAGGTCGACCGCGCCGCCCTGGCCGCCGGCCGCGTCGCGGCGCCGTCCCCGTCCCCGCCCACCCTGGCGTCCCCTGTGGCGTCCCCGATGACGGCGCCGGTGGCGGCGCCGGTGACCGACGTCGCGGCGCGGCTCGCCGCGATCCTCGGCGCGGAGCTGGGGACGGCCGCCGTGGACCGCCGCACCAACCTGTTCGACCTCGGCGCCGATTCCCTGGTGGCGGTGCGGACGGCCCGGCGCGTCGCGGCGGAGCTGGGTCTGGCCTGCTCGGTCACCGACCTGTTCGAGCACCCCACGGTCGACGCCCTGGCCCGCCATCTCGGCGCCGCCCCCGGCGCGGCCCCGGCCCCCGCCCCATCCGCCACCGCCCCATCCGCCACCGCCCCATCCGCCGCCCCGCCCGAGCCGCCGCTCCCGGCGGCCCACCGTCGCGACCTGCGCCGCCAGTTCCGCGCCCGCACCCGGGAGGACGCCCATGCCTGACGACCGCCTCCACCCCGCGGGCGCCACCCCGATGGGCGACGCCGTCGCCATCGTCGGCATGGCCGTGCGCCTGCCCGGCGCCCCCGACCTCGACGCCTACTGGCGCCTGGTGGTGGAGGGCGGCACGGCGATCCGCCGCCCGGGCGACGCCGCGTTGCGCGCCGCCGGCCTTCCGGCCGCCGCGCTGGGCGACCCGGCGCTGGTCCGCGCCTTCGGGGTGCTGGACGGGGTGGAGCTGTTCGACGCGGCCTTCTTCGGCTATCCCGCGGCGCGGGCCGAGCGGCTCGACCCGCAGCAGCGGGTGCTGCTGGAAACCGCCCACGCGGCGCTGGAGCACGCCGGCTACCCGTCGGAGGCCGGCGGCGACAGCATCGGTGCCTACCTGGCCTTGACCGGCAGCACCTATCGCCCGGCCGCCGCCGGCGCGGGGACCGCCCATGCCTTCTTCGACCTGACCTCGACCGACAAGGACTACGCGGCCACCCGCATCGCCTACAAACTCGACCTGACCGGCCCGGCGGTGATGGTGCAGGCCGCCTGCTCCAGCTCGCTGGCCGCCGTCCACAGCGCGGCGGAGGCGCTGCTGGGCGGCCAGTGCGACCTCGCCATCGCCGGCGGCTGCTCGCTCACCCTGCCGCAGGGCGCCTACCGCTGGGCGCCGGGGCTGATGCTGGCCGAGGACGGGGTGTGCCGCCCCTTCGACGCCGCCGCCGCCGGGGCGGTGCCGGGCAACGGCTGCGCCGTGGTGGTGCTGAAGCCGCTGGCCCGGGCGCTGGCCGACCGCGACACCGTGTGGGCGGTGATCCGCGGCAGCGCCATGAACAACGACGGCGCGGCCAAGGCCGACTACCTCGCCCCCTCGGTCCGCGGCCAGGCGCGGGCGGTGGGCGAGGCGCTGGCGGTGGCCGGCGTCGACCCCGCCACCATCGGCTATGTGGAGGGCCACGGCACTGGCACGGCGCTGGGCGACCCCATCGAGGTGCGGGCGCTGACCCGGGCGTGGCGGGCCCAGGCGCCGCACGGCCGCGGCTGGTGCGCGCTGGGCTCGGTCAAGGGGACGATCGGCCATCTCAACACCGCCAGCGGCGTGGCCGGCCTGGTCAAGGCGGTGCTGGCGCTGCACCACGGCACGGTGCCGCCCAGCCCCAACTTCGCCGCCGCCAACCCGGACATCGACCTCGCCGCCAGCCCGTTCCACGTCCCGCGGGAGGCCGCGCCGTGGCCGGTGGCGGGGACGCGGCGCGCCGCCGTCAGCTCCTTCGGCTTCGGCGGCACCAACGTGCACATGGTGCTGGAGCAGGCGCCGCCCCGCCCGGCCGGGCCGCCGGCCGCCGGGCCGCTGGTGCTGCCCCTCAGCGCCAGGACGCCCGAGGCCCTGGCGCGGCGGCGCTCCGACCTCGCCGCCCATCTGCGGGCCCACCCCGCGCTGTCCCTCGCCGACGTGGCGCTGACCCTGCGGGCCGGCCGGGCGCCCCATCCGGTGCGTGGCGCCGTCGCCGCGGCCAGCGTGGCGGAGGCGGCGGCGGCGCTGGAAAGCGGCGCCGACCGGGCCGAGGACGCGCACGCCCGGCGCTGGCTGGACGGCGCGGACGTGGCGTGGCCGGTGCCCGAGGGGGCCGGGCGGGTGCCGCTGCCCACCTATCCCTTCGCCCGCACCGTCCACTGGTCGTGGCAGGACGAGGCGGCGGCCCCGCCGCCCGCCGCCGCCGCTCCCGCCGCTCCCGCCGCCGCCGCTTCCGCCGACCCGCTGGACTGGCTGACCCGGGTGTTCGCCGAGGAGCTGAAGGCCGACCCCGCCGCCCTCGACCCCGACGCCACCTATGACGCCTACGGCGTCGACTCCCTGCTGGTGGTGGCGATCGCCGACCGCCTGACGGCGCGCCACCCCGGGCTGCGCTCCTCGGTCCTGTTCGAGCACAACACGCTGCGCCGCCTGGCCGGCCATCTCGCCGGCCATCTCGCCGGCCCGTCTCCCGCGGAGTCCCCGGTCACCGCCCCGGCGGTGGCCGGGACGGTCCGGGCGGTTCCCACCGGCGTGGCGGCGGCCGAGCCGATCGCCGTGGTCGGTCTGGCCGGACGCTACCCCGGGGCCGTCGACGTCGAGGCGTTCTGGGAGCTGCTGCGCGAGGGCCGCTCGGGCATCGCCGAGGTGCCGGCGGAGCGCTGGGACTGGCGCGCGCTCGGGGAGCGCAGCTACACCCGCTGGGGTGGCTTCATCGCCGGCGCCGACCGCTTCGACCCGCTGTTCTTCGGCATCACGCCGCGCGAGGCGAAGATGCTCGACCCCCAGCAGCGCCTGTTCCTGGAATGCGCCTGGCACGCCCTGGAGGACGCCGGCTACACCCCGGCCGGGCTGAAGGCGGCGGCCGGGGAGGGCGACGTCGGGGTGTTCGCCGGGGTGATGAACCTGGCCTACCGGCTGTGGGCGCCCGAGGCCTCGGCCGACGGGCTGGTGCTGCAGGCGAACCACTGGTCGGTGGCCAACCGCGTCTCCTACCACGGCGACTTCACCGGGCCGTCGCTGGCGGTGGACACCGCCTGCTCCGCCTCCTTGACCGCGCTGCACCTGGCCTGCGAGGCGCTGCGCCGTGGCGAGTGCGGGGCGGCGCTGGCCGGCGGCGTCAACCTGGTGCTGCATCCGGTGCAGCAGGTCGAGCTGTGCCGCATGGGCATGCTGGCAAGCGGGCCGGAGTGCCGCGCCTTCGGCGCCGGGGCCGACGGCTTCGTCCAGGGCGAGGGGGTCGGCGTGGCGGTGCTGAAGCCGCTGTCGCGGGCGCGGGCCGACGGCGACCATGTCTATGGCGTGATTCTCGGCAGCGCGGTCAACGCCAACGGCCGCACAGCCGGCTACACCGTGCCGAGCCCGGGCGCCCAGACCCGCGCCGTGCGCGCCGCCCTGGCCCGCGCCGGCACCGATCCCGCGGCGATCGAGGCGGTGGAGTGCCACGGCACCGGCACCGCCCTGGGCGACCCCATCGAGATCGCCGGCCTGGCCGACGCCCTCGCGGCGGCGCCGTCGGTCGCCCTGGCCTCGGTCAAGTCGAACCTGGGGCACCTGGAATCCGCGGCCGGCATCGCGTCCCTCACCAAGATGCTGCTGCAACTGGACCGCGGCGTCCTGGCGCCGTCGCTGAACGCCGAGCCCGCCAATCCCGCCATCGACCTCGCCCGCACGCCGTTCCGGGTGCAGACCGCGGCCGCGCCCTGGCCGCGCCGCGCCGGACGGCCGCGGCGCGCCGGCATCAGCGGGTTCGGCGCCGGCGGCGCCAACGTCCACGTGATCGTCGCCGAGGCGCCGGACCCGGCCGCTCCGCCTTCCGCCGTGCCCGCGGGGGCGGTGCCGGTCGTGCTGTCGGCCCGCGACCCGGAGCGGCTGGCCGCCCTGGCGGCGCGCCTCGCCGAGCGGGTGCGCCGCGCGCCGCCGTCCGGGCCGGCCGGCCTGTGGGATCTGGGCTGGACGCTGGCGGTGGGGCGGCTGCGCCACGACGCCCGGGCCGCCTTCCTCGCCGCCGACGGGGCCGCCCTGCTGCGCGGCCTGGAGACGGTGGCGGCGGGTCGGCCGGTGGACGCAGATGCAGGGGCCGGAACAGCGCCGGGCGCGGCCCGCCGCTTCGTCCGGGCGTGGCTGGGCGGGGAGGACGCCGACGCCGTGGCGGCGTTCGGCGCCGGCCGCCGCCGGGTGCCGCTGCCGGGATACCCCTTCGCCGGGGAGCGCTGCTGGTTCACCCCCACGGGCGGGCGGATCGCCGCTCCCGCCGCCGCTTCCGGCGGCCTGCTCGGCCCGGCCGTGCCGACCCTGGCGGCCGAGGCGCGCTGGCGGGTGGACCTGCCGGCCGGCCACCCGATTCTGGCCGGCCACGTGGTGGCGGGGCAGCCGACCCTGCCCGGGGTGGCCGTGCTGGAGATGGTGGCGGAGGCGGCGCGGGCCTTGGGCGGCGAGGCCGAAGTGTCCGGCGTGACGTGGCTGCGGCCGCTGGTGGCGGTCGACGGCGCCGCCCGGGCGGAGCTGGTGCTGCGCCCCGACGGCGGGTTCGAGCTTGTCTCCGGCGGCACCGTCCACGCCCGGGGGACGGTGGGCGATCGGGTCCAGCCGGTGATTTCCCTGCCCGCGTTCTCCGCCGGAGAAACCATGGGGAAGGAGGCCGTCTATGCCCGCTTCGCGGCCCTCGGCCTGGTTTACCAGCCGGTTTTCCAGGCGGTGGAGTCGGTGGCGCTCACCGCCGACGCCGCGGCGGCGCGCTACCGCCGCCCGGTCGGGGCCGGCGACTGGGCGCTGCTGGACGCCGGGCTGCAGGCGGCGGCGCTGATCCTGTTCCGCGATCCGGCGGCGGCGCCGCTGCTGCCCTTCGCGGCGGAGCGGATGGAGCGTGCCGGCGGCCCGCCGCTGCCCGATTCCGGCACCATCCGGGCGCGGCGCCTGTCCGGCAGCCCCGGCGGTGCGGTGGCGACCTTCGAGGTGGCGTGGTGCGACCCCGCCGGCCGGGTGGTGGCGCGCATCGCCGAGCTGACGGCGCGCCCGTTGGCGGGGGCGGCGGCCCGGGCCGCCGCGGTCGCCGCGCCGCCGGCCCAGGGCGACGACGCGCCGGTCGGCGCGTGGTTCTACCGCCCGGTGTGGCGGCCGGCCGCGCCGGACGCCGCCGCGCCGGCGGCGGGGCGCGTGGTGGTCTGGGCGGCGCCCGGCGACCGGGTGGCCGCGGCGCTGGCGGCGCGGGGGCTGCCGGTCGTCACCGCCGGCGCGGATGTGGGGGCGTGCGACACGCTGATCGCCGTGCGTCCGGACGCCGCCGCACTGGCCCTGGCGCTGGGCGGGCTGAAGCGGGCCGGGGTCGCGGCGCTGCGGCTGGTGCTGGCGACCGTGGCGGCGTGGGACGCGGCGCCGGGGGAGGTGCCCGACCCCGACGCCCTGGCCGCCGTCGGCGTCGCCCGGGTGGCCGGCAACGAAACCCCGGGCTGGCGGGTCGCCTGCGTCGACCTGGAGCGCCCCGAGGAGGCCGCGCGCCTGCTCGACGATCCCGGCGGGGCGGCGGGGCGCGAGGTGGCGTGGCGTGGCGGCCGGCGCCTCGAGCGCGGGCTGGAGCCGGCCATCCTGTCCGCGGCGGCGCCGGTGTGGCGGGACGGTGGCTGCTACCTCGTCCTGGGGGGCGCCGGGGGCATCGGGCTGGCCCTGGCGGAGCGGCTGGCACGCCGCCACCGCGCCCGGCTGGCGCTGATCGGGCGCGGCCCGGCGGACGGCGCGCGGGCCGCGGCGCTGGCCGCCATCGAGCGCGCCGGCGGGGAGGTGCTCTACCTCCAGGCCGACGCCACCGACGCGGCGTCGCTCGTCGCCGCCGTGGCCGCGGCACGGCGCCGCTTCGGCGCGATCCACGGCGCCATCCACGCCGCCATCGTCATGGAGGACCGGGCGCTGGAGCGGATGGACGCGGCGTCCTTCGCCGCCGCCTACGCGGTCAAGGCCGAGGGCTGCCGGGCCCTCGCCGCCGCCCTGGACGGCGAGGCGCTGGACTGGTTCGCCGTGTTCTCCTCGGCCAACGCCTTCGTCGCCAACGCCGGCCAGGCCAACTACGTCGCCGGCTGCTTCTACAAGGACGCCTTCGCCCGCCGCCTCGTCGCCGAGACCGGCTGGCGCACCCACATCATCGATTGGGGCCTGTGGGGGGAGGTCGGCCGGGTCGCCGACCCGCGCTACCAGGAGCGGCTGAAGCGCCAGGGCGTCGTCCCCTTCACCACCGCCGCCGGCCTGGCGGCGCTCGACCGGGCGCTGGCGTCGGGGGAGCGGCAGCTCCTGGTGATCGACGCCGCCCCCCATGTCCTCGACCGGCTGGGGGTGGTGGCGGGCGCGGAACCGGGATCGGGGTCGGGACCGGGGTCGGTGGCCGACGCGGTGCGCCGGGAGATGGCGGCGGCCGCGGCCGCCATGGAGGGGGCGTGGCAGGAATACGCCGACCTCGACCGCCTCGCTCGGGCCATGCTGGCGCGCTGGTGGGCCGACCACGGCCTGCCGGCCGGCGCGGCGGCGGGCGAGGCGGCCGCCGCCCTCGGGCTGGCGCCGCGCCACCGCCGCCAGTTCGCCGCCCTGCTCGACGCGCTGGAGCGCGCCGGGGCGCCGCCGGACGCCGCGGCGCTGGCGGCGGAGCGCGCCGCCTTCCTGGACCGGCTGCCGCACTTCGCCCCGCACCTGCGGCTGGTGGAGGTGTGCCTGGACGCCTATGCCGAGGTGCTGGCCGACCGCCGCCCCGCCACCGAGGTGCTGTTCCCCGGCCTGTCGATGGCGCTGGTGGAGCCGATGTACCGGGCGACCCGCCTGGTCGACTACTGCAACGGGCTGGTCGCGGCGGCGGTGGACGCCCTGCGCGCCGCGGCGCCCGGCCCCTTCCGCGCGCTGGAGTTCGGCGCCGGCACCGGCGGCACGGCGCAGTGGCTGCTGCCACGGCTCGCGGGCCGGGGCGGCGCGGTGGACTACCTCTACACCGACGTCTCCGTCGGCTTCACCCGCCACGGCCAGCAGCGGTTCGCCGACGCCCATCCCTTCGTGCGCTTCCGCGCCCTGGACATCGGCCGCGACCCGGTCCGGCAGGGCTTCGAGGCGGCGTCGTGCGATGTGGTGGTCGGCGCCAACGTGATCCACGCCACCCCCCGGCTCGACCTCTCGCTGGGCCATGCGCTGGCCCTGCTGAAGCCCGGCGGCAGCCTGATCCTGTACGAGATGACGGCGCGCCACGACTTCGTGACGCTGACCTTCGGCCTGCTCGACGGCTGGTGGAACGCCGAGGACGAGCGCCTCGCCCACACCCCGCTGCTGAGCGCGCCGGAGTGGCGCCGCCGCCTCGCCGCCGCCGGCTTCGCCGCGGTGGAGCTGTTCAGCGAGCCCGGCCTCGCCGACGAGGCGGCGTTCCGCCACACGGTGATCGTCGCCCGCAAGGACGCCCCGGTGGCGAGGCCGGCGGCCCTGCTGCGCGGCCGGCTGCGGCGCGGCGCCGAGCCGGCGCCCCTGCCGGCGCTGTCCCCGTCACCGCCCGCCGTCGCGGCGCGGGAGAGCGGGTTGATCGACCTCATCCGCGAGACCGCGGCGCAGACGCTGGAGATGCGCGTCGCCGACCTCGACCCGCGGCGCAACTTCGCCGAGATGGGCGCGGATTCCCTGATCGGCGTCGACCTCGTGGCCGCGCTCAACCGCCGTCTGGGCATCGAGCTGAAGCCCACGGCGCTGTTCAGCCACCCCACCGTGGCGGCGCTCGCCGCCCATGTCGCCGAGGTCCACGCGGTGCGCCTGGCGCCGGAGCCCGCTCCCGCTCCCGCGCCGGAACCGGCGCATTCTCCCGCGCCGGAACCGGCGCATTCTCCCGCGCCGGAACCGGCGCATTCTCCCGCGCCGGAACCGGCGCATTCTCCCGCGCCGGAACCGGCGCCGGCCGGCAGCCCCTGCCCGGACGCCGTCGCCGTGATCGGCATGAGCGGCCGCTTCCCCGGGGCGGCGGACGTGCACGCCTTCTGGGACGACCTGACGGCCGGGCGCTGCCGGGTCGGGCCGGTGCCGCCGGAGCGCTGGGACCATGCCGCCGTCTACGACCCGGCGCCGCGCACGCCCGGCCGCACCGACTGCCCCAACGGCGGCTTCCTCGACGACGTCGCCGCGTTCGACCCGCTGTTCTTCAACCTCTCGCCGGCCGAGGCGGTGGCCATGGACCCGCAGCAGCGCCTCTTCCTGGAGGAGAGCTGGCGGGCGCTGGAGGACGCCGGCCTGTCCGACCGCGCGGTGCGCGGGACGCGGACCGGGGTCTACGCCGGCACCGTGGCGGGCGACTACGGCGAGCGGTTGCGCAGCGCCGGTCGCGCCGACGACGCCCGCAGCTTCACCGGCACCGCGCCGTCCATGATGGCGGCCCGCATCGCCTACCACCTCGACCTGCGGGGCCCGTGTCTGTCCATCGACACCGCGTGCTCCTCCTCCCTGGTCGCGGTGCACCACGCCTGCGAGGCCCTGCGCCGCGGCGAGATCGACCTGGCGCTGGCCGGCGGCGTCGCCGTCATGACCACCCCCGCCTTCTACCGTGTCGCCTCCGACGCCGGCATGCTGTCGCCGACCGGCCAGTGCCACGCGCTGGGCGACCGGGCCGACGGCTTCGTGCCCGGCGAGGCGGTGGCGGTCGTGGTGCTGAAGCGGCTGGCCGACGCCCAGGCCGCCGGCGACCGGGTGCACGGCGTGCTGCGGGCCAGCGGCGTCAACCAGGACGGCGCCTCCAACGGCATCACCGCGCCCAGCGCCGCCGCCCAGGCGGCGCTGGAGCGCGCCGTCCACGCCCGCGCCGGCATCGCCGCGGACAGCCTGGGCTACGTCGAGCTGCACGGCACCGGCACCCGGCTGGGCGACCCCATCGAGATCGAGGGGCTGAGCGCCGCCTTCCGCCCCGCCGCCGCGCCGGTCGGGTCGTGCGCCATCGGCTCGGTCAAGTCCAACATCGGCCACACCCTGCCGGCCGCCGGCATCGTCGGGCTGATCAAGGTGCTGCTGATGCTGCGCCACCGCCAGATCCCGCCGACCCTCCACGTCGGGCGGCTCAACCCCATGCTGGCCCTGGAGGACGGCCCCTTCCGCGTCGCCACGGCGCTGCAGCCGTGGCAGCCGCGCCCCGGGGCGCCGCGCCGCGCCGCCGTCAGCGCCTTCGGCTTCTCCGGCACCAACGCCCATGCCGTGGTCGAGGAGGCGCCGCCATCCCCGCCGGCCGCCGCGGCGCCCGGTGCGGCACGGCCGCTGCACCCGGTCGCCCTGTCGGCGCGCAGCCGCGCGGCGCTGCTGGCGCGCGCCGAGGACCTGCGGCGCTGGCTGGAGGCGGGGCGCGACGGCCCGGCCGGCATCGTCGACCTCGCCTTCACCCTCAACGCCGGGCGCAGCCACTTCCCGTGGCGGGCGCTGCTGCTGGTGCGCGACCGGGCCGGCCTTGTGGCCGCGCTCGCCGACCCCGCGGCGCTGGAGGACAACGGCGGGGCGGCGCCCGGCGCCACCGGCGGGGACGCCGGTCCGGTGCTGGCGGCGCTGCGCCGCGACCCCGGCGACGCCGCGGCCTGGCAGGCCCTGCGCCGTCTCTATCTGGGCGGCGGATTCGACGACTGGGCGGCGGTCCACGCCGGCGATGGCGGCCGGATCGTCGATCTGCCGACCTATCCCTTCGCCCGCCGCCGCTGCTGGCCGGCCGAGCCGGCACCGCCGGCACGGGAGGTGCCGCCCCCGGCGGAGGCGCCGCCCCCGCCGGCCCCGCTGTTCGGCGCCGTCACCGCCGTACTGCACCGCCGCTTCGGCGCGGCCGCGGAATGAGGGAGGGACACCGATGACGCTCCGCGACGACGCCTCCTTCACCCCGGCCGATCCCTATGGCGCCCTGGAACGCTACGCCGCCCTGCGCCTGGCCGCGGCCGTCGACGACACCGCGCTGGCGGCGGCGCTGCCCCGGCACGCGCGGCTGGGCGTGGCGCTCCGCGCCATCCTCGCCACGGTCGGGCGGCCGGCGCCGGCCGGCGCGGCGGCGGCGGAGCGGGAGCGGGTGCTGGCGGCCCTGCCGGGGCTCGCCCCCCACCTCGCCCTGCTCGACGCCTGCACCGCCCGCCTGCCGGAAATCCTGGCCGGCACCGTGGCCGCCACCGACGTGCTGTTCCCCGGCGGCAGCATGGAGCGGGTGGAGCCGATCTACCGTGGCAACGTCTGGTCCGACCGCTTCACCGCCATGACCGCCGCCGCGGTGGTCGAAGCGGCGCAGCGGCGGGACCGCCTGCGGGTGCTGGAGGTGGGGGCGGGCACCGGCGGCACCGCGGCCGGGGTGCTGGCGGCGCTGGATGCGGCCGGCCGGGTCGTCGACTACGACTACACCGACATCTCCCAGGGCTTCGTCCAGCACGGGCGGCGGGTGCACGGCCGCGGCCGCGACCATGTCCGCTTCCGCACCCTGGACATCGAGCGCGACCCGGAGGGCCAGGGCTTCGCACCCGCCGGCTACGACGTCGTGGTGGCCACCAACGTGATCCACGCCACCCGCCGGGTCGACGGGCCGGTGCGGCGGCTGCACACGCTGCTGAAACTGGGCGGGCTGCTGCTGCTGACGGAGATCGTGCGCACCGGTGCCTTCGCGACCCTGACCTTCGGCCTGCTCGACGGCTGGTGGCTGTTCGAGGACGCCGAGCGCCGGCTGCCCCATGCTCCGCTGCTGTCGGCCGGGGGGTGGCGCACGCTCCTGGCCGGCGCCGGGTTCGCCGAGGTCGCCGCCTACGGCTGGGACGGCGCCGCCGAAGGATCCTTCCAGTGCCTGTTCGTGGCCGCGGCCGGTGCCCCGGGCGGGGCCATTCCGGCGGCCGTTCCGGCCCCGGCCCCGACCCCGGTGGCGGTGGCGGCGGCGGAGCCGGTGACGGCCGGTCCGGAGACGGCGGCGGGCGAGGGCGCCCTGTGGGCGGCCATCGCCGGGGAGCTGGCACCGCTCCTGGGGCTGGAGCCGGCCGAGCTGGGGGCCGACACGCCCTTCGCCGAGCTGGGGGTCGACAGCATCGTCGCGCCCCAGCTGGTGGCCGCGGTGAACCGGGCGCTGGGCAGCGACCTCGCCGCCACCGACGTGTTCGATCACGCCACCATCCGAGCCCTGGCGCGGCGGGTGGGAGCGCGCCCGCCGGTCGCGCCGGCCCAGCGGGTGCCGACGCCGGAGCCATCTCCGGAGCCATCTCCGGAGCTAGCCCCGGAGCCTGCTCCGTGGTCGCCGCCACCGGCCGCGGCGCCGCGGCCGGAGTCCGCCATCGCCGTGGTCGGCCTGGCCTGCCGGATGCCGGGGGCGCGGGACGCCGCGGCGTTCTGGCGCAACCTCGCCGAGGGGGTCGACAGCATCACCGAGATCCCGGTGGAGCGCTGGGACTACCGGCCGCTCCACGCCGCCGGGAAGACGCCGGGCCGCCTTTACGCCCGGTGGGGCGGCTTCGTCGACGAGCACGACCGCTTCGACGCCGGGTTCTTCCATCTCTCGTTCAAGGAGGCCGAGGTCGCCAGCCCGCAGCAGCGCCTGCTGCTGGAGGAGGCGTGGCACGCCCTGGAGGACGCCGGCTATGGGCCGCGCGCCCTGTCCGGCCGGTCCTGCGGCGTCTACGTCGGCGTCGCCGCCGACACCTACGCGCCGCTGGACGGCACGGCGCTGTCGTCGCTGGGCAACTCCAACGCCATCCTGTCGGGACGGCTGTCCTACCTGCTGAACCTCAAGGGTCCGAGCCTGCCGGTGGACACCGCGTGCTCGTCGTCCCTGGTGGCGGTGCACCTGGCCTGCCGGGCCCTGGCCGACGGCGACTGCGACCTGGCGCTGGCCGGCGGCGTCTCGGTGCTGCTGATCGACCCCACCCTGCCGCTGTTCCTGTCCGACAGCGGCATGGCCTCGCCGACCGGGCGCTGCCGCGCCTTCGACGCCGCGGCCGACGGCTTCGTCCCGGCCGAGGGGGTGGGGATCGTCGTGCTGAAACGCCTCGACGAGGCGCTGGCCGACGGCGACCGCGTCTACGGGGTGATCCGCGGCAGCGGCGTCAACCAGGACGGCAAGTCCAGCGGCATCACCGCCCCCAACGGGCCGTCGCAGACGGCGCTGCTGACCCGGGTGTGGGCGCGCGCCGGCATCGACCCCGCCACGCTCTCCTACGTCGAGGCCCATGGCACCGGCACGGCGCTGGGCGACCCGATCGAGGTCGGGGCGCTGACCGCCGCCTTCCGCGCCCACGGCGGCGCCGTGGGGACGTGCCGGCTGGGCTCGGTCAAGACCAACATCGGCCACACCCTGACCACCGCCGGCGTGGCCGGCCTCATCAAGGTGCTGCTGATGCTGGAGCACGGGGCCATCGCGCCCTCGCTCCACCTCGCCACCCCCAACCCGCGCATCGACTTCGCCGCCGGCCCCTTCGTCCCGGCGACCCGGCTGGAGCCGTGGCCGCGGGTGCCGGGGGCGCCGCGGCGCGCCGCCGTCAGCTCCTTCGGCTTCTCCGGCACGAACGCCCACGTCGTGGTCGAGGAGGCGCCGGCCGGCCCCGCCGCCCCGCCGCCCGCCGCCTCGCTGGACGGCACCGTGCCGTGGCGCCTGGCCCTGGTGGCGGCGCGCACCGGCGACGCGCTGCGCCGGCGCTGGGCCGATCTCGCGGCGTGGCTGGAGGCCAACGCCGGGGTGAACGCCGCCGACCTCGCCTTCACCCTCAACACCGGGCGCGGCCATTTCGAGCGGCGCAGCGCCATCCTGTTCCGCGACCCCGGCCACTTCGGCGCCACCCTGCGCGGGCTGGCGGCCGGGGCGGCGCCGGACGACGCCCTGGTGGGCACCGTCCGCCTGCCGGCGCCGCCCGAGGTCGACGCCGCGCTGGCCGACGCCCTGGGGGGCCCGGTCGCCGGGCGCGACGGGCTGCTGGGCATCGCGCGGCTCTACCTCGCCGGGGCCGATGGCGACTGGGCGGCGCTGCCGGGCGGGCGCGGCCGGCGCATCGGCCTGCCCACCTATCCCTTCGCCCGCGACCGCTTCTGGCGCCAGCCGGCGGCGCTGGCCGCGCTGGCGGGACGGCCGGCCGCGATCGACCTGTCGCCCGACGCGCCGCACCTCGCCGGCCACCGCTTCGCCGGGTGGGCGCTGCTGCCCGCCGCCGCCGGGCTGCTCGCGGTGCGGGACGCCGCCGCGGCCGCCGGCACCGCCGTCGCCCTGGAGGGGGTGACCTGGACGGCACCGCTGTTCGCGGCCCCCGGCCGGCGTGCCACGGTGGCGTTGGCCGGGGACGGCTTCACGGTGGCGGCCGACGACGGCACCCGCCACGCCGCCGGCCGGATCGCCGCCGCCGGGCCGGCCCCGGCGCCGCTGGACCCGGCGGGGCTCGGCGCGCGCCTGCCCCATGCCCTGGACGGGGCCGCGGTCTACGCCGCGTTCCGCCGGCTGGGCTTCGACTATGGCGACGGGTTCCGGCCGATCGCCGGGCTGGCGACCGACGGCACCGAGGTGCTGGCCCGCCTCGACCCGGCGGGGGAGGCCGGGCTGCTGGACGGCGCCGTCCAGGCCGCCATCGGCCTGATGCTGGGGCCTTCCGGCCTGCCCGAGGGCACGGTGGTTCCGGTGGCCCTGGAGTCCGCCCGCTTCTTCGCGCCTCTGACCGGCCCGGCGCTGGCCCATGTGGCCCGCCGTCCGGACCGCGGCGGCGGCACGGTGGTGCTCGACGTCACCCTCGCCACCGCCGCCGGGGCCGCGCTGGCCACGCTGTCCGGCCTGTCGGTGCGGCTGAAGGCCGACGGCCGCATCGGCGGGGCGGAGACGCTGTTCTTCGCGCCGGTGTGGCGCCCCCTGCCGGCGGTGGTCCCGGCGGTGGTCCCGGCGGCGGTCCCGGCGGCGGTCCCGGCGGCGGCGCCCGGGCCGCTGCTCGTCCTCGACCGCGACGCCGGCCGCTGGCAGCGCCTGGGCGGGGACGCGGCGGGCGTCGCGCTGGCGCTGCCCGGCGCCGCCACGGTGCGGCTGGCGGCCGGGCTCTACACCGTCGATCCCGCCGGTGGCATCGGCGCCCTGTGGGGCCTGCTGCCGCGGCGGCCGCGCGCCGTGCTCGACCTGCTCGGGCTGGACGGGCCGGGCGGCGGCGCGGCCGATCCGGTGCGCCGCGCCTTCGCCCTGGTGGCGGCCGGCCTCGCCGGCGGCGGCGCGGCGGCGCTCGACCTGCTGATGGTGCACCGGCCCGGCGACGCCGGGGCGGAGGCGGTGGCCGGGCTGGCCGAGACCCTGGCGCTGGAGGCGCCGCACGCCGCCCTGCGGGCGCTGGCGGCGGACAGCCCCGACGACGCCGTCCTGCTGGCGGAACTGGCCGATCTCGCGGCGCGGCGGCGTGGCCCCGGGGGCCGGGTGGCGACGGCGGTGCGGCGCGCCGCCGACGGCGCCCGCTCCGCTCCGGCGCTCGAGCCGGCCGAGCCGTCCGGCACCGCCACCCCCATCCCCGACGGTGCGGTGTGGGTGGTGACCGGCGGTCTCGGCGGGATCGGCCGGCTGGTGGCCCGCCACCTCGCGGCGACCCGGCGGGCCCGGCTGGTGCTGCTGGGCCGCGCCGCCCTCGACCAGCCGGGACGGGCGTTCCTCGACGGGCTGCGGGCGCTCGGCGGCGACGCCGGCTACTGGGCGGTGGACGTGGCCGACGGGCCGGCGCTGGCGGCGGCGCTCGCCGCGGCGCGGCAGCGTTTCGGGCCGATCGACGCGGTGGTCCACGCCGCCGGGGTGACCCGCGACGGCTTCCTGGCGCGCAAGAGCGCCGCCGACCTCGACGCCGTGCTGGCGCCCAAGATCGCCGGCACGCTGGCCCTCGACGCGGCGACGCGGGACGACCCGCTGCGCCTGTTCTGTGCCTTCGCGTCCCTGGCCGGGGTGCTCGGCAACGTCGGCCAGGGCGACTACGCCGCCGCCAACCGCTTCCTCGACGCCGCCCTGGCGACCCGCGCCGGCCCGGGCCGCAGCCTCAGCCTGGACTGGTCGTTCTGGCGCGACGGCGGCCTGGCGGCGGGGGAGGGCGAGGAGGCCCTGGCCGCGGCGACCGGCATGCGCTGGCTCGACACCCCGGCGGCGCTGGCCGCCTTCGACCGGGTGCTGGCCGCCGAGGGGCGGCAGCTCCTGGTGCTGGCCGGCGACGCCGCCCGGGTCGGCGCCGTGCTGGCCGGGCCGGGGGCCACGCCGCCCCTCGCGCCGGCCGCGGCGCAGCCGCTCGTGCCAAACGCGGCGCAGCCGCTCGTGCCAAACGCGGCGCCCGCCGGCCCGGGCGCCGAGCCGGCGGTGCGGGCGCGGCTGCGCCGCCACCTGTCGGAGGCCACCGGCGTGCCCGAGGACCGCATCGAGGATGAGCGGCCGTTCGAGCAGTACGGCATCGACTCCCTGCTGGTGACCACCCTCAACACCGCCCTGGAGCGCGACTTCGGCCGCCTCTCCAAGACCCTGCTGTTCGAGCACCAGACCCTGGCCGCGCTGGCCCGCCACATCGCCGCGACGGCCGCCCCGCCCCCCGCCGCCCCGCCCCCCGCCGCCCCGCCCACTGCCCCGCCCGCCGCCCCACCCGCCGTCGAACCGGTGCGGGTGGACGCCGCCGCCGCGCCCTCCCGCCCCGCCGATGTCGCCGTGATCGGCATGGCCGGGCGGTTCCCCGGGGCCGACGGGATCGACGCGTTCTGGGACCTGCTGCGCCAGGGGCGCGACGCCGTCACCGAGATTCCCGCGGCGCGCTGGGACCACGGCCGCTGGTACCACCCGGACAAGGGCGTTCCCGGGAAGTCCTACGCCAAGTGGGGCGGCTTCCTGTCCCAGGTCGACCGCTTCGACCCGCTGTTCTTCGGCATCGCGCCGGGCGACGCCGCGCTGATGGACCCCCAGGCCCGGCTGTTCCTGGAGACGGCGTGGCAGGCCATGGAGGACGCCGGCCACACCCGCGCCTCCCTGGCGGGGGAGCGCCGCGCCGGCGGCGTCTTCGTCGGCGTCATGTACGGCGACTACCAGCTCTTCTCGGTCGAGGAGCACGCCAAGGGCAACCCGGTCTACGGCGCCGCCCCCTACTGGTCGGTGGCCAACCGCGTCTCCTACCACCTCGACCTGCACGGCCCCAGCGTGGCGGTGGACAGCGCCTGCTCCTCGTCGCTGACCGCCCTGCACCTCGCCTGCCGCAGCCTGGCGGACGGCGAGTGCGAGGTCGCGGTGGCCGGCGGCGTCAACCTGATCCTCCACCCCTCGCGCCACCTCGGCCTCGCGCACGGGCGCTTCGCCGCCTCCGACGGGCGCTGCCGCAGCTTCGGCGCCGGCGGCGACGGCTACGTGCCGGGCGAGGGGGTGGTGGCCCTGGTGCTGAAGCCGCTGCACCGGGCGCTGGCCGACGGCGACCCGGTGCGCGGGGTGATCCGCGCCACCGCCGTCAACCATGGCGGCCGGACCAACGGCTACACCGTGCCGAACCCGGCCCAGCAGGGGGCGGTGATCGCCGCCGCCCTGGAGCGCGCCGGCGTCGACCCCGCCGCCATCGGCTGCGTCGAGGCGCACGGCACCGGCACCGCGCTGGGCGATCCGGTGGAGGTCGACGGGCTGTCCCGCGCGTTCGGCGACGTGGTGCCCCGCGCCTCGATCCCGCTCGGCTCCGTCAAGGCGGCGATCGGCCATCTCGAGGCGGCGGCCGGGCTGGCCGGCGTCGTCAAGGTGCTGCTGCAGATGCGCCACGGCCGGCTGGCGCCGATGCCGACCGTCGGCCCGCCCAACCCGGCCATCGACTTCGCCGCCAGTCCCTTCGTCCTGCAGACCGCCGCGGCCCCCTGGCCGCGCCCGGCCGGGGGGCCGCGGCTGGGCTGCGTCAGCGCGTTCGGGGCCGGCGGCAGCAACGCCCACGTGGTGCTGGAGGAGGCGCCGCCGGCCGCGGCCGCGGAGGCGGCGGCGGACGGCCCCCATCTGCTGGTCCTGTCGGCGCGCACGCCCGCCCAGCGCGCGGCCGACGCCGCGGCCCTGGCCGCCGCCCTGATGGCCGCGGACGCGCCGGCCCTGGCCGACGTCGCCTTCACCCTGCGCCATGGCCGCGAGGCTCTCGAGGCGCGGCTCGCCCTGGTCGTCGCCGACCGGGCCGAGGCGGCGGCGGCGCTTGCCGCGGTCGCCCAAGGGCTGGAGACGGTGCCGCGCCTGTGGACCGGGGAGACGGTGCCGGGCTTCGGCGCGGCGGCGCCCGAGCCGGTCGCCGACCTGGAGACGGCGGGGCGGCGTTGGGCCGCCGGCGACGCCGTGACCTGGGCCGCCGCCGCGGGGCGGCGGGTGGCGCTGCCGCCGCGGGCGTTCCTCGGCAAGCGGTACTGGCTTCCGGTCACGCCGGCCGCGGCCGGCGGCCCGGCCGCCGGGCCGGCCCTGCACCCGCTCCTGGATGCGGCGGAGCCGTCGCTGGACGGCGCCGTGTTCGTCAAGCGCTTCGCCGCCGACCACCCCTGGCTGGCCGACCACGGGGTCGGCGGCCGGGCGCTGCTGCCCGGCGTGGCCGGGCTGGCGATGGCGCGGGCCGCCGCCGCCGCGGTGGGGATCACGCCGGGCGGCCTGGCCGACGTGGTGTGGCGGGCGCCGCTGGCGGCCGGCCCCGACGGGCTGACGGTCCGCGCCACGCTGACCCGCGACGGCGACACCGTGCGCGTCCGCCTCGCCGACGGGGCCGGCACCGTGGCCGCCGAGGCGCGGGTCGTCGCCGGCCCGGCGCCGGCCCCGGAGGCGCTCGACCTTCCGTCGCTGGCCCCGGCCGGCCGGGTGTGGGAGCGCGACGCCCTCTACCGTCGCTTCGCCGATCTCGGGCTGGCCTACGGGCCGAGCCTGTCGACGCTGCTGCGGGTGCGCGCCGGCGGCGGGGTGGCCGTCGCCGACCTGGATCCGGCGGTGGTGGCCGCCGCGGCGGCGCCCGGGATGGACTGGCCGCCGGCGGTGCTGGACGGCGCCTTCCAGGCGCTCTCCGGGCTGGCCGGCGACGGGGCGACCCTGGCGGTGCCCTTCGCCCTGCGGTCGCTGACGGCGTTCGGCGACCTCGCCGCCGCCCGCCACGTGGTGGCGCGCGACCTCGGCGGCTCCTACGCCCTGGCCGTGACCGACGCGGCCGGCACGGTGCTGCTGGCCTTCGACGGGCTGTCGGCCCGGCCGGCGCGCGGCGCCGCCGTTTTGTCGGCCGCCGCTGGGCCGGCCGCCGACGGGCCGGCCGCCGGGATGGCGACCGATGGACCGGCGACCGATGGACCGGCGACCGACGGACCGGCGGCGCTGTCCCTGCTTCGGCCGTGCTGGCGCCCGGTGGCCGCGGCGCCGGGCGGCGGCGCGCGGGTGCGCTGGCTCGACGCCCTCGCCCTGCCGCCGCTGGCCGAGGACCCGGACCCCGCGGGCAGCGCCGAGCGGCTGTGCCTGGCCCTGCTGGACACCCTGAAGACGCTGGCCCGCCCGGCCACCCTGGTGGTCGCCGGGCGCGGCGCCACGGGGGCGCTGCCGGGCGAGGCGGTGGACCCCCGTCCCGCCGCCCTCCACGGCCTCGCCAAGTCGGCGGCGCGGGAGCTGCCCGGCCTCACCGTGGCGCTGGTCGACCTGCCGCCGCGCGGCGGCGGGACGGCCGCGCCGCCCGACATGGCACCGGACGCGGCGCTGGACGCGGTCCTGGCCGCCGCCCCGGCGACCGGCCGGGTGGTGGCGTGGCGCGGCGGCGGCTGGCTGGAGCAGGGGCTGCACCGCGTGGAGCCGCCGCCCGGCGGGCGCCTGCCGCTGCGCCAGGGCGCGGTCTGCCTGGTGCTGGGCGGCACCGGCGGCCTCGGCCGGGTGCTGGCCGACCACCTGGTGGCGACCCGGGGCGCCCGGGTCGCCCTGGTGGGGCGGCGCGCCCCCGACGAGGCCCTGGCCGCGGCGCTCGCCGCCGACCCCGGGCATCTCATGCACCTGCGGGCCGACGCCGCCGACCCGGACTCCCTGGCCGCGGCGGTGGCCGCGGTGACCGCGCGCTGGGGCGCCCCCGACGCCGTGGTGGTGTCGACCCTGGTGCTGGCCGACCGTGCCCTGGCGCGCCTCGACGCGGCGACCTTCGCCACCGCCTTCCGCGCCCGTGCCCGGGTGATGCAGGCGGTCGACCGCGTGCTGGGCGGGCTGCCGCTGGACGCCCTGGTGCTGTTCTCCTCGGCCAACGTGCTGGCGGGCAGCGCCGGGCAGGCCAATTACGTGGCCGGCTCGGCCATGCTCGACGCCTGGGGGGAGCGGCTGCGCCGCCTGCGCCCCTACCCGGTGATCACGGTGGATTGGGGCCTGTGGGGTGGGGTGGGCGCGGTGTCCGCCGCCCGCTTCCAAGAGCGTCTGGCCCGCGAGGGCGTGCACCCCATCGCCCCCGGCGAGGGCATGGCCGCCCTGGAGGCCGTCGGCGGTCTGGGCGGGGTCGCCGTCGCCGCGGTCAGGGCGGCGCCGCGGGTGCTGGCCGAGCTCGGGCTCGATGGCGCGGCGGACGACGATCCGGTGGCGGCGGCGCTCGCCACCGCCCGGCTCGACGACCGGGCGCGGGCCGCCCGCGACGGCTTCGCCGCCCTGGAGCGCTGGGGACGGCGCGGCCTGGCGGCGGCCCTGGCCGGCATGGCCGAGGTGCCGGTGGGCCGGGCCTTCACCACCGAGGGGCTGCGCCGCCGCCTCGGCGTCGCCGACCGCCACGCCCGGCTGTTCCCCGCGCTGCTCGAGGCGTTGGCGGCCGACGGCCTGCTCGACTCCGGCGACGGCCTGTGGCGGGCGACCGCCACCGCGTCGGGCCACGCCGCCCGGGCGGCCGAGTCCCGCATCGAGCTGGAGGCGGCCCAGGCCGCCCACCCCTGGCTGGCCGGTCCGCGGCGCCTGCTGGCGGCCTGCCTCGACCGCTACCCCGAGTTGCTGCGCGGCGCCGTCGACCCGGTGGCGGTGCTGTTCCCCGGCGGCGCCACCGGGCTGGTGGAGGCGGCCTACGCCGGTGACCCCCTGTCCGACCACTTCAACCGGGTGGCGGCCGCGGCGCTGCGCGCCGCCGTCGCGGCGCGGCTGGACGCCGGGGCGGAGCGGGTCACGGTGCTGGAGGCCGGTGCCGGCACCGGCAGCGCCGCGGCCGCCGCGCTGGCCGCCCTGGCGCCCTTCGGGGCGCGGGTGCGTTACCTCTACACCGACGTCTCCGCCGTGTTCCTGCGCCAGGGCGAGGCCCGCTTCGCCGGCGCCGGGCCGGCGCTGGAGACGCGCCTCTACGATCTGGAGCGCACGCCGGAGGAGAACGGGCTGGTCCCGGGGGCGGCCGACGCGGTGCTGGCCACCAATGCGCTGCACGCCACCCGCGACCTCGCCGCCACGCTGGGCGGCCTGCACCGGCTGCTGGCGCCGGGCGGCACCCTGGTGGTCAACGAGGTGACGGCACGCCAGGATTTCGGCACCATCGTGTTCGGCCTGACCGAGGGATGGTGGCGCTTCGCCGACGCCCGCCTGCCGGGTGCGCCGCTGGCCGACCCGGCGCGCTGGCGCGCCGCGCTGGAGGGGGCGGGCTTCGTCCCGCTGCCGCCGCACGGCCCGGCCGACGGCGACGCGGTGCCGCAATGCGTCCTGGCCGCCCGCCGGGCCGGCGCACCGGACGTGGCGGTGCCGCCGCCCGGCCCCGCCGCCACGCCCGACCCCGCCGCCACCCCCCCGGCGCCGGCGGCGCCGGGCGATGACCCGCTGCTGGCACCGCTGGTGGCGCACCTGCGCGGCCTGTTCGTGGAGGTGCTGAAGGTCGAGGCCGCGGACCTCCGCCTCGACGACACGTTCGAGCGGTTCGGCCTGGAATCCCTCACCGCGGTGGAGATCCGCGACCGGCTGGCCAAGGCCGCCCCCGCCCTGTCGGCGACCCTGCTGTTCGAGTGGAACACCCTGCGCCGCCTCGCCGGGCACCTGCTGGCGGAGCACCGCGCGGCGATGGCCGGGCTGATCGGTCCCGCCCCCGCCTCCACACCCGCCCGCACCCCCGCGCCTGCCGCGGCGCCGGGGGAGGCGCCGGGGGAGGTGGCGCCCGCACCGGCGCCGCCGGCCGGGGACCCCATCGCCATCATCGGCATGGCCGGGCGCTACCCCGGCGGCGAGACGCTGGACGCGTTCTGGCGCCTGCTGCTGGAGAACCGCTCGGCCATCGCGGAGGTGCCGCCCGGGCGCTGGGACGTGGCGGCGAGCTTCGCGCCCGGCCGGGCCGAGGGCCGCAGCTACACCAAATGGGCCGGGTTCCTGTCGGACGTCGCCGGCTTCGACCCCCTGTTCTTCCGCATCGCCCCGATGGAGGCGGAGACCATGGACCCCCAGGAGCGGCTGTTCCTGGAAACCGCCTGGGCGGTGCTGGAGGACGCCGGCTACACGCCGGACCGCCTGCGCGCGCTGTGCCCCGACGGCGACGCCGCTGACGGTGGCGGCGGGGCGGCGGTCGGCGTGTTCGTCGGCGCCATGAACGCCCCCTACCAGTGGCTGGCGGCGGAGGCCTGGGGGCGCGGCACGGCCGGGGCGGCGTCCTCGTCCTTCTGGTCGATCGCCAACCGGGTGTCCTACCAGCTCGACCTGACGGGGCCGAGCCTGACGGTGGACACCGCCTGCTCGTCCTCGCTGACCGCGCTGCACCTGGCCTGCGAGGCGCTCCGCCGCGGCGACTGCCGGGCCGCCATCGCCGGCGGCGTCAACGTCATCGTCCACCCGCGCCAGCTGGTGAACCTGTCCCAGGCCGGCATGGTGTCCCAGGGGGCGGAGTGCCGCGCCTTCGGGGCCGGCGCCGACGGCTTCGTCGACGGCGAGGGGGTGGGGGCGGTGCTGCTGAAGCCGCTGGCGGCGGCCCGGCGCGACGGCGACCGGATCGACGCGGTGATCCGCGGCAGCGCCCTGACCGCCGGCGGCAAGACCGGCGGCTACACCGTGCCCAACCCGCACGCCCAGGCCCGCGCCATCCGCCGCGCCCTGGAGCGCGCCGGCGTGGCGCCGGAGAGCGTCGGCTGCGTCGAGGCCCATGGCACCGGCACCGCCCTGGGCGACCCCATCGAGGTGGCCGGGCTGACGGCGGCGCTGGGCGGCGCGGCGCGCACCCGGCCCTGCGTGCTGGGCACCCTGAAGGCCAACATCGGCCACCTGGAATCGGCGGCCGGCATCGCCTCGCTGACCAAGGCGGTGCTGCAGTTCCGCCACGCCACCCTGCTGCCGGCGCGCCACGCCGGCGACCCCAACCCGCGGATCGACCTGGGCGGGGACCTGGCCCTGCCGGCCACCCCGATGCCCTGGCCC
>NZ_BAAKJB010000014.1:0-153830 GCF_059703765.1 Azospirillum sp. NS33 | reverse complement strand
GGGCGCGGCCACGGCCAGCGCACCGATGGCCAGCGCCAGCCGGTCGGCGGCGGCCCCGGTGGTGGCCGCCGCCGCCGCGACGGCGTCGCGCGCGGCCATGGCGGCGGCGGCGGCGGGGCCGTAGGCGGCCCAGGCCGCGGCGGCCTCGGTGAAGGCGGTGGCCTGGTGCGGCACCATCTGCGGCCGCATCGCCTCCAGCCGCCCCCAGGCGGCAGCGGCGCGGTCGCGGAACTGGGCGAACAGGCGGCGGCCCGCCGGGGCGCCGTCCTGCAGGTAGTCGCGCAGGTGGGACGAGGCGATGCCGATGGGACCGCGCACGTCGACGATCTGCGCCAGCAGTTCCTTGCGCTCCGGCGTCGCCGGCAGGGTGCGCTCGGCGTCCAGCATGGTGGTGAGGGCGGCGGTCAGCCGGCTGGACAGCCGGGCGCACGCCTCGCCGGCCTCCGAGCCCGCCGCGGCGTGGCGCCGGCCGGCGGCGGCCGGCGGCGGCGCCGCGGCCAGCAGCGCGGCGACCACGCTGTCCAGTTCGGCCACGGCGCCGGTCAGCGACTCCACCACCAGCCCCTGGGTGGCGGTCAGCAGGCCCCCGGCGGCGGCGATGCGCCGGAAGGCAGCCGCCGAGGTCGCGTAGGACGTGTCGAACGCCGTGCGCAGCGCCGGGTCGCCGGTCGACAGGAAGCCACGGAGATGGCCCATGGCCAGCCCCATGGGGGCGCGGAAATCGGCGAAATCGGCGAGCAGCGCCTTGCGCTCCGGCGTCGCCTCCAGCACCCGCTCCTCGTCGATCAACGCCGTGGCCAGGGCGCCGATCTGCACGCCGAGCCGGGTGCAGTGGCCGCGCAGCGCGTCGGGGGTGGCGGTCATGGGCGGGCTCCGGAATGGGTCGGGACGGGGAAGGGGACGGCCGTCAGAGGCCCAGCTCGGTGAGGCCGGGGTGGTCGGCGGGGCGCGGCCCGGCCTCCCACAGGAAGCGGCGGTCGGCGGCGTCGATGGGCACGTCGTTGATGCTGGCCTCGCGGCGGCGCATCAGGCCGTCGTCGTCGAACTCCCACTGCTCGTTGCCGTAGGCGCGGTACCATTGGCCGGCGCCGTCGTGCCATTCGTACTGGAAGCGCACGGCGATGCGGTTGCCGTCGAAGGCCCACAGCTCCTTGATCAGGCGGTAGTCGTGCTCCTTCTCCCATTTGCGGGTCAGGAACTCGGCGATGGCGGGGCGGCCCTGGAAGAACTCCGACCGGTTGCGCCAGCGGCTGTCCTCGGTGTAGGCCAGCGCCACCCGCTGGGGGTCCCGGCTGTTCCAGGCGTCCTCGGCCATGCGGGCCTTCTGGATGGCGGTCTCGCGGGTGAAGGGGGGCAGGGGCGGGCGTTGCGCCATGGCGGGGTCTCGATGTCTGGGCGGGCGCCCGCAGGGGCCGGCGGGACCGGCCGCCGCGGGCGCGCGCGGGGTCAGGGATTGCCGAAGCCGTACTCGGGCAGGCCTTCTTCGGCGCCGTAGTACTTGTAGGGCAGGAACTTGCCGGTCAGCGTGATCTTGACCCGGTCGCCCTTGGGATGGGCCTTGCGCTCCATCTCCATGTCGAAGTCGATGGCCGACATGATGCCGTCGCCGAACTCCTCCTGGATCAGCTCCTTCATGGTGGTGCCGTAGACCTGGACCACCTCGAAGAGGCGGTAGACCAGCGGGTCGGTCGGCGGCAGCGTCGGCAGCGAGCCGCGGTAGGGGACCTCGTTCAGCAGCTTGGTCTCGGCCTCGGTCAGGCCGAACAGCGCCGCCGCCTTCTCCGCCTGGGGCCTGGGCAGCTTCATCTGGCCCATCAGGGCGGCGGTCAGGAAGATCGGGGAATATCCGCCGATGGCCTCGGCGATGTCGCCCCAGGTCAGACCCTTCTCGCGCTTCACGTCGAGGATCTTTTCGGTCAGGTCGTCGCGCTTCATGGGAGTCTCCGAGTGGCAAACTGGGGAAGGGCGGCGTCGTCGGCATTCTCGTGGGTGTCGGCCGGCGGCACCGGTTGGGGGGCCGCCCCCGGCCGCACCACCGGCGGGTGGCGGCGGTCGTAGCCGGGCGGCGGGGAGTCGCGGAAGGTGCGGCTGCGCGTCACCAGGAAGTCCAGCAGGTGGTTGCGCAGCGTGTAGTAGTGGGGGTGGCGGTGCAGGTCGGTGCGCTCGCGGTCGCGGGGCAGCGGGTTGTCGACGATCTCCGCCACGCAGGCCCCCGGCCCGTTGGTCATCAGGACGATGCGGTCGGCCAGGTACATGGCCTCGTCGACGTCGTGGGTGATCATGAAGGTGGTCTGCCCGGTGTCGAGGCAGATGCGCCGCACCTCGTCCTGGAGCGTGCCGCGGGTCAGCGCGTCGAGCGCCGAGAACGGCTCGTCCATCAGCAGGATCTTGGGCTCGATGGACAGCGCCCGGGCGATGCCGACGCGCTGCTTCATGCCGCCCGACAGCTCGGCCGGGCGCTTGCGCTCCGCCCCGGCCAGCCCGACCAGCGCGATGAAGCGCCGGGCCTGGGTCTCGATCCACTCCCTGGGCTTGTCCGCCCAGCGCGAGCGGACGGCGAAGGTGACGTTGCCCAGCACGCTGCGCCACGGCAGCAGCGCGTGGCTCTGGAAGATCACCGCGCGGTCGAGGCTGGGGCCGGCGATCTCCTGGCCATCGACGATCACCGCGCCCGCGCTGGGCGCGTCGAGACCGGCGAGGATGTTGAGGACCGTCGTCTTGCCGCAGCCGGAATGGCCGATCACGCAGACGAACTCGCCGCGCCTCACCGGCAGCCAGAGGTCCTCGAAGATGGTGGTCTGGCCGCCGCCGGGCGCGGGGTAGCGCCGGGCGATGCCTTCCATCGAGATCAGGGGCTTTTCCGTCATCGCGCTCACTCCGGGAAGGTGACGAGGCGGGCGAGGCGGGCCAGCATCTGGTCGAGCACCATGCCGATGACGCCGATCACCAGGATCGCGGTGATCACGTTGGTGATCGACAGGTTGTTCCACTCGTTCCAGACGAAGTAGCCGATGCCGGTGCCGCCCACGAGCATCTCCGCGGCGACGATCACCAGCCAGGCGATGCCGATGGAGATCCGCATGCCGGTGAGGATGGTCGGGGCCGCGGCGGGCAGGATCACCTGGAAGGCCCGGCGCAGCGGCCCGACCTCCAGGGTGCGGGCGACGTTCAGCCACTCCTTGCGCACGCTGGCCACGCCGAAGGCGGTGTTCACCAGCATCGGCCACAGCGAGCAGATGAAGATCACGAAGATGGCCGACAGCCCGCTGTCCTTGATGGTGTAGAGGGCCAGCGGCATCCAGGCGAGCGGCGAGATCGGCTTCATCACCTGGATGAAGGGATCGAGGGCCTTCGACATCAGCGGCGACATGCCGATGAGGAAGCCGGCGGGCACCGCCACCAGCACCGCCAGCAGATAGCCGATGGCGACCCGGCCGATCGAGTAGGCGATCTGGATGCCCACGCCCATGTCGTTGGTGCCGTTGACGTAGAACGGGTCGCGCAGGTGCTTCCACAAGGTGGCGCCGACCTCCAGGGGCCCCGGCATCGCCGAGGCCCCCTGGGTCGCCGTCGCCCCCATCAGCGCGGCGTATTCCGGGTCCATGTCCGCGGCGACCCCGCTGCCGCGGGTCGCCAGGTGCCAGACCAGGAGGAACGCCCCGAGGATGAGGACGGAGAGCACCCCGGCGCGCAGGGTGAGGGAGCCGGTCATGCCGTCGGCCTCCTCAGCCCGTGCGCTTGATGGCGAAGGAGTTGACGTAGCCCTCGGGGTCGGCCGGATCGAAGACCTTGCCCATCACCGAGAAGCTCTTGCTGGTCGCCTCCGGCGGGGTCAGGCCGGCGTCCTTCATCAGGCGCGCGGCGTCGGTGGCGAGGTAGACCTTCTTGGCCAGCGCGGCGTAGTCCACGTCGCCCTGGATCTGGCCCCAGCGCTTCATCTGGGTGAGGATCCACACCGCGAAGCTCTCCCACGGGAACGGGTCGAAGTCGATGCGGTCCGGCACCTTCTTCACGTTGCCCAGGCCGTCGGCGAAGGTCCCGGTCAGCACCTGCTCGACCACCGTCACCGGCTGGTTCAGGTAGTTGGCCGGGGCGATCGCGGCGGCGATCTCCTTGCGGTTCTCCGGCTTGGTGGCGTAGGCGGTCGATTCCATGATCGCCCGCATCAGCGCGGCGTAGGTGTTCGGCATCTCCGTGACGAACTTTTCCGACGCGGCGAAGGCGCAGCAGGGGTGGCGGTCCCAGATGTCCTTGGACAGGATGTGGATGAAGCCGACGCCGTCGTAGACCGCGCGCTGGTTGACCGGGTCCGGGGCGAGGAAGCCGTCGAGATTGTCGGCGCGCAGGTTGGCGACCATCTCGGGCGGCGGCACCGAGCGGATCTGGACGTCGGCGTCGGGATCGATCCCGGCCTCGGCCAGGTAGTAGCGCAGCAGGTAGTTGTGCATGGAGTAGTCGAAGGGCACCCCGAACTTGAAGCCCTTCCAGTCCTTGGGATCGCGCCGGTCCTTGTGCTTCATGGCCAGGGTGATGGCCTGGCCGTTGACGTTCTCCACCGCCGGCATGGTGTAGGGGATGGGGTTGGAGCCGGCCCCCATGGTGATGGCCAGCGGCATCGGCGACAGCATGTGGGCGGCGTCGTACTCGCCGTTCAGGGTCTTGTCGCGAACCACGGCCCAGCCCGCCGTCTTCACCACCTCCACGTTCAGCTTGTGCTTCTCGTAGAAGCCCATGGGGTGGGCCATGATGATCGGCGTGGCGCAGGTGATGGGGATGAAGCCGACCTTGAGATCCGTCTTCTCCAGCGGGCCGGTGGCGGCGAACGCGTCGGCCACCATGCCCATCGGCAGCACCGAGGCGAGGGCCGCGGCGGCGGTGGAGCTTCCCACCGCGCGCAGGAAGGCGCGCCGGGTGGTGTCGTTGGGGAACAGGGCGCGCATGACCGCACCCTCGACGACGCGGCTGAGGCGGGCGTCCTCGCCGGCCAGCGCGGCGTTGTGCTCGGCCTGGGAGGCATGGTGGCCGCACGAGCAGCCGGAGCGGGTCAGGGTGCGTCCTTGGTCGAAGGGATCGTCGAAGGTGGCCATGGTCTTTTCCTTCTCCTCGGGGCGACGCGGGCGGTCGCGTTCGGCTCGCCGGGGTCAGAGCAACAGGCGTGCCACCTTGGGATAGGGGGGTGGACGCCGCGGAATCCGCGGCCCGCGGGGCGCCCCGTCCGCGGTGCGGCCTTGACGAGATGTCGCGAATGACGAATTATCGTGACGGCAATCGCGACATTTCGTGAGGCGGCCCGTGGACGGCGGTGCGATCGAGGGGGTGGAGGGGCGGGCGTTCCGGCACGGCGTGGACGCGGCCATTGTGGTGGCGTTCGACACCGGGCGGATCGTCGACGCCAACCCCGCGGCGTGCCGCCTGCTGGGCTACGACGGCACCCTGCTGTGCGGCATGAGCATCACCGACCTGCACCACGGCCAGGAGCCGGCGCTGCTGGTGTTCACCGAGGCGGTGATCGCCAAGGGCCAGTGGTGGACGCGCGCGCTGACCGCGCGCCACGCCGGGGGCCGGCAGCTCCGCCTGGAATGCGCGGGCACGCTGCTGCCCGGCGGCGACGCCATGCTGCTGGCCTTCTACGACCTGGACGCCCGGCGCCGGCGCGACATCGACGAGGAGGGCGAGCTCTACCTGCGCGACGGCATCAGCCACTGGCGCCGGGTCGAGCGGGTGTTCCAGGACATCGAGCGGGAGAACCACCTGATCCTCCAGGCGGCGGGGGAGGGCATCTACGGCGTCAACGCCGAGGGCAAGGCGACCTTCGTCAACCCCGCCGCCGAGCGCATCCTGGGCTGGCCGGCCGAGCAGCTGCTGGGCCGGGACATCCACTCGGTCATGCATCACCACCACGCCGACGGGTCCGAATACCCGGCCCACGAGTGCCCGATCTACGCCGCCTTCCGCGACGGCCAGGTGCACCGGGTGTCGGACGAGGTGTTCTGGCGGCGTGACGGCAAGCCGATCTGGGTGGAGTACACCTCCACGCCGATCCGCGTCGCCGACACGGTGGCGGGCGCCGTGGTCGTGTTCCGCGACGTCACCCAGCGCCACGAGGCCGACGGCCGCCTGCGTGCCGCCCTGGCCGAGGTCGACCGGCTGCGCGAGCGGCTGGAGCAGGAGAACGCCTACCTCCAGGAGGAGATCCGCATCACCTCCAACCACCGCGGCATCATCGGCCGCAGCGCCGCGGTGGAGAAGATCCTCCAGCAGGTGGACCTGGTGGCGCCCACCGACGCCTCGGTGCTGATCACCGGCGAGTCCGGGACCGGCAAGGAGCTGATCGCGCGGGCCATCCACGACGCCAGCCAGCGGTCGGGCCGGCCGCTGATCCGGGTGAACTGCGCGGCGATCCCGCGCGAGCTGTTCGAGAGCGAGTTCTTCGGCCACGCCCGCGGCGCCTTCACCGGGGCGCTGCGCGACCGCGTCGGCCGCTTCGAGCTGGCCGACGGCGGCACCCTGTTCCTCGACGAGGTCGGCGAGATCCCCTACGACCTCCAGGGCAAGCTGCTGCGCGTTCTCCAGGACAGCCAGTTCGAGCGGGTCGGGGACGAGCGCACCCGCAAGGTCGACGTGCGCATCGTCGCCGCCACCAACCGCGACCTGCGCGACGAGGTCGAGCGCGGCCGGTTCCGCCGTGACCTCTATTTCCGCCTCGACGTCTTCCCCATCGAATCCCCGCCCCTGCGCGAGCGGCCCGAGGACATCCCGCTGCTGGCCGCCCATTTCCTGCGCGACGCCGCGCGCAAGGGTCGCGGCGGCGACCTCACCCTGACCGAGGGCGACGTGCGCAAGCTGATGGCCTATCCCTGGCCGGGCAACGTGCGCGAGCTGCAGAACGTGATGGAGCGGGCCGCCATCCTCGCCAAGAACGGGCGCATCGCCCTGGACCTGCCGGTGCCGGGCACCGAGGAGACGCCGCCGCCCGCGGGAACCGCGACGGGCGCCGGCGCCGACGGCGTGGAGACCGAGCGCGAGCGGCGGGCGCGCCTGCGCGGCAACCTGCTGGCCGCCCTGGAGGCGGCCGGCGGCAAGGTGTCCGGTCCGGGCGGCGCGGCCGAGCGCCTCGGCCTGCCGCCCACCACCGTCAGCTCACGGATGAAGGCGCTGGGCATCGACCCCCGGACCGTGCGTGCCCGAAGCCGGGCGGACTGACCCTCTCCCTCTCCCTTCCCACACCCCTTCCCCTCCCCCGGCCGGGGGAGGGGAAGGTCGCCATCACACCGCGTGCACCAGCGGCTCGCGGTCCCAGAAGCGCAGGGCGCGGCAGGCGGTGACGAAGCCGGCCGTGTCGGCGGGGTCGGCCAGCGCCACCATGCCCGCGTCCGGCACCGCCCCCGCCGCGTCCAGCAACGGCTTGGCGTCCGCCGTGAAGGCGATGAACTTGGCGTGGGCGTAGGCGTCGCTGACGAAGTCCTTGGCCGTCGCCTCCTTGGCGAGCAGCGCCGTGCCCTCCTTGGAGATCAGCACGGCCACCGCGTCGTAGAGCACCGAGGGGCCGCCGGTGATCTTCTGCTTGGCCGGGCGCAGGCTGCCGTCGCTCAAGGTGACGCCGCCCACCGTGGGCGCCACCAGCTCCACCATGGCGCCCTCCTCGGCCGCCGCCTTCTCGAGCGCCGCCAGCAGGGCGGCGTCGGTGCCGTTGCTGACCAGCGCCCCGATCTTGCGGCCCTTGAAGCGGTCCGGCCCGTTCTTGAGGATGCTCAGCGCCGGCGACGGGGCGAGGCCGTCGACCACCTTGCGGGCCGGCGTGGCGGCCTTGGGCAGCTCGGTCATCCCCAGCCCGTCGGCCACCGCCTTGGCCAGGGTCTTGTCCACGTTCAGCAGGTGGGCGACCATGCGCGCCCGGATCGCCGGGGTCTCGACCTTGCTCAGCTCGAAGGTGAAGGCGCCCTTGATGTGCTCCTGCTCCACCGGGGTCTGGCTGAGGTAGAACTGGCGCGCCTGGCTGTAGTGGTCGGCGAACAGCTCGCTGCGGGCGCGCCGCTTCTCCCCGCTCTCCGGCGCGGGATGGCTGCGGAAGCCCCGCTCAGGGTCCTCGCGGGGGCCGCCCGCCGCCCCGCCCCAGGAGTTCGGCTCGTAGTTCGCCCGGCCCTTGGGGTTGTGGAAGGCCATGTGGCCATCCTGCTGGAAATGGTGGAACGGGCACTTCGGCGCGTTGATCGGCAGGTGGTTGAAGTTGGGGCCGCCCAGCCGCTTCAACTGGGTGTCCAGGTAGGAGAAGTTGCGGCCCTGGAGCAGCGGGTCGTTGGTGAAGTCGATGCCGGGCACGATGTTGTTGGTCTGGAACGCCACCTGCTCGGTCTCGGCGAAGAAGTTGTCGACGCAGCGGTTGAGCACCAGGCGGCCGACGCGGCGCACCGGGACGTCCTCCTCCGGGATGATCTTGGTGGGATCGAGGACGTCGAAGGGGAAGGTGTCGGCGAAGGCCTCGTCGAAGAGCTGCATGCCGAGCTCCCATTCCGGGAAGTCGCCGGACTGGATGGCGTCCCACAGGTCGCGGCGGTGGAAGTCGGGATCGGCGCCGTTCAGCTTCAGCGCCTCGTTCCACGCCACCGACTGCAGGCCCAGCTTGGGCTTCCAGTGGAACTTCACGAAGGTCGACCCGCCCTCGGCGTTGACCAGCCGGAAGGTGTGGACGCCGAACCCCTCCATGAAGCGGAACGAGCGCGGGATCGTCCGGTCCGACATGATCCACAGCGCCATGTTCATGGCTTCCGGGCTCAGCGAGATGAAGTCCCAGAAATTGTCGTGGGCGGTCTGCGCCTGGGGGAAGCCGCGGTCGGGCTCCTGCTTGGCGGCGTGGATCAGGTCGGGGAACTTGATGGCGTCCTGGATGAAGAACACCGGGATGTTGTTGCCGACGAGATCCCAGTTCCCTTCCTTGGTGTAGAACTTCACGGCGAAGCCGCGGACGTCGCGGGCCACGTCGGCCGAGCCCTTGTTGCCGGCGACGGTGGAGAATCGCACGAACACCGGCGTCTGCTCGCCGGCGCGCTGGAAGATGTCGGCGGCGGTGACGTCGGCGAGGGAGTCGTAGGTTTCGAAGACGCCGTGGGCGCCGAAGCCGCGGGCGTGCACCACGCGCTCGGGGATGCGCTCGTGGTCGAAGTGGAAGATCTTCTCACGGAGGTGGAAATCCTCCATCAGCGTCGGCCCGCGGCTCCCCAGCTTCAGCGAGTTCTGGTCGTCGGACACCGGCGTGCCCTGCTGGGTGGTCAGCGTCGGCACGTCGCCACCGGCCGTCTGGTGGGTCTCGCCGCCGGCGCCGCGCTGGATCTTCTCGTCGCCGATGGTGGCGGCTTTCAAGGACTTGGCAGGGGGTTTGGCAGGGGGCGTGGTGGCCATGGTTCTCTCCGCGTTCCGGGTGTCGGGTGGCAAGCGCGACCGGTGCCGCGCAAGCGCCTCGGCGGAGACAACATCTGGAATTGTTCTAAGATGCGTCCGCGGAAAAATAAAAGTCGCGGCGCGCCGATCCGGCGTGCCTATCCGGCGTTTGGCCCGCCCTGGGTCGCGCCGAGGATCTCGGCCATGCTGACCACCGCCTCGGCCACCTGGACGATGCGCTTGTTCTGATTCATCGCGGTCCGGCGCAGCAGCGCGTAGGCCTCCTTCTCGCCCAGGCCGCGGCTGGTCATCAGCAGGCCCTTGGCGCGGTCGATGACCTTGCGCTCGTGCAGGGCGGCGCGGGCGGATTCGAGCTGGCTGCTGATGTCCTGGAGCAGCCGGGTCTGCGCGCCCATCAGGTCGCCCACCGAGCGCATCAGCCGCGGCCGGACGCCGTCCAGGGTGTAGAGCCCGGACACCGCCCCGTCACCGGTGGCCGCGGCGGCGGGCACCCCGTCCATCACCAGCATGGCGACGGGCGCCGCCGTCTCGGCCCCGAAGCCGGTCCCGCCGCCCAGCCCGCCGCCCAGCCCGCCGCCCAGCCGGCCATCGGCGTCGGCCTGCTCCAGGTCGCGCCGCGCCGCGGCCAGGGTGGTGGCGCAGAGCTGGCGCAGTTCGTCCACCAGGGCGTCCTCAACCGCCTTCATGGCGTCGATCCGGGCGGTGGCCTGTTCGTACCAGGCCTCGGCGGTGATCCCGGTCGGGCTGCCGGTCAGCGCCGCCTTGCGCATCCGCTCCACCACGGCGTTGGCGGGAATGGCCAGGGCGTCGCGCAGACGGACGACCTGGGCGGGCTCGGCGAACTCCTCGAAGACCCGGAACGCGCGGTCCTGGGCCACCGTCAGGTGGAGGATGCAGCGTTGGTCGGCGGCGTCGAAGACCCCACGCGAGAAGCCGGCTCCGGCGTTGGCGCGCTCCTGGCCGGCGTGCTCCTTGCCCTGGATGAGATGGACCAGCGCCACCAGCCCCCGCGACATCGCCGGTTCGGCGGCGATGTCGGCGGCCTCGAACACCACGGCCAGGAGACGGCCGATGAGGGCGGTGAAGGCGGCGACCGCGTCAAGCGGCGCCGGCGCCAGCGCGCGGATCTGCGCGCGCAGAGCCTCGACCCCGTCGAGCGCCAGCAGGGCGTCGGCAACCCGGCCGTAGAAGCGCGCGCCCGAACTCATCCGGTCGAGCCGCTCGGCCACCCGCTCCAGGCGGTCGCGCACCACAGCGTCCAGGCTGCGGCATTCCGCGCTCCGCCGCTCCAGGCGCTCGGCGAAGCGCCCGCCGTTGGAGCCGAGGAAGATCGAGGAGGCGCCGCGTTCCTTCTGCAGGGCGTGGATCAGGTCGCCGATGTCATGGACCAGCTCGCTGACCGCCGACAGCTGGTCCAGGTCGCGCACACGGCACTGCAGCGCCGTGCGTCGGAAGCGCGCGGCGGGCGAGAGTGGTTCCGGCGCCCGCGCCGGTCGCGCCTGGGGTTCCAACGCTGATCCCTCCACGGGTTTCGCGACGCCGGCCACGGTGGCCACCGCCCGGCTGCCCCGCCGTCGTGGCAATCGTCATGCCACGGGGCCGCGTCCTCGGTCGCATCCTCGGTCGCGTCCGATCGGCCGCCGGCGCGACGGAAATGCCTGAAAACAAGGCAGAGGACGGCGCCTGTTTGGGCGGCCGGGCCGGTCCCCGCGACGAGGCCCGCGCACACGAAAAAGCCCGCGCATCGCTGCGCGGGCCTTCGTGTCTTGGTGGAGCCAAGGAGGATCGAACTCCTGACCTCTACAATGCCATTGTAGCGCTCTCCCAGCTGAGCTATGGCCCCGAAACCTGGGATGCCGCCGGTGCCGGCGGCGTCGGTGGAGCGGGATATAGGTCGGGTCGTGCCCGCCACGCAAGGGAAAAAACAGCGCCGTGGCCATTTTTCCCCGCCCCGCTCCGCACCGCCTCGCGGCGGTGCCGGCACCGCCGCGTCAGCGCTCGTCGTCGTCCTCGCCCTCGACGTCCACCACCTCGTCGACGTCGTCCTCGCCGAGTTCGGAGGTGTCCTCGATCAGCACGTCGTCGTCCTCGTCGGGGGTGTCGTCGCCACCCTCTTCGATGTCCTCGACGGAGACGTCCTCGGTGTCCTCGGTCTCCTTCTCGGTGTCCTCGCTTTCGGTGTCGAGATCCTCGTCGACGACCTTCGGCTTTGCCTTCACCTCTTCCACCGGCGCCGGGCGGGCGCGGCGCGACTTCAGCAGCGCCTCCGGGTCGAAGGTGGTCCCGCAGGTCGGGCAGACGGGCGGTTCCTTGCGCATGTCATAATAGCGCGCGCCGCAGCTCGGGCAGATGCGCTTGACGCCCCATTCCGGTTTCGCCACGCGAACTCCTCCGTCATTCCCGAAAATTCATCAAGGCCGGCCCTTTGCCATGGCCAGGGCCGCTTGTCAAAAGGATTTCCCCGGCGCCCGGTCGAAGGGAACCGCTTTGCCGCTGCTCTCGGCCCTTACGCCGCCGGCCGGCGCTTCCTAAAATGGCGCGCGCAACGCCCCGGGGGAGGGACACGGACCCATGACCGCGACCGCCATCACTGTTGTCACCGGCACCGCGAACCGGCGGGCCAGGGCCCGCTGGCCCACCGCCCTGGCCCTGGCCCTGGTCCTGGTCCTGGTCCCGGCTCTGGCGGTGGCCGGCCTGGCCAGCCCGGCCGGCGCCGTCAGCGACGTCGCGCCGGAAGGCCACACCGGCCGGGTCGAGCGTGCGCTCGGCACCGCCCGCCACTTCATGGCCGCCGCCGCCAACCCGCTGGCCGCCGACGCCGGGCGGACGATCCTGCGGGCCGGCGGCAGCGCCGTCGACGCCACGGTCGCCATGCAGATGGTGCTGGGGCTGGTGGAGCCGCAGAGCTCCGGCCTGGGCGGCGGTGCCTTCCTGCTGCACTGGGACCAGGCGGCCGGCGAACTGACCAGCCTGGACGGCCGCGAAACCGCGCCGGCGGCGGCGACGCCGGACCGCTTCCTCGGCCCCGACGGCCGGCCCATGGACTTCTACGACGCCGTGGTCGGCGGCCGCTCGGTCGGCGTTCCCGGGGTCCTGCGCCTGCTGGAGACGGCGCACCGCCGGCACGGCCGGCTGCCCTGGGCCGCCCTGTTCGAGCCGGCGATCCGCCTCGCCGAGGCCGGATTCCCGGTGTCGCCGCGCCTGCACGGCCTGCTGGCCCGGGACGCCCACCTCAGCCGCGACCCGGCGGCGCGCGCCCTCTACTACACCGCCGATGGGGCGCCGCTGCCGGTCGGCGCGACCCTGCGCAACTCGGCCTACGCCGCCGTCCTGCGCGCCGTCGCCGCGGGTGGGGTCCGGGCCTTCTACGAAGGCGCCACCGCCGCGGCGATCGCCGCGGCGGTGGCGGCCCATCCGGACAACCCGGGCGACCTGACGCCGGCCGACCTCGCCGCCTACCGCGCCAAGGACCGGCCGCCGGTGTGCGGCGGCTACCGTGGCTACCGGGTGTGCGGCATGGGACCGCCCAGCTCCGGCGGCGTGGCGGTGCTGCAGATCCTCGGCGTGCTCGAATCCCGGGACATGGCGGCGCTGAAGGAGCGCCCGGTCGACGCCGCCCATTGGCTGGCCGAGGCCGGCCGGCTGGCCTTCGCGGACCGCGCCCGCTACCTCGCCGATCCCGACTTCGTGCCGGTGCCGGTGCGCGGCCTGACCGACCCCGGCTACCTCGCCCGGCGGGCCGCGCTGGTCGACCCGCAGCGCTCCATGGGCACCGCCGCGGCCGGTGCGCCGCCGTGGCGGGAGGGGGCGCTCCACGGCGCGTCGGACGGGGTGGAGCACGGCACCTCCCACCTCGTCGTGGTGGACGGGGCCGGCAACGCGGTCTCCATGACCACCTCCGTCGAGAGCGCCTTCGGGGCGCGGCTGATGGTGCAGGGGGTGCTGCTCAACAACCAGCTCACCGACTTCGCCTTCGACCCCGTGGCCGTCGAGGACGGGGTCGCCCGCCCGGTCGCCAACCGGGTGGAGCCGGGCAAGCGGCCGCGCAGCTCCATGGCGCCCACCGTGGTCTTCCGCCCCGACGGCTCGCTCTACGCCGTGCTCGGCGCGCCCGGCGGCAGCCAGATCATCGGCTACGTGGTCAAGACGCTGGTCGCGCTGATCGACTGGCAGCTCGACCCGCAGCGGGCGGTCGACCTGCCCAACGTCGGCAGCCGCAACGGCCCGACCGAGCTGGAGACGGGGACCGAGGCCGAGGGCTGGGCGGCGGCGTTGGAGGCGCGCGGCCACGCCGTGCGGCTGATGGAGATGACCTCGGGCACCCAGGCCATCCTGGTGACCCCCGACGGCCTGCTGGGCGGTGCCGACTCGCGGCGCGAGGGGGCGGCGGTGGGAGAGTGAGGTCGGTGAGTGAGGTCGGCGCGTGCGGCTAGCCCGCCGTCTGGGCGGCGGCGGGGGCGGCCGGCTGCGGGGCGCAGCGGGCCTCGGTGAAGATGACCACCGCGGTGCCGTTGTGGCACACCACGTCGGCGTAGAGCACGGCGGCCGTGTCCTGGCGGCGCCACCGGCTCGGCGCGCCGAGGAAACGGTAGCCGTCGGCGGCGAGGAACCGCTCCGCGTCGCCGCGGCTCGGGAAGCGCCGTGTCGTCTTCATGGCCGCCCCTCCGGTCGGTTCTGTTGACGGTCGCTGCGGGGGGAAACGCGGCCGGCGGGGGTGCGTTCCATCGCTCGCATCACCGGGGCGCCTGTGTTAGGAACTCCGCCCAACGTCGAACCACCATGCCCGAGGGCCCGATCCATGCCGCAGGCGACGCCGCTGCGCTCCTCGTCCACCGGCGCGCTCGCCGGTACCGTCCGCGTGCCCGGCGACAAGTCGATCTCCCACCGCGCCCTCATGTTCGGGGCGCTGGCGGTCGGCGAGACCGTCGTCCACGGCCTGCTGGAGGGGGAGGACGTCCTGCACACCGCGGCCGCCATGCGGGCGCTGGGGGCCCGCGCGGACCGCGATGCGGCCGGCGTCTGGCGGGTGCGCGGCGTCGGCGTCGGCGGCCTGGGCGAGCCCGCCCAGGTGCTCGACATGGGCAACAGCGGCACCGCGGCACGCCTGCTGATCGGCCTGGTGGCGGCCCATCCCGTCACCGCCGTGTTCACCGGCGACGCGTCGTTGAACAAGCGGCCGATGGCCCGGGTCATCGGCCCGCTGGAGCAGATGGGGGCGCGCTTCGTCGGCCGCTCCGGCGGCCGCCTGCCGCTGGCGGTGGTGGGCAGCGACCGGGCGGTGCCCATCACCTACCGCCTGCCGGTGGCCTCGGCCCAGGTCAAGTCGGCGGTGCTGCTGGCCGGGCTCAACACGCCGGGTGTCACCACGGTGATCGAGGCCGAGCCGACCCGCGACCACACCGAGCTGATGCTGCGCCATTTCGGCGCCACCGTGACCACCGAGCGCCTGGAGGACGGCGCGCTCGCCGTGTCGGTCACCGGCCAGCCCGAACTGACCGGGCGCCCCATCCACGTGCCGGCCGACCCCAGCTCGGCCGCCTTCCCGGCGGTGGCGGCGCTGCTGCGCCCGGGGTCGGAGGTGGTGCTGACCGACGTCGGCATGAACCCGCGCCGCACCGGCCTCTACGACACGCTGTTGGAGATGGGCGCCGACATCGCCGCTCTGAACCGCCGCGACCAGGCGGGCGAGCCGGTGGCCGACCTGCGGGTGCGCGGCAGCGCGCTGAAGGGCGTCGTCGTGCCGGCCGAGCGGGCGCCGTCGATGATCGACGAGTACCCGGTGCTGGCCGTCGCCGCGGCCTTCGCCCAGGGCACCACCACCATGCTCGGCCTCAAGGAGCTGCGGGTGAAGGAGAGCGACCGCCTGGCCATGGTCGCCGAGGGGCTGACCCGCTGCGGCGTGCGGGTCGAGGTCGGGGCCGACGACAGCCTCACCGTCCACGGCACCGGCGCGGCCGCCCCGCCGCGTGGCGGGGCCACCGTGGCGACCGCCATGGACCACCGCATCGCCATGAGCTTCCTGGTCTTCGGCATGGCCTCGGCCGAGCCGGTCCGGGTCGACGACGGCGCCTTCATCGAGACCAGCTTCCCCGGCTTCGTCGCCCTGATGAACGGGCTGGGCGCGGCGATCGCGCAGGGGTGACGCCATGATCCCGTCCACCGTCATCGCCATCGACGGCCCCGCCGCATCCGGCAAGGGCACCCTGGCGCGGCGCCTCGCCGCCACCTTCGGCTTCGCCCATCTCGACACCGGGCAGCTCTACCGCGCCGTCGGCGTGGCCGTGCTGCGCGCCGACAAGGACCCCGCCGACGCGGTGTTCGCCGCCCAGGCCGCCCGCGCGCTCAAGCCCGACGACGCCATCCTCAAGGACCCGGCGCTGCGCTCCGACGAGGCGGCCCAGGCCGCCTCCAAGGTGGCGTCGGTGCCCGACGTCCGCCAGGCCCTGCTGGAGTTCCAGCGCGCCTTCGCCGGCCATCCGCCGGGCGGTGCGGCGGGGGCCGTGCTGGACGGCCGGGACATCGGCACCGTGGTCTGCCCGGACGCCGGCGCCAAGCTCTACGTGACCGCTTCGGTGGAGGTGCGGGCCGAGCGGCGACTCAAGGAGTTGCGGGATCGCGGGATCCCCGCTATACCTGAGGCCGTCCTGGAGGACATGAAGGCCCGTGATGCGCGCGACAGCCAGAGAGCGGTGGCCCCGCTCAAGCCGGCTGGCGACGCATTTGTGCTTGATACGTCCGCGTTGGGCGCCGACGCGGCGTTCGATGCGGCCGTCGCCTACATCGCCTCGACCACCGGCATCCGGGCCCCTGGGCCCCTCGCCGGGCGGTAGGAGCGGGCGGGGCACGAAGCCAGCGGATCGGGGTCGGTCCACCCAGGGAACAGTCAACCCAAGTCGCCGGGCGTGGGGCCCGGTGCGGCGGTCCGGTCGAATCCTCTCCATGTTGCCGTGGAGGCGGAAGCGACGGGGCGCTTTTTTGCAACCTTAGGAGTTTCGATGGCACAAGCTATGGCCAAGACCGGCGAAGAGGGCAAGGAGAGCTTTGCCGCTCTTCTGGAGGAGTCGCTGGGCACCAGCGAGAGCCTGGAGGGCACCGTCGTCAAGGGCCGCGTCGTTACCGTCGAGAACGACATGGTCACCATCGACGTCGGCCTGAAGTCCGAAGGCCGGGTCGCGCTGAAGGAGTTCGCCCAGCCCGGTCAGCCGGCTGAGCTGAAGACCGGGGACACCGTCGAGGTGTACCTGGAGCGCATGGAGGACAAGAACGGCGAGGCCGTGCTGTCCCGCGAGAAGGCCAAGCGCGAAGAGGCGTGGACCCAGCTCGAGAAGGCGTTCAACGACCAGCAGCGCGTCACCGGCGTCATCTTCGGCCGGGTCAAGGGCGGCTTCACGGTCGACCTCAACGGCGCCGTGGCGTTCCTGCCGGGCTCGCAGGTGGACATCCGTCCGGTGCGCGACATCTCGCCGCTGCTGGGCACCCCGCAGCCGTTCCAGATCCTGAAGATGGACCGCTCGCGCGGGAACATCGTGGTGTCGCGCCGCGCCGTGCTCGAGGAGAGCCGTGCGGAGGCCCGGTCGGAGCTGGTGGCCAACCTCAAGGAAGGCCAGGTTCTGCAGGGTGTGGTCAAGAACATCACCGACTACGGTGCGTTCGTCGACCTGGGCGGCGTGGACGGCCTGCTGCACGTCACCGACATCGCCTGGCGCCGCATCAACCACCCCTCCGAGGCGCTGCAGATCGGCCAGACCGTCACGGTCCAGGTCATCCGCTTCAACCCGGAGACCCAGCGCATCAGCCTCGGCATGAAGCAGCTCGAGGCGGATCCGTGGGAGGGCGTGGAGGCCAAGTACCCGGTCAGCGCCCGCTTCAAGGGCCGCGTCACCAACATCACCGACTACGGCGCCTTCGTGGAGCTGGAGCCGGGGATCGAGGGCCTGGTGCACGTCTCCGAGATGTCGTGGACCAAGAAGAACGTCCATCCGGGCAAGATCGTGTCGACCTCCCAGGAGGTCGAGGTCATGGTCCTGGACGTGGATCCGCAGAAGCGCCGCATCAGCCTCGGCCTGAAGCAGTGCCTCGACAACCCGTGGGAGACCTTCCTCGACAAGTTCGGCCCGGGCACGGAGCTGGAGGGCGAGGTCAAGAACATCACCGAGTTCGGTCTGTTCGTGGGTCTGCCCGGCGACATCGACGGCATGGTGCACATGTCCGACCTCGACTGGAACAAGTCGGGCGAGGAGGCGATCGCCGAGTTCAAGAAGGCCGATCGCGTCAAGGTCAAGGTGCTGGACGTCGACGTCGAGAAGGAGCGCATCTCGCTCGGCATCAAGCAGCTCGCCTCCGATCCCTTCGAGTCGGCGACCGCCGGCCTGAAGAAGGGCGACGTGGTGACCTGCACGGTGACCCAGGTCACCGACGGTGGCATCGAGGTCGCGGTGAGCGAGGGCTTTACCGGCTTCATCCGCAAGTCCGACCTGTCGCGCGAGCGCTCCGAGCAGCGCCCCGAGCGCTTCGCGGTGGGTGAGAAGGTCGACGCCAAGGTCACCCAGATCGACCGCGGCTCCCGCCGCATCTCGCTGTCCATCAAGGTCCGCGAGATGGAGGAGGAGAAGCAGGCGATGGCCGAGTACGGTTCGTCCGACTCCGGCGCCTCGCTGGGCGACATCCTCGGCGCCGCCTTGAAGCGCCGCCAGCAGGGCGACGAGTGATCCTCGTTCCCCTCTGAGGGATCGGTACGGAATGGGCCGCCGCGGGCAACCGCGGCGGCCTTTTTCGCATGCCGGCGAACCGGGTGCAGGCCATGAGCGACCCGCACCTCCTGCCACCGTTCCCTCAGGTCAGCGGCGGCGCACAGCCAACGGGCAGCGGGTCTGACGGAGCGGTCTCTCCAAGCAACCGGGCAACCAGCTCTTGGCTGCTCTGGGTGTGGGGATGGCCAGGGCCGAGCCCGGGGTGCGCGGCCTGTGCCGCGGCGACGTCCTTGGCGATGGCAAGGGCGTCCGCACTCCGGCCGACGCGGTCGAGCACCTTGGCGACCAGCTCTCGGCCGCGCAGCGTCGCCGGATGGTCGGGGCCGAGCCCTGGGTGCGCCGCGTACGCCGTGGCGACGGCCGTGGCGATGGGCAGGGCCTCGGCGCTCCGGCCGACGCGGTCGAGCAGTCGGGCGACCATGATGCGGCTGATCAGGGTGTTGGGATGGTCGGGACCGACCCCGGGGTGGGACGCCTGCGCTGCGGCAACCGCTTCGGCAATGGGCAGGGCCTCCACGCTCCGGCCGGCGCTCTCGAGCAGCCAGACGACCAGATAGCGGCTGTTGAGAGTGGTGGGATGGTCAGGCCCCAGTCCTGGGTTGGACGCCATCGCCTCGGCGACATCCTTGGCGATGGGCAGGGCCTCTGCGGTCCGGCCAACGCTGCCGAGGAGCTGGGCGATCTGAAGGCGGCAGGCCAGGGTGTCGGGATGGCTGGGGCCCAGGCCGGCGTGCACCACCATGACGTCCGCGATGGCCTGGGCGATGGGCAGAGCCTCCGCGCTCCGGCCAAGGCTGTCGAGGAGTTGGGCAACCTGGAAACGGCTGGCCAGGGTGGTGGGATGGTCGGGACCCAGCCCCGGGTGCGCCGTCATTGCCGCGGCGACGGACTCGGAGAGGGGCAGGGCTTCCGCGCTGCGGCCGAGATTGTCGAGGAGTTGGGCCTCCAGAAAGCGGGAGAACAGGGTTTCGGGGTGGTCGGGGCCGAGGGCGGGATGGTCGCGCATCGCTGCGGCATCGCCCGACACCAGCGCCAGGGCGTCGTCGATCCGGCCGAGATCCCTCAGCAACATCGCTTTCTGCCGGCGCGCCAGGAAGGTCTGCAGCGCCCCTTTGCCGAGATGGCGTCGAAACAGACGTTCCGCCCGTTCGACCAGGGGCAGGGCCATATGGGGGACGCCGCGCAGGCGAAGACGTTCCGCCTGCGTGTGCAACGTCATGGCCAACTCGACCTGTTCGGCGTCGAACATCGGCAGCGCCACGTCGTCGGCAAGGGTCTTCAGTGCCTGCGGGAGCGGCAGGGCCGGCTGGCCCTCGTGCTGACGAAGCAACGCCGCTTCCCGCTGCAACGCGGCTCCATCGCGGGTGTGGGGCCAGAAGAGAATCGCGGCGGTGGCGTAGGCTTCTGCCGCCACCAGTCCTGCGGCGCGGGCCTCGCCCACCGCATGCGCCACCGCCCGTTTCGCCAGCGCCTCCATGACCAGCGCCGTCGCTTCACCGCAATGGTCCACCCACTCCGCCAACAGTCGGTCCGCCGTCTCCTCGTTGCCGTCGCGCCGTTCCCGGCCTGCCTTGGCCAGCACGGATTCGGGAAGCCGGTCCGTTTGCGTCTTGAGGTGATCTCTTTCCTTTTCCAGCGCCGCGAGCCGCCGATCCCGGCTCTCGATGTCGCTCTTCAGTTGGGAAATCACCTCCCGGGATCGGTCCAGGCGGCGCAACGCCAGAAGCGAAACGCCGGCCAAGGAGGCGGTCAGGACCGGCACCCCCACGCCCAGAAGGTTCGCGTAAGGGCCGGCGTCGTTGCCCAGGTCCTTGAGCCATTCGAACAGCGAATCGAGCATTGCTTCCTCAGGCCGGACAAGAGGGCGGCGGTGCCGAGACCCCACACGTACCATGCTAAAGATGTCTCTTGGACCGCATTCGCCAGCCCGCGTCGTTCCCGGACGGTTTTGGGGGGCATCTTCCCGGGGGGGCGTCGCCGCGGGCCACGGCGCGCAAGGGGTCGCCCGCGCCGAACCTGTATCAATCTGTGTCAGCCGCCACCCCCGGGACGCTCTGCGACAAATGTCCGTTCGCCCGGCAAAGTTTGGAGACACCTGCCGCCTAGAACCGCACTCTCCAGTTCTTCATGCATCGGGAGGTCGCGTTCATGGCCAGGATCAACGTCAACGGACAGGCCGTCGAGGTCGACGCCGACGGGGCGACGCCGCTGCTCTGGGTGCTGCGCGAGCAACTCGGGCTGACCGGCACCAAGTACGGCTGCGGTGTCGCCCAGTGCGGCGCCTGCACCGTCCACGTCAACGGGATGGCGCAGCGCTCCTGCGTCCTGCCCCTGGACGCGGTGGCCGAGACCGACCGCGTCGTGACCATCGAGGGCCTGTCGGCCGACGGCTCCCACCCCGTGCAGACGGCCTGGGTCGCGCTCGACGTGCCGCAATGCGGCTACTGCCAGGCCGGGATGATCATGGCCGCCGCCGCCCTGTTGGCCGCCAATCCCCGGCCCACCGACGCCGACATCGACGGCGAGATCACCAACATCTGCCGCTGCGGGACCTACCGGCGCGTGCGCGCCGGCATTCACCGCGCCGCGAACGGGAAAGCGTGAGGAGGGCGGACACCATGACCACGACACTCCACGTCTCGCGCCGCGGCTTCATCGTCGGCGGCGCCGCGGCCGGGTTCACCCTCGGCTTCCCGATCCCCTTCCTCGGCGGCACGGCGCAGGCCCAGGTCGGCTTTCCCGACGAGATCAACGCCTGGGTGGTGGTGAAACCCGACGAGCGGGTGATCATCCGCATCGCCCGCTCGGAGATGGGGCAGGGCACCCTCACCGGCCTGGCCCAGCTCGTCGCCGAGGAGCTGGAGTGCGACTGGGCCAACGTCTCCACCGAATACCCCACGCCGGCCACCAACCTGGAGCGCGGCCGGGTCTGGCAGAGCTTCTCCACCGGCGGCAGCCGGGGCATCCGCGAATCCCACGACTACGTCCGCCGCGGCGGGGCGGCGGCCCGGATGATGCTGGTGAGCGCCGCGGCGGCGGAGTGGGGCGTCGCACCGGCCGAGTGCCGGGTCGTGACGGGTGTGATCAGCCACCCCGGCTCGGGCCGCAGCACCACCTACGGCGCGGTCGCCGAGGCGGCCGCCCGGCTCGAGGTGCCGGCCGAGGTGACGCTGAAGGACCCCAAGGACTGGACCATCGCCGGCAAGCCGCTGAAGCGGTTGGACACCGCCGACAAGGTCACCGGCCGCCAGGTCTACGGCGCCGACCTGACCCTGCCCGGCATGCTGAACGCCACCATCCGGCAATGCCCCGTGTTCGGCGGAACCCTGCGGTCCTTCGACGCCGACGCCGTGCGGTCCATGCCGGGCGTGCGGGCGGTGGTGGCGGTCGACGACAACGCCGTCGCCGTCGTCGCCGAGCGCTGGTGGCAGGCCAAGACCGCGCTCGACGCCCTGCCGATCGACTGGGACGAGGGCGAGCACGCGGCGGTCACCAGCGCCGCCATCGACGCCTTCGTGGCCGAGGGCCTGACCGCCGACCAGGCCTTCGTCGGCAACCAGAACGGCGACGCCGCCGCCGCGCTGGCCGCCGCGGCGCGCACCGTGGAGGCGACCTACGCGTACCCCTACCAGCACCACGCGACCATGGAGCCGATGAACGCCACCGCACGGTGGACGCAGGACCGTTGCGAGGTCTGGTGCCCGACCCAGAACGGCGAGGCGGCGCTGGCCGCCACGGCCGACGCCGCCGGGCTGGCGCCCCAGCAATGCGACGTCCACAAGCTCCACCTCGGCGGCGGCTTCGGGCGGCGCGGGGCGGTCCACGACTACGTGCGCCAGGCCGTCCTGATCGCGCGGCAGATGCCCGGCATCCCGGTCAAGCTGCTGTGGACCCGCGAGGAGGACATGGCCCACGGCGCCTACCACCCGATCACCCAATGCCGGCTGACCGCCGGGCTGGACGCGGCGGGCAACCTGACCGCCCTGCGCATCCGGCTCGCCGGGCAGTCGATCCTGGCCGGGCTCATGCCGCAACGCCTGAACGGCGGCGCCGACCCCGTCGCCTTCCAGTGCTTCGCGCCCGGGGGCGACCACGCCTTCGCCTACAGCGTGCCGAACCTGCTGATCGACCACGCCATGCGCAACCCGCACGTGCCGCCGGGCTTCTGGCGCGGCGTCAACGCCAACCACAACACCATCTACGCCGAGTGCTTCCTCGACGAGGTGGCGCACGCCGCGGGCAAGGACCCGCTGGCGTTCCGGCTGGCCTTGATGGAGGATCATCCGAAGAACGCGGCGGTGCTGCGGGCCGCCGCCGAGCGGGCCGGCTGGGGCACCCCGGCGCCGGAGGGCGTGTTCCGCGGCCTGGCCCAGTGCACCGCCTTCGGCAGCCACATCGCGGCGTGCGCCGAGGTGTCGGTGACCGACGGGCGGGTGAAGGTCCACCGCATCGTCGCGGCGACCGACAGCGGGCACGTGGTGAACCCGCAGCAGGTCGAGGCCCAGGTGGAGGGCTCGTTCGTCTACGGCCTGTCGGCGGCGCTGTACGGCGCGTGCACGGTGGCCGACGGCCGCATCGAGCAGCAGAACTTCGACACCTACGTGGTCATGCGGATCGACGAGATGCCCGAGGTGGAGACCATCATCATGCCGTCGGGCGGCTTCTGGGGCGGGGTCGGCGAGCCGACCATCGCGGTGGCGGCACCGGCGGTGCTGAACGCCATCTTCGCCGCCACCGGCAAGCGCATCCGCTCGCTGCCGCTGGCCAAACACGACCTGGCCGCGGCGTGAGGCCGCCCGGCCCGGCCGTGCTGACGCTCTGGGTGCTCGCCATGGCGGGCGCCCGGGGCGCCGGCGGCGGGGAGCTGGTTCCCTTCGAGGTGCGGGGGGACGCCGTGCCCGCCCCCCTGGCCGGGCTGGCCGGCGACGCGGCCCGCGGCGAGGCCATCGTGCGCGACCGGCGGCGGGGCAACTGCCTGATCTGCCACGCCCTGCCGGTTCCGGGCGAGCCCTTCCAGGGCGAGATCGGGCCGCCGCTGGCCGGCGTCGGATCCCGGCTCAGCGCTGGCCAGATCCGGCTGCGGCTGATCGATCAGAGCCGGATCGCGCCGGACACCGTCATGCCGCCCTATTACCGGGTGGAGGGGATGGTGGACGTGGCGCCGGAGCACCGGGGCCGGCCGGCCCTCGACGAACAGGAGATCGAGGACGTCGTGACCTACCTCCAGACCCTGAGGGGACGATGATGCCGACCCGCCGGCAGGCGATGGTCGGGGCCGGTGCGGCCGGGGGGCTCGCCGCGCTGGCGCCCGCCGCGTGGGCGCCCGCGGCGTGGGCGACGCCGGCGCTGCGCGACGCGGCCGTGGCCGCCCTGACCGGGGGCGCCCCGGTGACCGACGGCCGGGTGACCCTGACCATCCCGGGGGTCGCCGAGAACGGGCTGTCGGTCTACGCGACCGTCGCGGTGGACAGCCCGATGACGGCGCACGACCACGTCCGCGCCATCCACATCCTGTCGGAACAGAACCCGATCGCCCGCCTGCTGACCGTCCACCTCGGCCCGCGGGCCGGGATCGCCAGGGTCTCCACGAACATCCGACTCGCCGCCTCGCAGGAGGTCACGGCCCTGGCCGAGATGAGCGACGGGAGTTTCTGGCGCGACCGCAAGTCGGTCGTGGTCACCATCGCCGCCTGCATCGACGGCGGATAGGAGGAGCCCATGGCACTGCCCGCCGCCCGCGTGTCGATGCCCGCCGAGGCCCGGCCGGGCGAGGTCCTGGAGATCAAGGCGCTGATCCGCCATCCCATGGAGACCGGCTACCGGGTCGATTCCCGGGGACAGCCGATCCCCCGGCACATCGTGCGCCGCTTCGCCGTCGCCTACGACGGCGCGGAGGTCTTCCGCATGGACCTGACCCAGGGCGTCGCCGCCAACCCCTTCATCGCCTTCACCGCCGTCGCCACCCGCAGCGGCGAGCTGGTGTTCACCTGGGAGGACGACCGCGGCGAGGTCGTCACCGTGCGCAAGATCCTGGTGGTCGCGCCATGAGAAGGCGTGGCCTGTTCCTGGCGGTGGCGGGCCTGGCGGTGGCGCTCCTGCCGGGGCTGGCCCGGGCCGAACCGCTGCCGTCGGGCACCCGCTTCCTCGGCGCGGAGCTCCAGGCCCGCCAGGCCGACGCGGCGGCCAACCCGGGCATGCTGTGGGTCGACGAGGGCGCGCGGTCGTGGGAAACCCCGGACGGGCCGGACGGCCGGTCCTGCGCGTCGTGCCACGGCGCGGCCGCGGTCGCCATGCGCGGGGTCGCCGCCCGCTATCCGGCGGTCGACGCCGGCAGCGGCGACCTGCTGAACCTGGAGGGCCGGATCAACCGCTGCCGCACCCGCCACCAGGGGGTGGCGCCGCTGGCCTACGAGTCCGACGGTCTGCTCGGCCTGACCGCCTTCGTCGCCCGCCAGTCGCTGGGCCTGCCCATGGCGGTCGCGACCGACGGAGCGGCGGCGCCGTATTATGAGGCCGGGCGGGCGTTCTTCCACCGCCGCCAGGGCCAGCTCAACCTGTCCTGCGCGCACTGCCACGACGCCAACGCCGGGCGGTCGCTGCGCGGCGACACCATCAGCCACGGGCTGGGCAACGGCTACCCCGCCTACCGCCTGGAATGGCAATCCCTGGGCTCGCTGCACCGCCGCCTGCGGTCCTGCTCCTTCGGGGTGCGGGCGGTGCGCTTCGCCGCCGGCGCCCCCGAATACCGCGCCCTGGAGCTGTACCTGGCCAAACGCGCCGAGGGCGTCGCCATCGAGACCCCCGCCATCCGCCCATAGCTGGAGACCGCCATGCCGACACGAAGGCACGTCCTCGCCGGGGCCGCGGCCCTGGCCGCCGCCGCGGGCGGACTCCCCCGTCCGGCGATCGGTGGTGCCAGGCCCAAGGTGGTGATCGTCGGCGGCGGGGCCGGCGGCGCGTCGGTGCTGCGGCGCCTCACCGACCGGGCCGGCGCCGCCCTCGACCTCACCCTGGTCGAGCCGCGGACCACCTACACCACCTGCTTCTACTCCAACCTTTACCTCGGCGGCTTCCAGACCCTCGACGTGCTGCAGCACGGCTACGAGCGGATCGCCAGGCGGCCCGGTGTCACCGTCGCCGCCGACACCGCCGTCGCGGTGGACCGGCCGCGGCGCCGCGTCGTCCTGGCCGGCGGGGCGGCGCTGGCCTACGACCGCCTGGTGCTGTCGCCCGGCGTCGCGCTCGACTACGGCTCGGTGCCCGGCTGGTCGCGCGACGCGGAGGAGCGGATGCCGCACGCCTGGACGGGGGGCGGGCAGATCGCGCTGCTGAAGCGCCAGCTCGACGCCGTGCCCGACGGCGGCCTGATCGTCGTCGTGGCGCCGCCGCTGCCCTACCGCTGCCCGCCCGGCCCTTACGAGCGGGTGTCGATGATGGCCCACGCCCTGGCCTCCACCGGCCGCGGCCGGGCGCGCATCGTGGTGCTCGACGCCAAGGACTCCTTCGCCAAGCAGGCCCTGTTCCAGCAGGGGTGGGAGACCCATTACCCCGGCATGATCGAGTGGATGCCGCCCCTCATCCACGCCGGCATCACCGCCGTCGACCCCGCGTCCATGAGCGTCTCCACCGGCTTCGAGACCTACCGCAACGCCGATCTGGTGAACGTGATCCCGCGCCAGAGCGCCGGCCGGATCGCGGTGACCGCCGGCCTGGCCGCCGCGGGCGGCTACTGCCCCATCGATCCCTTCACCATGGCCGCGCGGGACGACCCGGCGGTGTTCGTCCTGGGCGACGCGGCGATCGCCGGCGACATGCCGAAATCCGCCTTTTCCGCCCACAGCCAGGCGCAGGTGGTCGGCGACGCCATCGTCGGCGCGCTGCTGGACGGTGGCGAGGTCGCGGCCGACTACCGCAACCGCTGCTGGAGCCTGCTCGGCACCGACGACAGCGTGTTCGTGGGCGGCCGCTACCGGCCGACGGCGGAGCGGATCGCGCAGATCGAGAGCGACCTCTCCGGTCTCGACGACACGGCCGGGACGCGGCGGCGGAACTACGAGGACTCCGCCGGATGGTACGCCGGCCTGACGGGCGAGATCTTCGGCTGATGATCGCCGCGCCGGTCGCCGGCCCGGTTGCCGGCCCGGTTGCCGGTGGGGGGGTGCCCGGCCGGGCGGCTGGAGGGGGGCAGTGCCGCCGGCCGGGCGTCGGCCGAGGGGCTTCAACCGACAGGAGGATTGGTAGGGGCGAGATGTCGCCGGAGTGTGTCCGGTGGACCGGCCCCGTGTGTCGGCCTGTCGCAAGGCCCGGGGCTGACACACTTTTCCACACTTTCCCGCTTGGGATGTCCGGCCCGCCCGTGTCACGGTTCCGGACAGACCGGCGTTTTCCGTTCGGACGATGCTCCATGCCGCTGCCCCCCGACGACTCCCCCGTCCACCTGCTGCTGATCGACGACCACCGCGACATCCGCGAGACGCTGAGCCGCTATCTGGAGCGGCACGGCGTGCGCGTCACCGCCGGGGAGGACGCGGTGGCGGCCCGGCGGGTGCTGCGCACCGCAGCACCGGACCTCGTGGTGCTGGACATCATGATGCCGGGGGAGGACGGGCTCAGCCTGTGCCGCCACCTGCGGGAAACCACCGACATTCCCGTCATCTTCCTCACCGCGCTCGGCGAATGCACGGACCGGGTGATCGGGCTGGAGATGGGGGCCGACGACTACGTGGTGAAGCCCTTCGAGCCGCGCGAGCTGCTGGCGCGGATCAAGGCGGTGCTGCGCCGCAGCCGGAGCCTGCCGGTGGGGCCGGCGCGGCGGCGCGGCGAGAGCCCGCGGCTGGCCTTCGACGGCTGGGTGCTCGACCTGGGGCGGCGGGAGCTGACGGGCGCCGACGGGGTGGTGGTGTCGCTCAGCACCTCGGAGTACCTGCTGCTGGAGGCCTTCGTGCGCCATCCCGGCATCGTGCTGTCGCGCGACCAGCTCCTCGACCTGACCAAGGGGCGCGCGGCCGACGCCTTCGACCGCAGCATCGACAACCAGGTCAGCCGGCTGCGCCGCAAGGTGGAGGCCGATCCGCGCAACCCCGCCCTGATCAAGACGGTGTGGGGCGGCGGCTACTGCTTCGCCGGCAGCGTGAGCGATCTGCCATGATGGGGCTGCTGAACCGCGCCGTGCCGCGCAGCCTCTTCATGCAGATGGTCCTGCTCCTGACGGCGGCCGTCGTCGTGGCCAAGCTGGGGAGCTGGCTGGCCTACATGGACGAACGCGCCCTGGCCGTGCAGCAGATGCGGGTGGACGAGACGATCGCCAGGACGGCGGCGGCCATCCGGCTGGTCGCGAACACGCCGCCGGGCCGCCATGGCGACGTGCTGGAGGCGGCCGGCAGCCGGGAGTTCCGGTTCTCCTGGGACAGCCGGGAACTGGCCGCCCATGTCACGCCGACGCCCGAGGCCCTGGCGGCGGGCGGCCGGCTCAAGGCGATGGTGGGCGACGCGGTGAGCGACGTGCGGGTGCTGATCAAGCGGCCGAACGGCAGCACGCTGGTGTCGCCCGACGGCTCGGAGGAGCTGAAGCTGCTGGTGTCCGCCCGGTTCCCCGATGGACGCTGGCTCAACGCCGCCACCTACCAGACGCCGCGTCCGCCCATGTCCAACAGCACCGTCCTGGTCTCCGTGCTGACGTCCATCGGCATGGTCGTGATGGTCGCCTTCTTCATATCCCGGCGCATCTCCCGTCCCCTCAACTCCATCAGCGTGGCGGCGGAGCGGCTCGGCCGCGGCGAGGCGGTGGAGCTGGACGAGCACACGGGCCCGACCGAGGTCCGTCGTGCCGCGGCGGCCTTCAACGCCATGGGGGCGCGGCTGCGCCGGTTCGTCGACGACCGCACGCGCATGCTGGCGGCGGTCAGCCACGACCTGCGGACCCCCATCACCAACCTGCGCCTGCGGGTCGAGCTGCTGGAGGAGGGCGAGACCAAGCAGCGCATGCTGGAGAACGTGGCGGAGCTGCGGCTGACGGCCGAGGCCATGCTGTCCTTCGCCCGCGAGGAGGGCGGGGAGGACGCGCGGACGGTGGACCTGACGTCGCTGGTGGAGAGCGTGTGCGACGACATGGCCGACCTCGGCGCGCCGGTGACCTTCGCGCGGGCGCCGAAACTGCCGGTGGTGTGCCGCCCCTCGGCGATGCGCCGGGTGGTGCGCAATCTGCTGGACAACGCCATCGCCTACGGCACCTCGGCCACGGTGGCGGTGGTGCCGGAGGGCGGCGAGGTCCGCGTGGTGGTGGAGGACCAGGGGCCGGGGATCGCCGGGGACGAGCTGGAGCGGGTGTTCGAGCCCTTCGTCCGGCTGGAGGCGTCGCGCAACCGGCGCACCGGCGGCGTCGGCCTCGGCCTGTCGATCGCCCGCTCCATCGCCCGCGGGCATGGCGGCGACATCCACCTGGAGAACCGGCCGGGCGGCGGGCTGTGCGCCGTCCTCGTCCTGCCGGCGGTCTCCGCCCTGGGCGACCGCGCCGTCCGGCGCACGCAGCGGCGGCCGGTGGTGGGCTGGGTCCGGCCGGCCGGCGGGGCGGGGAAGGCGACGTGACGCGGGGTCTCGACGTCGAGTTTGCTCCGAGACGTGAGGCCGGGTTCGCGGCAGTGCACCTTCGATAGACGCCCGCCGTTGGCGGTCCCGCTATGCCGCGGCCCGCCAGCCTTCGGGGGTCTCCTCGAACACTTGGCGTTCGTGCTCTTGCCGGTCCAGGTCGTTCAGCCGGGCGACGATCTCCCGGATGTGGGCGTTGCCTTCTATGTGCTCGCGGTAGATCGCGCGAAGGAAACGGTCGGCCCAGGTCGGCACGCGCCCGCGCTTCTCCCACAGGGCGACGGACTGAGCGTCGTTGCCGAAATAGCCGGCAAGGGCGTTCTGCGACAGGTCGAGCTCGTTGCGCAGGAACCGGAATTCGCGTCCGGTGAGGTGCGCCTTCCGATGGACAAGCCCCATGCCGATGGCGTGATGCAGCCCGTTCGTGTCCTCGATCACCATCGCCGTGCCGTAGGGCGTGGAGTGAGGCGTAAAGCCATTGGCCAGCCACACGTTGGGAAGGCCGCATTCGGTGTAGTGGTACATCGTCGCCTCCTTCCTCAGAACACCGTGATAATCAGCAATGCGGTGCGCCATTCGATGGCGAGGCCGACCGTGATCTGTTCGCCGGCTGACATGCCGCGCATGTCCACCCGCCAATTCCCGTTCTCGTCCATCCACGGCTCCCCGTCGATGAATCCCCCCTGGACGACTCGCCGGGCCTGAGTGATCGAAATCTTGCGCTGCGCCATACGCTTCTTCGCGTGGGGCACGGGCACGATCCGATCCGGGTTCGCCGCAATCTCCTTGATGATCCGGGCGGCGGTCGGCTTGCTCAGCTTCAGCGGGACGACGCCTGGGTCGGTCATGACCTATAAATCTTATAGGCACGTGGGGGCGTCAAGGGCAGGGACGGGGTCGGGCGGGGTGTTCGCCTTTGAATTCCCTCTCCCCAGCGGGAGAGGGTTAAACAACCCATCCCCTACACCCCCTCGCACCACCCCTGGCGCGTCTCGCCGCCGTAGGGGCGGGCGAGGCCGGCCAGCAGCAGGGCGTTGGCCAGATCGGTGCCGAGCGCGGTGAGCACCCGCGCCCGCACGCGGCCACCATACTTGTCGGCCTGGACCTCCAGCAGGCGCACCGGGGCGCCGTCGACGAGCTGGCGCACCAGATCGCGGGCGGCCAGCGCCTTGACCTTCTCCTGGGGGCAGCGGGCCCGCAGCTCGGGGGTGTCCACCCCCTCCAGGCGCACCAGCGTCTCCACCATCTGGCCCAGCCAGATGGTGGCCCGCACCGACAGGGTGTCGCCGTCCACCACCTCCAGAACCTCCGCCGGGATCGGGCCGGGCAGGGTGCCCAGGTCGCGGCCGGCGACCGGCCCGATCAGGGCCGGCAGGCAGGCGAGCGTCAGCAACCAGGATCGGACGGCGCGCATGGGGCGGGTTCACGCTGCGGGGGGCTCAAGGCCTGGGTCACGCCGCGAGTCTAGGCGGCGCAGCGGAACGAAGCAAGGACATTGCTAGGCATATGGTCCTTAATCTGCCCGAACATGCGTATGTATTCTTGAATTTGATCCTATCGGTTGCGCGGTTGCGAGTCGGTGACCGCGACGCGCGAACAGGGCGCACGCGGCCGGTTGCAGCAGACTCGGCCTCGCCCGGCGGCCTCGTCCCCGATCGTGGCGAAGCCGTTGAAATCTTTCAGTCCTGTAATCTTGCCGACAATTTTCGACGTTTTGGAGGCGGGCGGAGGGGCCGCCGCCCACCCCGCGGTTACCCACATCAGACCTATATCTTGTGGGTAAACCCGTGCAAAACACCAGATCCGGTGCAAATCCCATTGCCGGCCGGTTCGGCTGTGGGTAGGGTGCCCCCAGGATACAGGATGTGGTGTTCGCCGGCCAGGGCAGCCGCCGCCGGGGACGCGCGCCATTCATTTTTTGATGAATCCACGCCAGCCACCACTGACGGGAACAGGGGAGCACGAGAGACATGCGGATTCAGCGACGTTTCACGACCGAGGGCAAGGACGCCTACGCCGCCTTCGCGTTCCGAACCGCAACCAGCGAAATCCGCAACCCCGACGGCTCGGTGGTGTTCTCCCAGTCCGGCATCGAGGTGCCGGACGGCTGGAGCCAGGTCGCCAGCGACATCCTGGCCCAGAAGTACTTCCGCAAGGCCGGCGTGCCGGCGGTCCTCAAGGCGGTGGAGGAGGAGACCGTCCCCTCCTGGCTGTGGCGCAGGGTCGCCGACGAGAAGGCCCTGGCCAAGCTGCCCAAGGAGGAGCGCTTCGTCGGCGAGACTTCGGCGCGCCAGGTGTTCGACCGCCTGGCCGGCACCTGGACCTATTGGGGCTGGAAGGGCGGCTATTTCGACGGGGAGGGCGACGCCCGCGCCTTCTACGACGAGATGCGCCACATGTTCGCCGCCCAGATGGCCGCCCCCAACAGCCCGCAGTGGTTCAACACCGGCCTGCACTGGGCCTACGGCATCGACGGCCCCAGCCAGGGCCACTTCTACGTCGACTTCAAGACCGGCCTGCTGACCTCCTCGGCGTCGGCCTACGAGCACCCGCAGCCCCACGCCTGCTTCATCCAGTCCGTCGGCGACGACCTCGTCAACGAGGGCGGCATCATGGACCTGTGGGTGCGCGAGGCGCGCCTGTTCAAGTACGGCTCGGGCACCGGCTCCAACTTCTCCAAGCTGCGCGGCGAGGGCGAGCGGCTGTCGGGCGGCGGCAAGTCGTCGGGCCTGATGAGCTTCCTGAAGATCGGCGACCGCGCCGCCGGGGCCATCAAGTCGGGCGGCACCACCCGGCGCGCCGCCAAGATGGTGACCGTCGACCTCGACCACCCGGACATCGAGGCCTACATCGACTGGAAGGTCATCGAGGAGCAGAAGGTGGCCGCCCTGGTCTCCGGCTCCAAGACCTGCCAGAAGCACCTGAACGCGGTGATGGCGGCCTGCGCCGAGGGGCACGACCCCAAGGAGAACCGCGGCCTCAAGCTGGCCATCAAGGCGGCCCGCAACGCCGGGGTGCCGGAGAACTACGTCCAGCGGGTGATGCAGTTCGCCGCCCAGGGCTACACCCACATCGACTTCCGCACCTACGACACGGACTGGGATTCGGAGGCCTACCTGACGGTGGCCGGCCAGAACTCCAACAACTCCGTGCGCATCAGCGACGCCTTCATCGGGGCGGTGCTGGACGACGGCGCCTGGGACCTCATCCGCCGCACCGACGGCAAGGTGGCCAAGACCCTGCGCGCCCGCGACCTGTGGGACAAGATCGGCCACGCCGCCTGGTCGTGCGCCGATCCCGGGGTGCAGTACGACACCACCATCAACGACTGGCACACCTGCCCGGCCTCGGGGCGCATCAACGCCTCGAACCCGTGCTCGGAGTACATGTTCCTGGACGACACGGCCTGCAACCTGGCCTCCTTGAACCTGCTGACCTTCCGCCGCCCCGACGGCTCCTTCGACGTGGAGGCGTTCGAGCACGGCTGCCGGCTGTGGACCGTCGTCCTGGAAATCTCCGTGCTGATGGCGCAGTTCCCCAGCCGTGAGATCGCCCAGCTCTCCTACGAGTTCCGCACCCTGGGCCTCGGCTATGCCAACCTCGGCGGCCTGCTGATGGCGGCGGGCCTGTCCTACGACAGCGACGCCGGCCGTTCGATCTGCGCCGCCATCTCCGCCGTTATGACCGGCACCGCCTACGCCACCTCGGCGGAGATGGCCGAGGAGCTGGGGCCGTTCGCCGGCTACGCCGCCAACCGCGACAACATGCTGCGGGTGATCCGCAACCACCGCCGCGCCGCCCATGGCGAGACCGGCGGCTACGAGGGGCTGTCGGTCAACCCCGTGCCCTTCGACCCGGCCCAGTGCCCCGACGAGGATCTGGCCGAGGCCGCCGCGCGCGCCTGGGACCGCGCCCTGGAACTGGGCGAGCGGCACGGCTTCCGCAACGCCCAGTCCACGGTGATCGCGCCCACCGGCACCATCGGCCTGGTGATGGACTGCGACACCACCGGGATCGAGCCGGACTTCGCGCTGGTGAAGTTCAAGAAACTGGCCGGCGGCGGCTACTTCAAGATCGTCAACCGGCTGGTGCCCGAGGCGCTGGCCACCCTGGGCTACGGCGCCGAGGCGATCGAGGCGATCGGGCGCTACGCGGTCGGCCACGGCACCTTGAAGGGCGCGCCCGGCGTCAACCACGAGACGCTGAAGGCCAAGGGCTTCGACGACGCCACCCTGGCCAAGCTGGAGACGGCCCTGGCCACCGCCTTCGACATCAAGTTCGCCTTCAACAAGTGGACGCTGGGTGCCGAGTTCATCGCCGCCGGGCTGGGCATCCCCGCGGCCGAGCTCGACCAGCCCGGCTTCGAGCTGCTGCCGCGCCTGGGCTTCACCCGCGCCGAGATCGAGGCGGCCAACACCTATTGCGCCGGCGCGATGACCCTGGAGGGCGCACCGCACCTGAAGGACGAGCACCTCGCCGTGTTCGATTGCGCCAACCCGTGCGGGCGCATCGGCAAGCGGGCGCTGTCGTGGAAGAGCCACATCACCATGATGGCCGCCGCCCAGCCCTTCATCTCCGGCGCCATCTCCAAGACCATCAACATGCCCAACGCCGCCACGGTGGAGGAGTGCAAGGACGCCTACCTGCTGTCCTGGCGCCTCGGGCTGAAGGCCAACGCCCTCTACCGCGACGGCTCCAAGCTGAGCCAGCCGCTGTCGGCCTCGCTGCTGGACGGGGTGGAGGAGGACGAGGAGGATCTGGTCGAGCGCATCGTCGAGGCCCCCAACGCCGCCCGCGTCCCGCTGCTCACCGAGCGGGTGGTGGAGAAGGTGGTCGAGAAGATCATCCAGCGCAAGATCGCCGACCGCCAGAAGCTGCCGCACCGCCGCAAGGGCTACACCCAGAAGGCGATGGTCGGCGGTCACAAGATCTACCTGCGCACCGGCGAGTACGAGGATGGCCGGCTCGGCGAGATCTTCATCGACATGCACAAGGAGGGCGCCGCCTTCCGGTCGCTGATGAACAACTTCGCCATCGCGGTGTCGATCGGGCTGCAGTACGGCGTGCCGCTGGAAGAGTTCGTGGAGGCCTTCACCTTCACCCGCTTCGAGCCGTCGGGCCCGGTGCAGGGCAACGACGCCATCAAGATGGCGACCTCGGTGATCGACTACCTGTTCCGCGAGCTGGCGGTGTCCTACCTGGGGCGCAGCGACCTGGCCCACGCCACGCCGGACGACCTGCTGCCGTTCACCGTCGGCTCGGGCGACGCCCAGGGCGACCTGCCGGTGGAGGAGGCGATCCAGCCCTCCGACATCGTGCGCCGGGTGGCGTCGACCGGCTATGTCCGCTCCAACCTGCGGGTGCTCGACGGCGGCCAGGCCCAGCGCGCGGTGGCGGCGGTGGCGCTCGCCACCGGCACCGACGGGCCGGTCGCCCCGACCGCCCGCTCGGCCGAGGTCACGGCGACCGCCAGCGTCACCGTCGGCATGGTGCAGGCCGTCGACACCCGCAAGGAGCGGGTGCGCGAGGCCCGCGCCCGCGGCTACGAGGGCGACCCCTGCGGCGAGTGCGGCAACATGACCCTGGTGCGCAACGGCACCTGCCTGAAGTGCGACACCTGCGGCTCGACGACCGGCTGCAGCTGACCGGTCGGGCGGGGCCGTACGACGAGGGGGGCGCCACGGCGCCCCCCTTTTCCGTTCCGGTGCATGGCCGTCCGGCCCCTCAGCCGGGGTGGGTGCGCTCCAGGCCGATCAGCCAGCGCGCCGTCGCGAACAGCGCCAGCGCGGTGTAGACGGCGGCGCCGATCACCCCCATCACCAGCCCGCCGAGCTGCTGGTCCTCCAGCGGGGTGAGACCCCAGGCGTAGGTGGTCGTCAGGTGGTAGGGGAAGAGAGGGTGCGTGGCGAAGATCAGCATCGCCGCCAGCAGCGCCAGATGGACCGAGGTGGCGAAGGCCGCCAGCAGGCCGCGCATGGCCGTCTCCCCCGGCTCAAGAACCGACCGCCACGCGGCGATGGAGGTCACCAGCAGGCTGATGTGCATGGCCCACAGCACCCCGTCGTGGCGCAGCGCCGCCATGTAGGGGCCGGGGATGTGCCAGATCCAGAAGAACAGGCCGAACAGGCCCCAGGCGACCTCGGGAATCGCCAGCGGCCGCGCCGCCGTGCGCGCCCACCGGCCCCACCGCACCGCTCCGGCGGGCCACGACCACAGCAGCAGCGGGGCCGCCAGCTGGATGGTCAGCAGGTGCTGGGCCACCCGGGCCGAGAACAGCGCCGAGGTCAGGTTGCACAGCGGCGACACGAAGGCGATGAACAGCACGGTCCATCCCGCGGCGAAGCACAGGGGCTGGTGCGCCGCGACGCGGCCCGGCGCGCGGCGCAGCACCACCGCGTAGGCGACCGCCGCCGCGGCGAAGGCGCCGAGCAGGACGGGGTCGCCGTTCCAGGCGGAGAGGAGCCCGCCGGGAACCGGCGGCGGTCCGCAGTACGGAACGAAGGCGGGCGTCGTCTGGGCGTCCATGCTGTGCTCCCCGGGCGGCTGCTCCCGGTTCAATGCGCCCGGCGGGGCGATGGTTCCCGGGGCGGCGGTCGGCCGGCCGGCCGCCGCCGCCGGCGGCCGCCTGGACCGCCAATAGGCAAGGGAATCCTTGTCATTCTGAAAAGTGTATTTTGCTTCAGCTTGTCGTGGGGCGCGGGTACGCTTTGCCCATCGAACAATCGAACCGGCGTCGGCCGGCGCCGTCCGGGCTTCTCCACGAGGGACCGTTCCATGACAGACCTGCATCACCCCGCGAGCCGCGAGACGGCCTTCGGCAACGCCCGCGCCCTGTGCTGCTCCGTCGAGCCGGAGGGGGTTTTCGCCGCCTTCGACGCCGCCATGGACATGGCGTGCTGGTTTGACGACTTCCTGCGCCGCTGCGAGGCGGCCGGCCGCTCCCGCCCGGCCGGGCCGGCCCCGGGCACCACGCCCGGCGCGGCGCGGGGCACCGCCGTCGGCACCGGCCATCGCGGCGCACCGGGCATGGTGGGTTGAGGCGCCGCACCCCTTCCGCACAAGGGACGGCGCTGAAACGGGAGGGGCCGCCCCACCGGGGCGGCCCCTTCATTCCTGCCAAACAGCGCACCTGGCAAACGGCGCACCTGCCAAACAGCGAAGGGCCGCCCCGAGGGGCGGCCCTTCCATTGCCTGCTGCGGTCCGTTCGGGCCGCCGCGCGTCCTGAGGTCGGTCGAACCGCTCAGGCGGCGCTGATCCCGGCCGAGGCGAGGATCCTGGTGACGGCGGAGCGGAGCCGCAGATCGGTGCAATGAGACACAGGATCACCTCCTTTCAGTTGTTGTCGGACGTCATGACTATGTAGGAACACCGGCCCGGTCCGCAAGGGGCGTTGTCGGCGCCACGGGCGGGACGGGCAGGGAGGCCAACCGTTCGGCGATGATGGCGGCGCCGCGGTCGACCAGGAAGGCGCGCAGCCGCGCCAGCACCGGCAGCAACGCCAGGGTGCGGCGGTGGGCCACGTACCACGAGCGCATCAGCGGCATGCCGTCGACCGGCAGCTCGGTCAGCAGGCCGCAGGCCAGCTCCAGCCCGATGGTGTGGCGCGAGATCAGGGCGATGCCCAGCCCGGCCATCACCGCCTGCTTGATGGTCTCGTTGCTGCTCGACGTCATGGCGATGGCGGGGGACAGCTCGGCCTCCTGGAACAGGCGGTCCATCATGGCCCGGGTGCCCGAGCCCTCCTCGCGGACGATGACCCGCGCGCCGCCCAGGGCGGCCAGCGGCAGCGACGGGCGGCGGGCCAGCGGGTGCGCCGGGGCGGCGATCATCACCGAGGGGTGCGGCGCGAAGGGGTGGCTCTCCAGACCGGCGTCCTCGGGCGGCCGGCCGATGATGGCGAGGTCGACCTCGCCGCCGGCCAGGGCCTCCAGCACCCGCTTGCGGTTGCCATCCTTCAAGGTGACGGTGACGGCGGGATGCTCCTCCTGGAACCGGCCCAGCAGGTGCGGCACCAGGTAGGTCGCCGTGGTCACCAGGCCGATGGTGACGTGGCCTTGGCTCACCCCCTTGAGGGCGAGCATGCGCTGGTCGGCGGCCTCCAGGGAGTCCAGCACGGTTTCGGCGCAGGCCAGCAGCTCGCGCCCGGCGTCGGTGAGAACGACCCGCCGGCCGACCCGCTCGAACAGGGCGAAGCCGCTCAGGCCCTCGATCTGCCGGATCTGGAACGAGATCGCGGCCGGGGTCAGGCCGAGGCGGTCGGCGACCCGGGCGAAGGACAGCGTGCGCGCCGCCTCCACGAAGATCTGCAACTGGCGGACGGTGGCGTGGCGCAGGCTCATCGGACGCGATCCCGGGGTGGCCGGGCCAGAGTGGGCCTTGGCGGCGGCGGCGGCAAGCGGCCGTGGCGCCCGGCCCCGTGCCTTTTTCGGGGCCGTGCCGTTTTCAAGCCGCGGCCGTTGATCGGTGGGACGACCACGACGGGGCCGGCGGCCATGACGCTTCGCGACAGCATCCTCGACCTCAGCCGTCAGAACCGGATCGCGCCGCTGTCGCCGTGGCTGGCCCGGCGGTTCGAGGCGCAGATCGCCGACGGGCTGTTCTTGAGCGACGCCGCCCTCGCGGCGGTCGGCGCCCGGCTCGTCCAGGACATGACGGACTACCGCCACCAGGCGGGGGTGGGCACCGCGGTGCTCGGCATGTCCGGCGGCGTCGACAGCGCGCTGACCGCGGCCCTGCTGCGGCGGGCGGGCTGGCGGGTGATCGGATTCACCCTGCCGATCGAGCAGGAGCCGGAGGAGACGGCGCGTGGCGCGGAGGCGTGCCGGGCGCTGGAGGTCGAGCACCACCACCTCGACCTGTCGACCCAGTACCGCCGCCTCGTCGTCGAACTCGGCCACCTCGATCCCGACCTCGCGGATTCGATCGGCACGCCCCTGCGCATCCGCCGCGGCAACCTGCGGGCCCGTCTGCGCATGCTCACCCTCTACGACCAGGCCCACCGCTACGGCGGGCTGGTGGCCAGCACCGACAACGTCTCCGAGCTGGCCGCCGGCTTCTGGACCCTGCACGGCGACGTCGGCGACCTCGCCCCGCTGCAGTCGCTGCTGAAATCGTGGGAGGTTCCGTGGCTCGCCCGTGCCTACGGGGTGCCGGAACGCACCTGGCGGGCGACCCCCACCGACGGGCTGGGCATCAGCACGGGCGACGAGGCGCAGCTCGGCGCGTCCTACCTGGAGTGGGACATCATGGTGTTCGCCATCATGGCCGCGGCGTTCGCCCACCCCGCGGCGACCGCCGCCGACCTGGCAGCGCGGCTGGACCTCGCACGCGACGATCGCGCCGCACGGGTGTTCGACAACGTCATCAAGCGGCTGGGCCGGACCTGGTTCAAGCGGGTCAACCCGATCCGCCTGGGCCACCCCGCGGCCGACCGCTTCGCCCGCCTGGAGGGGCTGGACGCCCGCCTGTTCCAGCCCGCCGTGCTGCGCCCGGCCGACTCGTACTTCCGGATGCCGGCCGACGTCGAGGCGCTGGCCGGGGCGCTCGTGGCGGCCTGCCGGGGCACCGGTGACCGGGTGGTGACGGCGGAATCCTGCACCGCCGGTCTGCTCGCCTCGGCCCTCGCCGCCGCCCCGGCGAGCTCCGAGGTGGTGAGCGGCGCGTTCGTCACCTACCGGGCGGAGATGAAAAGCGACGCGCTCGGCGTGCCGGCCGCGGTGATCCGCGACCACACCCCCTACCATCCCGAGGTGGCGCGCCGCATGGCCGCCGGGGCGCTGGAGCGGACGCCGGGCGCCACCCTGGCCCTGGCGGTCACCGGCGTGGGCGGGCCGGAGCCCCAGTGCGGCCGGCCGGCCGGCCTCGTCTACATCGCCGCCGCCCGCCGCGGCGCCGAGCCGGCGGTGGAGGAACACCGGTTCGAGGGTGGTCCGAAGGCCGTCCTGGCGGCGACCTTGCGGGCGGCCCTCGCGCTCGGGCACGCCGCCGTCCAGCGCTGAGTCCCTCCGCCCCGTCCCTCCGCCCCGTCCCTCCGCCCCGTCCCCATCCGCCGGCGCCGGCCCGTGGCAATCCCGGGCGCCGCGCAATTGGGCGTGGCTGCCCGGTGCGCCGCCGGTGTATGACGGGGCAGGCGGTTCGGCACCGGGGAGGGAAACGTGGCGGGGGTTCGCCTGGGTGTGGCGCACCGGCTGATCGCCGGTCTTGGCGTGCTGGCCCTGCTGACGGTGTTGGCGGTGGGCGTGGCGGTGTACGGGGCGGTGGAGTTCCGCCGCGGCTTCGACCACATCGCGCTCACCCGCCTCGGCCACCTCGTGTCCTTCGCCAAGCTGGCCCAGCAGAGCCAGATCGTCGCCGCCAGCGCGCCGCGCCTGGTGGCCTCGACCGATGGCTTCGAGCTGGACCGCCAGGTCAACCACACCCGCGACCTCTTCCTCCTCCTCGACGCCGCGTTCACCGAGCTGGAGGCGTCCGGGGCCTCCCCGGCGGCGGTGGAGGCCCTGGCCGGCTACCGGCCCTCGATGGAAGAGGCCTTGCAGCGCCTCGCCGACCTGGTGGCCGAGCGGCACGCCGCGGAGCGCGCCCTGCACGACGGGGTCGGCGCGCTGGAGGCCACCGCCGAGGACCTGCGCAAGGTGGCGGCGCGGGTCAGCGAGGTGCTGACCAGCCAGACCGATCCCGACGGGCTGTCGCGCGCCATGGCCCAGCTCGACGCCCTGCGCCTGGTCACCGACAGCCTCAACCGCGCCATCGACGGGATGCTGCCGCTGAGCGTCGTGACCGTTCCCACCGTCCTGTCGGGCGTCGAGCGGCGCACGGCGGTCCTCCTGGACCAGGCCCGCACGGCGCTGGGCGAGCTCTCGCCGGCGCTGGGCCACAGCCTGGCCGGGGTGGTCGACGGCGTGGCCGCGCAGACCCGGGGGGAGGGCAGCGTGTTCGCCCTGCGCCGCCGCCAGCTGGCGATCGCCGCGCGCACCCAGGGGCTGCTCGCCCGCAACAACGTCGTCGCCGGCCAGTTCGTGTCCACCGTGTCGCGGCTGTTCGGCGAGCTCCAGGGCGCGATCGCCGAGGAGCGCCGGGCCTTCGGTGTCTTCGTGGCGGCCGCCCACAACGGGCTGCTCGCCATCGGCGCCGTGGCGATCCTCGCCGCCCTGCTGGTGGTCCTCTACGTGCGCGGCCATCTGCTGGCCCGCCTGCTGGACCTGCAGCAGTGCATGGCGGCCAACGCCCGCGGCGAGCCGGTCCCGGTGCCGGTCGAGGGGCAGGACGAGATCGCCGAGATGGGCCAGGCCTTCCGGCACTTCGTCAACGCCGTCGCCTCGCGCGAGGCGGCGCTGGCGGCCAAGTCCCAGGCGCTGGAGCAGGCCATGGCCTCGGTCGCCGAGGGCACGCGCTACGCCCGGCGCATCCAGCTCTCGCTGCTGCCCCGCCCCGACGCCCATGGCGGCCTGCTCGACGACATCGCGGTGGTCTGGCAGCCCCTCGACGTGGTGGGCGGCGACTGCTACTGGATCGGCCGGGTGGACGGGCTGTGCGTGGTGGCGCTGATGGACTGCACCGGGCATGGCGTGCCGGGGGCGGTCATGACGGCCATCGCCACCTCGGCGCTGACCCGCATCCTCCAGGACGACCAGCCCCTCGACCCCGCCGACATGCTGACCCGGATGGACGCCATGGTGCGCGCCGCCCTGCGCCAGGACACGGCGGCCGGAGCCCCGCCGTCCGACGACGCCCAGTCGTCCGACGACGGCCTGGACGCGGCCATCTGCGTCATCGACCCGGCGGCCGGCACCCTCTCCTTCGCCGGGGCCAACCTGCCGCTGCTCTACCAGGTCGACGGCCAGCTGCACACCATCCGCGGCACCCGCGCCAGCCTCGGCTACCGCCGCGACCGCCGCGCCGGGGTGCGGTTCCGCCGCCACGATCTGGCGCTGCGGGCCGGCTTGCGCTTTTACCTGTTCACCGACGGGGTGATCGACCACGTGGGCGGGGCCAAGCGCATGCTGTTCGGCCGCCGCCGCTTCCAGGAGGTGCTCGAGGGGGCCGCCGATCTGCCGGTCGACCGGGTGGCCGAGCGGGTGCTGGCCGCCCTCGACGCCTACCGTGGCGCCGAGCCGCGACGCGACGACATGACCTTCATCGCGGCGGTGCCCCAGGGCGCCGGCGTCGCCCCGGCGCAGACCGCACCGGACCTGGCCGGGGCGCACTAGCCCGGGGCGGGCGCGTCAGCGCACCGGCGGCGCCCACAGCAGCCCGCCGTCGCTCCACAGCGCGTTGCGGCCGCGCGGCAGGTTCAACGGGGACTCCTTGCCCAGGTTGCGGTCGAAGATCTCCCCGTAGTTGCCGGACGCCGTGATCGCCCGGAAGGCCCAGCCGTCATCCAGGCCCAGCGGCTCCCCCACCCCCGGCGTGCCGCCCAGGAGGTGGCGGGCCGCAGCGCTTCCTTCGGCGCGCCGGGTGGCGGCGTTGGCGGCGGTGATGCCCAGCTCCTCGGCCTCCAGCAGGGCGAAGATCGCCCAGCGGACGGCGCTGGCCCAGCGTGGGTCGCCGGCGCGGACCACCGCCGACAGCGGCTCCTTGCTGATGATGTCCGGCAGCAGGGTGAACTCGCCGGGGTCGGCGGCGAGCGAGCGCATGACCGAGGCGAGGATGGTGAAGTCGGTGCTGGTGGCGTCGCAGCGTCCGGCGGCCAGGGCGGCGAAGGCGGCCTCGATGGTCAGGAACCCGGTGATCTGCAGGTTCAGTCCATGGGCGGCGTCGTAGGCCCGCAGGTTCTCGATGGAGGTGGAGCCGCCCTCCACGCAGACCGAGGCGCCGCTCAGGTCGGCGACCGACCGGAAACCCCGCTTGCGATGGACGAGAAAGGCCTGTCCGTCGAACATGTAGGGGGCGGTGAACGTCAGCCCCAGCGCGGCCTCGCGCGAGAGCGTCCAGGTCGTCGCCTCGACCAGGACATCGAGAGAGGGGGAGCGGATGGCGTCGAACCGGTTGCTGGTGCCGACCAGGATGAAGTCCACGGTCTCCGCGTCACCGGTCACCGCGGCGGCGATCGCCCGGCAGATGTCGGGATAGAAGCCGACGAATCGGCCCTCCAGATCCTGGGAGGTGAGGGATTCGCCGATCGGCGTCACCCCGCAGCGCAGGAGTCCCTGCTCGCGCACCGTATCCAATGTCGAGGCCCCGGCCGCCGCCCCCGCCGCCATCACCATCTGTGCGAGGGCCAACCCCGCTGCCACGCCCGCCGCCATGAGGCGTCCCGATGCTGTCCGCTGCGCCATTGCGTTCCCCAATCCTCCGCGTGTGCTGTCGGCGCCCAGTGTACCCCCGGCCCAACCGCCTTGCATAAGCAAACATACAGAGATATTAATCATGTAGGTGAAGTGACGGGACCCCGCCAACAACCGATGCGTGTCAGCCGATGCCAGCTCCCGTGATTGCCGTCGTCGAAGACGAAGCACCGTTGCGCCGTGACCTCGTGGAATACCTGCGGGGGTGCGGATTCGATGGAGTCGGTGCGAAGAACGGCCGCGAACTGACCGACGTACTGGCCAGCCGTCAGGTCCGAATTGTTCTGCTCGACATCAATCTGCCCGGCGAGGACGGATTCAAGATCGCCGCGCGCCTGCGCGACGATCCGTCGGTCGGGATCATCATGGTGACCGCGCGCGGGTCGACCATCGACCGCGTCGTGGGGTTGGAGATCGGCGCCGACGCCTACCTCGTCAAACCGCTGGAGATGCGCGAGGTGGAGGCGCAGGTGAAGTCGCTGCTGCGCCGCCTCGACGCCCTCGACGCCGCGGCCCCGGCGCCGGCCGAGACGGCCGCGGGGGACGAGGGGCGATGGACGCTCGACGCGACGGACTGGGCGCTCACCAGCCCCGGCGGGGTCGCCATTCCGCTCACCAGCACCGAGATGAAGCTGATGAGCCTGCTGGCCGAGCAGGCGCGCGAGCCGGCGACCCGCGACCAGATCTCGATGGCGGTGCACAACCGGCGCTGGAACCCCGAAGACCGCTCCATCGATACCGTGGTCGGCCGCCTGCGGCACAAGATGGAGGCGGCGCTGGGCGAAACGACGCCGCTCAAGTCGGTGCACGGCGTGGGCTACGTGTTCTCGGCGCCGGTGCGCGTGGCGTGAGGCCGCGCCCGGCGGTGGCCGGGCGGCGGTCCGGATCAGGCGTCGCCGGGCGACGCCTGGGGCGCGCGGCAGGGGAAGCGCAGGGTGAAGGTGGTGCCGCGGCCGGGCGCGCTGGCCACGCCGATGGTGCCGCCCAGCGGGCCGGACACCAGGTTGTGGACGATGTGGAGGCCCAGACCGCTGCCACCGCTGCCCCGGCGGGTCGTGTAGAACGGCTCGAACAGGTGTGGCAGCGCGTCCGGGGCCACGCCGGCGCCGTCGTCGGCGAACACCAGCTCCACCGTGCCGTCGTCGCCGTCGGGGGCGGTGATCCGGACCGTCATGGTGCCGGGGCGGCCGTCGGCGAAGGCGTGCTGGAGCGCGTTCATCACCAGGTTGGTGAGGATCTGCGACACCACGCCGGGGTACCCGTCGACCTCCAGGTCGGCCGGGCATTCCACCACGATGGTGTGATGGTTCTGGCGCAACTCCGGCTGAAGGCTCAGCACCACCTCGCGGACATAGGCGCCCAGCCGCACCGTCCGCCGTTCGGAACTGGCGCGATCGACGGCGACCTGCTTGAAGCTGGTGATCAGGGTCGCCGCCCGCTCGCAGTTGGCCAGCACCAGCGCGGTGGTGTCCCTGGCGGTGGCGAGGTAGCGCTTGAAGTCGGCGCGCTGCAGCGAGCCGTCGTCGACCTTCGCCGTCAGCCGGGTGGTGGCGTCGGCGAGGTGGGAGGCGCAGGACACCGCGATGCCCACGGGGGTGTTGATCTCGTGCGCCACGCCGGCGACCAGCGCCCCCAGCGAGGCCAGCCGCTCGGCGCGCACGATCATGTCCTGCGCCTCGCGCAGGTGGGTCAGCGCGGTCTCCGCCTCGACCCGGCGGCCTTCGAGCTCCTCGTTGGCGGTGGCGAGCTGGGCTTGCAGGCGGTCGCTGACGCGGACCAGCCGGCGCTGGTCGCGGTAGGAGCGCTTGAACGCGTCGATCAGCGCCTCCAGGTCGCCGCTGCACTCCGGGGCGACCGCCGCCAGCCGGGACCTGAGCTGCTCGGCGCGGTTGATGACCTGTTCCTCGGCGTCGAACAGGTTGAAGGTCATGGCGCCCCGCGGGTCTCCTGGGCCTCGGCCTGCCGTTCCAGGACCGTGAAGGTGACGTGCTCGAGATCCTCCGAGAAGTCCTCGGCGAACTCGCGCATGGTGTCGTCCTCCTCGTCACAGCGCCACAGCACCGTGACGGAGCGGCCCGCCGCCGCCGCCTCCTCGAGCGCCTGGAACATGTTCATCAGGGCCTTGGCGCTGGAGCTGTTGAAATAGAGCAGTTCCACCTCGAAGCGGACCGGGACCGACGACCCGGCGAGCCACCCGCGCAGCGCGGCCAGAACCGGGCCGAAGAAGGACGCGGAATCGTCGGGGTAGGACTCCCCGCTCAGGCGCAGATCGCCGCCGGTGAAATCGAAATCGACCCGCGGCGTCCGCCGCGTGGCCTCGATGGTCAAGGATTCCATTGCGCTCTCAGATACGGACTTTCAGACAGAAGAAGCTGCGTTCGTCGTCCACGGCGGTGAAGTCGTACTCGATCGGCTCGCTGGCACGGCGGACGATCTCGATCAGGCCGATGGTGGCGCCCCGGCTGCCCTCATCGGGGGCTTCGCGCAACTGCTCGCGGTAGTGGGCCTTGATGGCCGCCTTGTCGAGGGTGCCGAGAAAGTCCAGCCGCTTCTTCAGGGCCGGCACGTCGCTGTTGCGCAGCGTGTTGCCGCAGACGATGAAGAACGTCTTGTCCTCCATCCCGATCGTCGCCATGCCCGCGCTCAGTTCGATGCCGCCGCGGTCGGCGCCGGCGCCGATCTTCTCCGCGGAATAGCGGATGATGTTCTGCATCTGCTCGACGAAGACCGAGAAGACGCGGCGCACCGTCGGGGCGTCGGCCTCCTCCAGCGTCATCTTCTCGCGCAGGGCCTCGCCCAGCGAATAGAGGATTCCTTCGGAGAGATACCCGCTGAAGGAGAAGATGATGCCCTTGGCATCCAACTCCCGTTTGAAGGCGGCGTACTCCTGTGCCAGCATGGTCGGCGGTCCGCTTGAGCTCCGTGGAGCCGCTCCGGCGCTCGGCGCGCCCTGGCCCGTCTCCATTCCGTGGGCGACTATGTCACCGTTTCCCGGCGCGCGCCACGGCGAAGGCCCCGGGATGCCGGCGGGCGTGGCGGCGGGCGTGGTGGCGGCGGCGGTTGTCGGACGTCCGTTCATGGGGCCGCCGCGGCCGGCAGGACCACCCGGAAGGTGGTGCCGGCGCCCTCTGCGCTGGTCACGGCGACGGTGCCTCCGTGCAGCTCCACGATCTGCTGCACCGTGTGCAGGCCGATGCCCGTCCCGGTCACCCCCGTGGTGTTGCTGCCGCGGAAGAAGCGGGCGAAGACGTGGGCCTGTTCGGGTGCGGGGATGCCGCAGCCGTGGTCGCGGACCTCGACGATCACCGCGCCCCGCGCGCGCCGCGCCGAAACCTCCACCCTCGGGTCGTTGGAGGAGTATTTGACCGCGTTCCCCAGCAGGTTGGCCAGGGCCAGTTCCAGCAGGTGGGCGTCGGCGTCGACGGGCAGCGGCGACGGGCCGAGGTGGAGGGCGAAGGCGTGGTCGGGATGGGCGATGCGCAGGTGGCCGACCATCGTGCGCAGGGTGTCGTCCACCCCGACGGTGCGGCGGTCGAGGGTCAGCGAGCCGGACATCAGGCGCTCGTCGGTCAGGTAGGTTTCGATGATGCCGGTCAGCCGGTGGACGCTGGTGCGCACCACCGTCAGACGGTCGAGCATGTCGGGGGCCGCGTCGCGCGCGCGCAGGGTCAGCATCTGGGCGGCGCTGTCGATCACCGCCAGCGGGGTGCGGAACTCGTGCGACACCATGGCGACGAATTGGCGTTGCTGCTGGCGCGCCTCCATCTCGCGGGCCAGCGCGGTCTCCGCGCGGTCCTTGGCGGCGGCGAGCGCGGTCCGGCTGGCGGCGAGCTCGGCGGTGCGCGCCTCCACCCGCGATTCCAGCGTGCGGTTGAGCGTCAGGAGGTCGTCGTAGAGGCAGGCATGGTCGATGCCCAGGGCGATCCGCTCGCAGAACAGCGTCAGCAGCCGGTGCTCGTCGTCGCCGTAGGGCTCGGGGCGTTCCATGAGGAAGACCGTGGTGCCGTGCGCCATCGTGCGGAACACCAGGACGCAGCGCTCATCCCCGTAGACGCTCTGCCCGGTGGCGAAACCGGCGGCGACGGCGGCGGCGCTCGCGGCGTCGAGTCCGCCGTCGACGGACCGCCCCACCGTGGCGGCGAAGCGGCCCGAGCCGGCGACCGCGGTGCATCCGTCCGCCGCCTCCCGGCAGGCCACGACGGCGCCGCCGGCGTGGTGCACCACCCGCGGCAGCCGCGCCACCATGCCTTGCACGAGTCCGTCCAGGGAGCGCGATGCCAGCAGCAGCTCCGATGCGTCGAGGATGCTCTGCAGGCCCTGGCGGTTGCGCTCGACGGCCAGCAGGTCCCGCCAGGACCGCAGCGCACCGACCAGCGAGGTGAACAGCTTCTGCGCGGTCAGCTCGCTCTTGGCCTTGTAGTCGTTGATGTCGTACGCGACCACGACCTCGCGTTCCGGGGCCTCGCCCGGCTGTCCGGTGCGCAGGATGATGCGGACGCTGCGGTTCCCCATGTCGTGGCGGATGCGGCGGACCAGGCGCAGGCCGGCGTCGTTGGTCTCCATCACCACGTCCAGCAGCATGACCGGAATGTCCGGCCGGGCCGCCAGGATGGCCGCGGCCTCGCCCGCGGAATAGGCGCTCACCACCTCGAAGGGGCGCGCCTCGAACTCGAAGTCGCGCAGCAGCACCCCGGTCATGGCGTGGACCTGGGGGTCGTCGTCCGCCACCAGCACGGTCCACGGCGCGGGCCGCGGGCCGGCCGGGCTGTCGTCCTCCTCTTCGCTGGCGAACAGGGGGTCGTCGAGCACCATGCCGGGCGGTCCTTCTTCGATCGGGAGAACCGAGAGAACCACCGGCGGCGTCCGACCGTCAAACGTCGATTTATGACAAACCGCGTCGGCGGCGCGGGGGTGTCGCAATGTCGGGGTGTTTGCCACAGAACGAGTCCGGGCGTGCCGGTCCGTGGCGGGTTCTTGCCAAAGATGTCTGCCGCGGTGCGGCAAAACCGCGTAGACTCCGGTGCCGAGGCCGGGGCACGTGCGCCCGGGCCGTCCATGGCGGGTGTGACAAGAGGGACGGCGCGAGGGGCGATGCACGCATTTCGGGGCAGCAACGGCGCAGGCGGACGGGGGGCGGCGCGCCCTGCCCGCGGCGCTGCCGGGGGCCGCCGCGTGCGCGGTGGCGGCTGAGCGGTGGCGATGCTTCCGCTGGAGATGTTCGCCATCGGGCTGGCGGTGATCAGCGCGGGCGCGCTCGGGCTGGCGCTGGTGCTCGGCGCGGCGCGCGGCGCCGCGATGACCCGCCGGCGCCGCGCCCTGCACCAGGTGGTCGAGGCCCGCAACGACGAGATCGGCGTGATGGAGCGCCGGATCAGCGCCGCGGAACGGCTGATCCAGGGACGGCAGGGCGATTGCGGGGAACTGGAGACCCGCCGCATGCGGGCCGAGGCGGCGGTGCGCGGCGTCGCCGCCGAGAAGGTGGAACTGGTGCACGAGCTCGGCGTCCCCCAGCCCGGCTGCACCCTGTTCCGTTGCGAGCTGAACGGCGGCGATGTGGCCCGCGCCGAGGCCCGCCGGGTCGTCTTCGCCCGCGCCATCTGGGAGCGCCGCAACGTGGCCCTGGTCTGGGCGCCCACCGCCGACAGCGCCGCGGCGACGGCACGGCGGGTCTTCCCCGAGGGCAGTGGGGTGCGGGTGGGGACGGTGGCATCCGCCGCCGACGGTGGCGCAGGCGACGGTGCCGCCGCCCGATGACGGCTCTTCTGGTCTACGCGTCCGTCCTGCTGCTGGGAATCGCGGTGATCGTGAACCGGCGCGGCGAGCGTCGGCTCGCCGCGTTGCGCCGCGAGATGGCCCAGGATCAGCGCGTCCTGCGCAGCCTCGACCGGCGGCTGGCCGATGGCCGCCGCCGCGCCGCCGCCGCCGAGGAGGGGGTGCGGGCCGCCGAGGCCCGGGTGGCGGAGGCGCAACGGGCGCTCGAGGTGGCCGAGCGCCGCCTCGCCGACGCCCGGCGCTTGCCCGTCGAGCGGTACTGGGTGTTCGACCGGCAGGAGGCCAGGGGCGGGCGGATCTGGATGGTGCGGGTCACCCAGTCCGCGGTCGACCCGCTCACCCGCGAGAGCCGCCCCGGCGCGATCTGGCGCGCCCCGCGCACCTGGTTGGTGGCCGCCAACAGCCGCAAGGACGCGACGGACCGCGCCGGCCTGCGCTACGCCCGCAGCGCCGGGTACGAGGTCGAAGAGGCGGCGCCGTGCCCGATGTTTCCCGCGGCCGAGGATGGCGAACGGCCGCCGCGGCCGGTCGGCGCGACACCGCGCCAGCCGGCCACCCAGCGGGCGGCGCGGGAGGCCCGGGCGGGCGACGACGGCGGCGCCCCGGCCCGGGGCGGCGCCGTCTGATCGGCGCCGCGCCCGGGCCTCAGCGCCCGACGCGGGCGAGCCGCGGGCCGGGCTCCGCCAGCCCCGCGCGCTTGCCACGCAGCTTCAGCAGCTTGGCCTCGAGCTTGGCGATCTTGCGGTCGAGCGTGCAGCGGCGGTTGATCGCCGCCTTGGTGTCGTCGTCCAGCCGCTTCCAGCCGCGCACCTCGGCGCGGCTGCGGCGGCAGCCGCGGCACACGGTGGCGGCGTCGAACTTGCACAGGCCGGTGCAAGGGTTTCCCGTGTCGTGCTTGGCCATGGAATCCGGAGTGGCGGTGGCGGTGGCGGGCATCGGCCCCGGCCCGCTACGACAGCGGCCGGTCCTCGCCCAAGGAACCTAGGGCACCAAGGGCCCGGGCAAAGGTCGAGGCGCCGGCGCTGCGCAGCGGCAGGAAGGGCTTCTGCAGTCGCCGGCAGATCCCCTTGACGCGCAGGCAGGCGTCGTGGCTGACGCAGTCGATGGGACAGACCACGACGTCGGCCCGTTCCACCAGCCCTTCCAGGCAGCGCGACGCCTGTTCGATGCCGCCGTCGTGGTGCAGCAGGCAGCCGTTGCGCGACTCCACGGCGGCGCGCAGGTGCGGCATCAGGGCGGGGCGGCCGCCGACATAGAGGATGGCCCGCCCGTCCAGGTTCGCCGGAGACGGGGGCCGGGGGTCGCCGGCCGCGGCGGGCGTCCCGCCCGGCCGCCGCGGCAGGGAGTCCAGCAGGCCGCGCAGGCGATCCGCCTCGGCCTCGGCGTGGCGGGCGCGGGCGCGCTCGGCGGCGACCCGGCGGCGCAGCGCCTCGGCCTGGCGTTCGGCGCGGCCGGCGCGTCGCGGCGCCGGACCCGAGGTCGACCCGGGCGCCCCGGCCACCGCCCCGGTCGCCCCGGCGGGTGTCAAGGCGGTCGTCGGCGCGGTCCGCACCGCGGCGGTGCGCCGGCGCTCCGCCAGCGCCGCCTCGAGCTGGTGGATGCGCTCGTCCTTCTCCGCCAGCTTCTCGGCGGCGGCCCGTTCGCCGCGGACCAGCCGCGCCTCCAGATCGGTGCAGCGGCGCTCCGCCTCCTGGACCGTGCGCAGCCGCTGGCGCGTCTCCCCGCCCATCAGGTGCGACATCATGTGGACGTCGCCGTAGGCGCGCTGGCGGACCTCTTCGGCGACGTTGGCCAGGGTCATCACCGCCCACAGGGCGCCGGCCACGTTGCCGGCGGCCACCGCCTCCTCCCAGCGGGCGAGCCAGCCGGCCTCGGTGGTCTCGCGGGCGAATCGGCGCACCGCACCGCCGTGCTTCTCGTCGAGCAGCTTCTGCATCAGCTTCGCCGCCGGGCCGGCCTCGCCGGCGGCCTGCACGAAATGGCGGTGGACGTCGTAGGAGCGGGCGTCGGGGGCGACCCGCAGGTCGAGCCGGCGGCTCAGCTTCACCGTGTCGTCGTGGCTGAAGCAGGTGCCGACGATGGTGCAATGGAAGCACTGGGGGATGAGCCAGAGTGGCAGCCTGTCGCGCCGGGCGATCAAGGCCTTCTTGGCGGATTTCGCGCAGCGGTCGCACATGTCCAGCCTCCCTCCCATACGCTCGGTGTTCCCGATCCTCACACACCGATAATGCAAATCATTCTCATACGCAAGAGGCTTCGGTGACGGGAGGATGCCGGCAATTGACAACGTTTGATTGCTGGTTGTGTCATCGTGTCCAGGCAACAACCCGAGTGTCGCATATGCCCCACCTTCCGACCGACCCCCTGTTCGCCGCCCAGTGGCACCTTCTCAACACCGGGCAGCTCGGCGCCGACGGGGAGCGGTACGACATCGACGTCGTGTCGGTGTGGCCCGAGTACACCGGGCGCGGCGTGCTGGTGGCGATCCAGGACAGCGGCGTCGACGCCACCCATCCCGACCTGGTCGCCAACCTGCGCGCCGACCTGTCGTGGAACGTCCTGGCGCCGAGCCGCGACGTGGCGCCGGCGGAGGACGCCCACGGCACCGCGGTGGCCGGCCTGGTGTCGGCGGCGGAGAACGGGGTGGGCGGGGTCGGCGTGGCGTACGACTCCGGCTTCTTCATGCTGGCGGACGTCGCCGTGCGCACGCCGGACGCCGGATTGCAGGCGGTGGAGCGCTACGCGGCGGGGGCCGCCCGGGTGCTGGAGGGGGACGCCGACGTCTACAACAACAGCTGGGGGCCGATGTTCTCGGCCTACGACCAGGCGGCGGTGCAGGGCCAGTGGTGGGACATCGGCCGCACGCTCGCCGCGCAGGGCCGCGACGGTCTCGGCACGATCAGCGTGTTCGCCGGGGGCAACGACCGCGGGGCGACGGCGGAGACCACCTTCAACACCAACTACGACGGGTCCAACGGATCGCCCTGGACGGTCCAGGTCGCCGCCGCCGGGGACACCGGGCGCGTCGCCGACTACAGCACGCCGGGTGCCAGCCTGCTGGTGGCCGGGCCCACCGGGGCGGCGCAGGGAACGGTGGTGACCGCCGACATCACCGGCCGCGGCGGATACGCCCCCGGCGACTACGCCGACGATTTCGGCGGCACCTCGGCGGCCGCCCCGATCGTCTCCGGGGTGGTGGCCCTGGTTCTGGAGGCCAACCCGGCGCTGGGGTACCGCGACGTCCAGGAGATCCTGGCGTCCTCGGCGCGCTGGATCGACAGCGCCTCGACGGCGCGCTGGGCGACCAACGGGGCCGCGGACTGGAACGGCGGCGGCCACCTGGTGAGCCACGACTACGGCTTCGGCGGCGTCGACGCCCACGCCGCCGTGCGCCTGGCCGAGACCTGGACGCGCCAGTCGACGGCGGCCAACCTCGATCAGGTCGGCGGCGCGGTCCAGCAGGGGAGCGGGACGCTCGCCGCGGGCGGGACGCTGCAGGCCACCGCGGTGTTCGCGCAGCCGCTCCGGGTCGAGCAGGTGCAGGTGCACGTGACGCTGCGCGACACCGACCTGCACGGCCTGACCATAACCCTGGTGTCCCCCGACGGCACCGCGAGCGTCCTGTCCGACCGCACGCCGGCGGTGAACGTGGCCGGCGATCCGCTGCCGGACGGCAGCCTCGCCAGCCTCGACTGGACCTTCAACAGCACCCGCCACTGGGGCGAGGACGCGGCCGGAACCTGGACGCTGCGGATCGACAGCGCCGATGGCGCCGCCACCGCCGTCCTCGACCAGTGGTCGATCAACGCCATGGGCGGCCCGGGCGGGGAGGACGACACCCACGTCTACACCGACGACTACGCCCGTCTCGCCGCCGCCGACCCGGCCCGCGCCACCCTGGTCGACGCGCACGGCATCAACACGTTGAACGCCGCCGCGGTGAGCACCGATTCGGTGATCGACCTCTCGGGCGGGGTTGGCTCCCTGGGGGGCACCGACTTCGCGGTCGGGGCGGGCAGCGCCATCGCCACGGTCTACGCCGGCGACGGCGCCGACCGTCTCATCGGGTCCGCCGCCGCCGACGGCTTCAACGGCGGGCGCGGGGCCGACGCGCTGGTCGGCAACGCCGGGGCGGACGTGCTGTCGGGCTGGCAGGGTGCCGACGCGCTCTACGGCAACACCGGGGGCGACCTGCTCTATGGCAACACGGACGCCGACACGCTGTTCGGCGGGCAGGACGCCGACACCCTGTTCGGCGGCCAGGGCGACGACGTGGTCTTCGGCGGGCTCGGCGACGATCGCCTGTTCGGCAACTGGGGGGACGACGCGCTGGACGGCGGCGGCGGCGCCGACACGCTGGACGGCGGCATGGGGGTGGACACGCTGCGCGGCGGCGGCGGCGCCGACCGGCTCGACGGCGCGTTCAACGACGACGCCCTGCTGGGCCAGGAGGCCGACGACACGCTGATCGGCGGGTCCGGGTGGGACCTTCTGCACGGCGGCCAGGGCGACGATGCGCTCGACGGCGGGTACAACGGCGACGTGCTCTACGGCGGCCTCGGCGCCGACACGCTGGACGGCGGCGGCGGCAACGACGCGCTCTACGGCGGGAGCGGGGACGGGGTCGACGGCGCCGACGTCTTCGTGTTCGGGCACGCCAGCGGCGTCGACCGGGTGTTCGAGTTCGACGCCGGGGTCGACCGCCTGCTGATCGCCGCGAGCGTCAACGGGACCGGGCTGGCCGACGTCGCCGGCCTGCTGGCCGGCCGGGTGGGCACCAGCGAGGGCGGCTTCGCGCTGATCGACCTCGGCAGCAGCGCGGTCCCCGGCCTGCTTGGCCTGGTGGCGCCCAACACCATCGAACTGGTCGGGGTGCGGCCGGACCAGCTGACGGCCGCCAGCATCGTCCTGGCCTGACGGGGGTACTCCGGTCGACCGCGCCGGCCGGCGACGCACCGGGTTGCCGGGGGCGGGAAATGGTCCACAATGGCCGCCCCCCCCCCGGCCCCCCCCCCCCGCCCCCCCCCGCCCCCCCCCCGGGAGGCCCCAGGCCGCCCCCCCCGCCCCGCCGCTCGCCCGCCGCAGCGGCGGCGGCGCTGGCCCTTGGCCTGGCGCTCGGCCTGGCGCCGGCCGCCACGCTGGCCGCCGCGACCGCTGAACCGGCCACCGGCGACGCGCGCCCGGACCCGGCCGGAGGCCCGGACCCGGCCGGCCCGCGCACGGGCGGCGCGGCGGCGGCGTTCGACCCGCAGCGGGCGCTCACCCGCCACACCCTGTCGCTGCCCGGCGGCGACCTCGCCTACACGGCGGTGGCCGAGTTCCTGCCGCTGCGGGCCGACGGCACGGACGACCCGGCGGCGCGGGTGTTCACCACCACCTACACCCTGGAGGGGCCGGGCGGTGCCGAGGGCGGGGCCGGCGGGCGGCCCGTGGCGTTCGTCTTCAACGGCGGCCCCGGCGCCGCCTCCGCCTATCTGCACATGGGGGCGCTGGGGCCGCGGATGGTGCGGTTCGAGGCCGACGGGCGGTTGACCCGGCCGCCGGCGCCGGTGGTCGACAACCCCGACACCTGGCTGCGCTTCACCGACCTCGTGTTCATCGACCCCGTCGGCACCGGCTTCAGCCGCGCCAGCGGCGACGAGGACGGCGCCGCCCGGCGTTTCTGGAACGTCGACGCCGACGCCGAGAGCCTGGCCGAGGTGGTGCGCCTGTGGCTCGCCCGCAACGGCCGCTGGGGCTCGCCCAAGTTCCTGGTGGGCGAGAGCTACGGCGGCTTCCGCATCGCCCGCATGGCCGGCGAGCTGTTCGAGGGGCCGGGGATCGCCGTCAACGGGCTGATCATGGTCTCCCCGGTGGTCGATTTCGGCACCATCGGCGACGACGCGTCCGACCTGCTGGGGTGGGCGCTGCGACTGCCCTCGTTCGCCGCCAGCGCCGCCGCCCTGGGCAAGGTCGCGGGCGACCCCGCCGCCGCCGCCCAGCGGGCCGAACCCTTCGCGCTGGGCGACTACGTGGCCGGCCTGGCCGGCCTGGACCTGGCCCGGCCGGAGCGGGCCCAGGCGCTGTTCGACGCGGTCGCGGCGGTGACCGGGCTGGCCCCGGAGCTGGTGGCGCGGCGCCGGGCGATGATCCCGATCGGCCTGTTCGCCCGCGAGATCGTGCGCGACCGCGGCCGGATCGCCAGCATCTACGACGGCACCTTCCTCGGCCCCGACCCCGACCCGGCGTCGCCCCGGATCGCCGACGACCCCTTCCTGACCGGCACCCTGCCGGTCTACGCCACCGCCTTCGCCGGCTACGTCCAGGACGAACTGGCGTTCCGCACCGACACCCCGTTCCGGCTGCTGAGCCGCGCCGTGTCGCGGGGCTGGGAGTGGCCGCGCAACGACGCGCCGAGCGCCCTGGAGCAGCTGCAGAGCGTGCTGGCGCTGACGCCGGGGCTGCGGGTGATGATGGCGCACGGCCTGACCGACCTGGTGACGCCCTACATGGCCTCGCGCTGGGTGGCGGCGCGGCTGGAACTGCCGCCGGAGGAGCGCGACCGGGTGACGGTGCCGGTCTATCCCGGCGGCCACATGATGTACACGCGGGCGGAGAGCCGTGAACGGCTGGCGGCGGACGCCCGCGCGCTGGTCGAGGCGGCCACCCGGTAGCGGCCCGCCCCGGCGACGCGAAATGGGCGCCCCCGCGAGGAGGCGCCCGATTCGGTCGGTGCGGTGAGGCGGCGGCGCCGCCGCGGCCTAGAAGAGCCGCAGGATCGACTGCTGCGACTGGTTGGCCAGCGACAGGGCGATGGTGCCGAGCTGCTGCCGGGTCTGCAACATCAGGAGGCTGGCGCCCTCCTCGTTCTGGTCGGCCAGGGTCAGCTTGTTGGCGCCTTCCACCAGCACGTCGCTGAACTCCTTGGTGAAGCTCTCGCGGGTCGTGACGATGTTCAGGTTCGTGGACAGCGTCTGCGAGGCCGAGCGCAGGTGGTCCTTGGCGTAGTCGATGCTCTCCACCGCCTTGTCGATGTCAGAGCGGTCCTGCCACTGGTTCTGCGCGTAGTCGAGGCGGAGGCCCTGGCCGGTGGTGGTCAGGTTCTGGCTGAGCACGGTGATCGAGTTGGTGTTGCGCTCGTTCAGCTGCACCGTCAGGTCGTTCGACGAGTTGGCGTCGGTGACCTGGATCGTCGTCAGGTTGGCGGCGCAGTTGGCCGAGGCCGCCTGCTGGATGGTCTTCTGGTCGACGTTCAGGCGCACCGTGCCGGTGTCGAAGGCGAAGGAGTTCTCACCGTCGGAGAGCTTGCCGTCGCCGCGGGCGGCCGTGCCGTCGCGGGTGATCTGCTGGCCCGACAGGCTGGTCGCGGTGATCTGGATGTCGACGCTCTTCTCGATGGTCGACACGCCGTTGCCGCTGTTGGCCGCCTGCTCCAGCAGCTTGCGGTCGACGGTGAACGACACCACCGTGCCCGACGCGAAGCTCTCGGAGATCTTCTTGGTCAGGGCGTTCTCGGCCTTGGCGCTGACCGTCACCTCGCGGGCCGTGTTGGTGGCCGTGGCGCCGGTCAGGGTCAGGGTGTCGCCGGTCGCCGCCGCGCTCGCCAGGTCGAAGCTGGTGCCCGACAGGCGGCCGCCGTTGGTGAGCGCGGTGGAGATCGAGTTGCTGAGGTGGGCGGCCACGTTGGAGGTCGCGGTCTGGCCCACCGCCACGTCGGCGGCGGTCGCGGTGTAGGAGAAGGTCTGGCCTTCCACCGTCACCGAGAAGATGTCGCCTTCCTCGATGGTGCCGCTGATCTTGACCGCGGTGACCTGCGGGGTGGCCGAGGCCGCCGTGGTGGTGGTGTTGGCGGCGATCGCCTGGGTGTTGTCGAAGTAGGTGATGGTGCGCGATTCGTTGCCGTCGCCGACGATGAAGGAGCGCTCGCGGCCGTTGGCGCCACGCACCTCGATCGACACGTCGGAGAAGTTGCCGAGCGTGCTGCTCTGGGCTCCCGACAGCTTCAGGCCGGTCAGGCCGTGCGCCAGCTCCGCCTCGTTGATGTCGCCGGCATCGCCCTCGATCGAGCCGTCGCCCTTGACGCGGATCGAGTAGGTGTCGGTGGCCACGACGTTGGTGACGCGGGCGTTTTCCAGGCCGCTGATGGTGTTGACCGCGGTGCGCGAGGCGCTCGTGGTGTCGAGGCGCATGCCGTCGCCGGCCAGCAGGTTCTTGCCCTGGTAGCCGCTGTCCTCGGCCAGCTTGTCGATCTGGCCCTTCAACGAGTTGAACTGCTCCGACAGCGCCTTGCGGGTGGCGATGGAGCCGGCGTCGTTGCCCAGCGCGGAGTAGGCGGCGGTGGTCAGACCGCGGGCCTGCTCGATCAGACTTTCGATCGCCGTGATGCCCTTGTCGGCCGCCTTGATGGTGCTGATCGCCTGGCCCATCGAGTCCTTCAGCGACGACAGGTCGCCCGCGCGCTGGGTCAGGCCCTTGGCGGCGAAGAACGCGGTCGGGCCGTCGAGGGCCGAGTTGATCTTGTTGCCCGTGGCGAGGATGTTCTGCTTCTGGGCGATCTTGACTTCCGTGCTCTGCAGCTGGAGCAGGTTGGCGCGCATCGAGGCGGTGAGGGCGACGTCGTTGATGGCCATGGCTCATGTCTCCTTCTGAGGCCGGCCTCGCGGCCGGGTGAGGGGGGCCGAGCGAGGCAACGTGTTTGTTCGTCGCCTAGGGATACTCAAGGGCCGTGCCAGTCCGTTCCGGAGCGGGTGGCATCGGTGTGATGCCCTTCGGAATCAGCGGGTTAGGGAAAACCGTCGTGGTCCAGCGCGGGCGCGGGGGCGAACCGGTCCGGCCAAAAGATTCCGAGTGGTTCGGGAAAACTTTGCCGGGCCGGGCCGGGGGTTGCCGGGGGGCCGGCGAAATTTTCCCGTGCCCGGACGGGCGTTGGCCCCTTTGCCGGGGGGCGTCCACCGGCTATCGTCCCCGCCACAAGGCCCGACATCACTTCAGGAAGGACCGAGACCATGGCCGGACGCATCGACGCGCGCCTGCGCGACCTGGGAATCGAGTTGCCGCAGGCGGCCGCGCCGGTCGCCGCCTACGTGCCCTACAGCGTCTCCGGGACCACGCTCTACGTTTCGGGCCAGGTCACCGTGTGGAACGGCGAGAAGCGGTTCCTCGGCAAGGTCGGGGCAGGGCTGTCGCTGGACGAGGGCCGGCAGGCGGCGCGGCTGTGCGCGCTCAACGTCCTGGCGCAGGCGCGCGCCGCGTGCGGCGGCGACCTCGACCGCATCGCGCGCTGCCTGAAGCTGGGCGGCTTCGTCAACTGCGGGCCGGACTTCGTCGACCATCCCACGGTGATCAACGGTGCGTCGGAACTGATGCTGGAGGTGTTCGGCGACGCCGGCAAGCACGCCCGCTTCGCCGTCGGCGCGGCGTCGCTGCCGCTGGGCGTCGCCGTGGAGGTCGAGGCGATCTTCGAGCTGGCCTGAGGCGTGGCGGCCCTTGCCGCACCGCACCGTGGCGCCCACGTCCTTGCCTGCGATCCGCATGGATGATCGCGGAGCGGGGAATGGGGCGGCGCGGATGGACGGGCGGGACAGCATCACGGTCAACCTCCTGGGCGGGATCGCCGCGGCGGACCCGGCGCAATGGGACGCCTGCGCCGGGCCGGACAACCCCTTCCTGCGCCACGCCTTCCTGGCCGCGCTGGAGGACTCGCGCTCGGCGGTCACCGGCACCGGGTGGCAGCCGGTCCACCTCGCGGCGCTCGACGCCGAGGGCCGGATCGCCGGGGCCGCGCCGATGTACGCGAAGTCCCACTCCCAGGGCGAATACGTGTTCGACCACGCCTGGGCCAACGCCTTCGAACGGGCGGGCGGGCAGTACTATCCCAAGCTCCAGGTGGCGGTGCCCTTCACCCCGGTTCCGGGCCGGCGCCTGCTGCTGCGCCCCGACGCCGGCCCGGAGGTGGCGGCGGCGCTGATCGCGGCGATGCGCCAGGTGGCGGAGACCAACGAGCTGTCCTCGGTGCACGTCACCTTTCCCACCGAGGACGACTGGCAGCGCCTGGGGAACGCCGGCTGGCTGCAGCGGCTGGGCGTCCAGTACCATTGGCACAACCAGGGCTACGCCACCTTCGAGGACTTCCTCGGCGCGCTCAACGCCCGCAAGCGCAAGGCGATCCGCAAGGAGCGCCGCACCGTGGCGGACAGCACGGTGCGCCTGCACACCCTGACCGGCGACGACCTGAAGGCCGAGCACTGGGACGCCTTCCATCGCTTCTACATGGAAACCGCCGACCGCAAATGGGGCGGCGGCTATCTCACCCGGGCCTTCTTCGACCGCCTGGGGGAGACCATGGGCGACGCCGTGGTCCTCATCCTGTGCGAGGACGACGGGGAATGGGTGGCGGGCGCGCTGAACCTGCTGGGCTCCGACACCCTCTACGGCCGCAACTGGGGCTCCGACGGCCGCTACCGCTTCCTTCATTTCGAGGCGTGCTACTACCGCGCCATCGACTTTGCCATCGAGCGCGGGCTGGCCCGAGTCGAGGCCGGCGCGCAGGGCGAGCACAAGATCCAGCGCGGCTACGTTCCGGTGCCGACCTATTCCGCGCATTGGCTGCGCAACCCCGGCCTGCGCGCCGCGGTCGCCGACTACCTCCAGCGCGAGCGGACCGCGGTGATGGCGGAGATCGAGCTGCTGGGCCAGGAGTCGCCCTACCGCCGGGAGGAGTGACGCCGCCGGTCAGCGCCAACGCATCAGCACGGTGTCGGCGTCGCTCTCCACCAGCGGCGTCCGCTCCGGCGGCGGGCCGCCGTCGGCGCGGAGGCCCAGCAGGGTCTCCACCAGCGGCTCCGCGCCGCCGTGGCGGCGCACCTGGCCGCGCGCCGTGACGTGGGGGTGGTCGGCCACGGCGGCCGCGTCGGGCATCGCCTCGAAGCAGCAGTCCACCGGGTCCAGCAGCGCCTGCCAGGCGGCCAGGGGGCGGGTGGCGAACAGGGCAGCCAGTTCGGCCGTCAGGCCGTCCTGGGGCAGCGGCTCGTCCTGCCGGGCGATCCAGTCCGGCCGCTCCACGGCGCGGCAGAAACCCTCCCAGAACTTGGCCTCCAGCGCCGCCAGGGTGACGAACCGGCCATCGGCGGTGCGGTAGACGCCGTAGCAGGCGGCGCCGCCCGACAGCAGGCCGGTGCCGCGCCCGGGCAGGGCGCCGCGCGCCGCCGCGGTGAGCGTCATCCCCTGCCAGCCCAGCACCGTTTCCATGATCGACAGGTCGAGATGGACGCCGCCGCCCCGTCCGCGCCCGCCGTGGGCCCCGCGGTCCCGGCCGAACAGGGCGGCGACCACCGCCAGCGCCGCGTGCTGGGCGCTGGCGAAATCGGCGACGGGGGGATGGGCGAAGGCCGGCCGCTCCGCCGTCCCGGACTCGGCGAGCCCGCCGCCCACCGCCATGTAGTTGAGGTCGTGGCCGGCGCGCAGGGCGTAGGGGCCGTCCCGGCCCCACCCCGACAGGCCGGCGTGGACCAGGCCGGGGTTCAGCGCGCGCAGCCGGTCGTGGCCGAGCCCGAGACGGTCGAGCACCCCCGGCCGGAAGCCCTCCACCAGCGCATCGGCCGCGGCGACCAGGGCCTCGAAGGCCGCGCGGCCGTCCGCGCTCTTCAGGTCGACCCGCACGACCGTCTTCCCGGCGTTCAGCAGCTTGTAGGCGGCGGTGGTGCCGTCGGCGTCTCGCGGGCCGAGGCGGCGCATCGGATCGCCCCCCGGGGCCTCCACCTTCACCACCTCGGCGCCGAGGTCGGCCAGCATCTGGGTGGCGAACGGGCCGGGCACGTACTGGCCGAGGTCGATGACGCGGACGCCGGCGAGGAAAGCGAGGGGCATGGGGCGGGACTCCGTGCCAGGGGGTGAGTTTCGGGGCGGCCGTGACGGGGGCCGGTGGCGGCTGTTGCCACCCTACACCGCCCGGTCCCCCCGGCGGCAATCAGCGTTCGAGGAGGTCAGATGACCATCACCAGCCCTTTCAACAGCCGCCGCGCCGGTCCGTCGCTGGCGATCGGCCTCGCGGGGGCCGCCATCGGCGCGGCCGCCGCCCTGTGGTGGAGCCGGTCGCGGGGCCACCGCCACGCCCCGGCCTTTCGCGACGGCATCCCCGCAGGGCCGGAGGCGTGCGCCGGGCAGATCCGCCCGGCCGGGCCGGGCGCCATGCGCGACGCCGACCGCCGCCCCTGGGAGACGGTGGACGAGGCGTCCGACGAGTCCTTTCCCGCCAGCGACCCGCCCGCCTACTGACCGCCACGCCGCGGGGCGGGCCGGTGGCCCCTCCCGCGGCGCCGGAATAATCGTCAGTAATATGATTGACAGCCTTCCGAGCAATTTGTTAGGTGATGCCACGGGCGCCCGGTGAAGTGTCCGACCGTCGCAGGCCAGACCAAACAGCGGGCGCCCGCGGGCGCACAAGAAAAACGCCCGACAAAAGTAGGGATATCACCACAGGGCCGGGAGACAACCATGACGTTCCTCACGCGCGTTTTGGCCGTCGGTGCCGTTCTGGCGCCCTTGACGGTGGCCGCCGGGGCCAATGCCGAAGAACTGAAGATGGGGCTGATCACCCCGCCGCAGCACGTCTGGACCAGGGCGGCGCAGCATTTCGCCGACGCCCTCAAGGAGAAGTCGGGCGGCGCGCTGACGGTGGCCATCTTCCCCGGCGGCCAGCTCGGCAACGAGCCGGAGATGTTCCAGCAGATGCAGACGGGACTGCTGGACATGGGGATCATGACGGCGTCCATCACCAGTCTGCGCGAGCCCAGCATCACCGCCTGGTTCACCCCCTTCCTGTTCGACGACGTGGCCGCCGCCCAGGCCGCCACGGCGACCCCGGCGGCCCAGGAGATGCTGGCCAACCTGCAGCGGGTCGGCCTGGAGGGGCTGGGCTACACCTTCGCCGGCATGCGCCACATCCTGATGCGCCAGGCGCCGGCCACCGCGGTGGCCGACCTGGAGGGCAGGAAGATCCGCATCGTGCCGTTCCCGGCCATGAAGACGTGGTGGGAGGCGACCGGTGCCGTGCCCACGCCGGTGCACCTGCCGGAGATCTATCAGAGCCTGCAGAACGGCCTGCTGGACGGCGTCGACATCGACCTGGACGCCCTGGTCGGCTCCAAGTTCCAGGACGTCGCCAAGGGCCTCACCATCACCAACCACATGGCCTTCCCCGCGATCGCCGTCTACAGCTCGCCGCGCTGGCAGGCCCTGCCGGCGGACCAGCAGGCGCTGGTGCGCGAGACCATGGCGGAGACGCTGGCCTGGGCCAACACCGCCCAGCTCGAGGCGGAGACCAAGAACCTGGCCGGCCTCGAGGGCAGCCTGGAGGTGGTGACTCTGCCCGATGCCGAGGCCGGTTTCGCCAAGGCGAACGAGGCCTTCGCGGCCCAGTTCGGCGCCATGCCGCTGGTCCGGGCCTTCCAGGAGCAGGTCCGCGCCGCCCGCTGACGGGGCCGCGCCGACCGCCACCCGCTGACCGCGCGCCGGGGGGATGTCCCGCCCCCGGCCGCCCTGGCCGGAGTCCGTCCATGCTTCGAACCGCGGCACGGCTGGCCGCCGGCTGGAGCCGGCTGCTGGCGGCGACCGAGATGGTCGCCTGCAAGGCGCTGATCGTCGTCTTCACCGTCCTGCTGATCGTCAACGTCGGCCTGCGCTACCTGCTCAACGCGCCCCTCTACTGGGCCGAGGAGCTGGCCGTCTACATCCTCATCTGGATGGCCTTCCTGGCGATCTCGGTGACCATCCACGAGAACATCCAGGTCCGCATGACCCTGCTGACCGACGCCCTGCCGCCGGCCGCCCGGCGCGCCGTGCTGATCGTCACCGAAGCGGTGGCGGCGGCCCTGCTCGCCACCATCCTCTGGCATTCCGTGGCGTGGATCCGCTCGCCGTCGGCGTCCTTCGACTTCGCGGTCACCCTGGGCTGGCCGAAATGGCCGTTCTTCCTGATCGTGCCGGTGTTCTCCGCCGCGGCGCTCAGCCATGTGCTGGCCCATCTGCTGCGTGCCGCCGCCGGACCCGACGGCACCGCCGCGGCCGCGGCGCGGGAGCGCGTGGCATGACCGTCGTCGTCGCCTTCGCGGTGCTGCTGGCGCTCGGCCTGCCGGTCGCCTTCGTCCTGCTCGCCGCCACCTTCGCCTTCGTCTTCGACACCGGCAATTTCCGGCTGCTGGATTCGCTGCCGCAGATCCTCTTCAACTCCATCGAGGTGTTCGACCTCCTGGCGATTCCCCTGTTCATCCTGCTGGGCGAGCTGATGAACGAGGGCGGCATCACCCGGCGCATCATCGTCGCGGCGCGGGCCTGGCTCGGCTGGCTGCCCCATTCCATCGCCTACGTCTCGCTGTGCGCCAACCTGCTGCTGGCCTCCATCATGGGATCGGCCACCGCGCAGATCGCCATCATGAGCCGGGTGATGGTGCCGGAGATGGAGCGCGACGGCTACAGCCGGACCTTCGCCGCCTCGCTGACGGCGGCGTCGGGACTGCTCGGCCCGATCATCCCGCCGTCGATGATCTTCATCATCTACGGCGTGGTCGGCCAGGTCTCCATCGGCGCCATGTTCGTGGGCGGCATCCTGCCGGGGCTGCTGCTGTTCGCGCTGCTGTGCGGGGTCATCGCCGTCGCGGCGCGCCGCGCCCACGACGGCCGGCCGCGCTCGGGCGGGGCGGAGGACCTGTGGCGGGCGACCGCCGGGGCGGCGCTCACCCTGTCGATCCCGGCGGTGATCGTCGGCGGCATCGCGCTGGGCATCGTCACCCCGACGGAATCGGCGGCGGTGGCCACCCTGCTGGCGGCGGTGATCGGCGGCCCGGTGTTCGGCGAACTGAAGTGGTCGCACCTGTCGCCGGCGCTGGGCCGCACCGCCCGCAACACGGCGACCGTGCTGTTCCTCATCGCCTCCGCCAAGGTGTTCGGCTGGGTGCTCACCTTCAACCAGGTGCCGCAGACCGCCGCCGCCGTCCTGCAGGGGCTGACCAGCGATCCCACCCTCTTCCTGGTGCTGGTCTTCCTGTTCCTGATGGCGGTGGGCATGGTGCTGGACGGCATCGCCGCGCTGATCGTGCTGGTGCCCATCCTGCTGCCCATCGCCACCGGCACCTACGGCATCGACCCCGTCCATTTCGGGGTGGTGACCTGCCTGACCCTGACGCTCGGCCTGCTGACGCCGCCGGTGGGCGCCGGCCTCTACGTCGCCGCGGCCATGAGCGACGCCCGGCTGGGCGGACTCACCCGGGCGATCCTTCCCTACATCCTGGTCACCAGCGCCGTCATCCTCGCCGTCGTCTTCGTCCCGGCCCTCACCTCGGCCCTGCGCTGACGCCGGCCCCGACACCATCTTGGAACCTCAGCGGAGGACTCCGACCATGACCGACAGTCCCATCCTCATCGCCGGCGGCGGCATCGGCGGCCTGGCCGCGGCCCTCGGCCTCGCCCGCAAGGGCATCCCCACCGTCGTCCTCGAGCAGGCCTCCCAGCTCGGCGAGATCGGCGCCGGCATCCAGATCGGCCCCAACGCCTTCCACGCCTTCGACTACCTGGGCGTCGGCGACGCCGCCCGGGCCAAGGCGGTCTACATCGACCACCTGATCCTGATGGACAGCGTGAACGACCGCCGCATCGCCGCCATCCCGCTGGACGAGCCGTTCCGCCGCCGCTTCAAGAACCCCTACGCGGTGGTCCACCGTGCCGACCTGCACGGCGTCCTGCTCGACGCCTGCCGGGCCGACGCGCGGGTCACCCTGCGCACCAGCGCCGCGGTGGAGCGCTACGAGCAGGACGGTGCCGGCGTCACCGCGGTGCTGGCCGGCGGCGAGCGGGTCGAGGGGGCGGCGCTGATCGGCGCCGACGGCCTGCATTCGCGGGTGCGCGCCCAGCTCATCGGCGACGGCGCGCCGCGGGTGTCGGGGCACACCACCTTCCGCTCGGTCATCCCGACCGAGCAGATGCCCGAGGACCTGCGCTGGAACGCCGCCACCCTGTGGGCCGGCCCGAAATGCCACATCGTCCACTACCCGTTGAAGGGTGGCAAGGTCTACAACCTGGTGGTCACGTTCCACAGCGACGCCAGCGAGCCGGTGGCGGGCCAGCCGGTCAGCCAGGCCGAGGTCGCCGCCGGCTTCTCCCACGTCGCCGAGCGGCCGCGCCGCATCCTGGAATGCGCCGACACCTGGAAGAAGTGGGTGCTGTGCGACCGCGATCCCGTCGCCGGCTGGGTCGACGGCCGGGTGGCGCTGCTGGGCGACGCCGCCCATCCCATGCTGCAGTACCTGGCCCAGGGCGCCTGCATGGCCCTGGAGGACGCGGTCAACCTGTCGCACCACGTGGCCGAGGGGACCGGCGACCTGCACGCCGCCTTCACCACCTACAACACCGAACGCTTCATCCGCACCGGCCGGGTGCAGATCAACTCGCGGCTGATGGGGGAGTACGTCTACCACCCCGACGGCGGCCGCGCCGCGCTGCGCGACGCCATCCTCGGCTCGTCCACGCCGGACCAGCACTACGACCGCATCGCCTGGCTCTACGGCGTCACCGGCCTCGGCGCGGCCATCTGAAGACAGGAGATCCGCCATGTCCCTGCACGAGAAACCCGAGGACACCCCCGAGCGGCGCGAATTCTACGCCCGCATCGACACCCGCAACTACACGCCCCTGTGGGCGGTGCTCAACAGCATCATCACGCCGGAGCCGCGCAGCGGCTGCCAGCCCCACCTCTGGCGCTTCGCCGAGGCCAAGGCCCTGCTGCTGGAGGCCGGTGGCCTGATCACCGCCAAGGAGGCCGAGCGCCGCGTGCTGATCCTGGAGAATCCGGGGCTGCGCGGCCAGAGCCGCACCACCACCTCGCTCTACGCCGGCCTGCAGCTGGTCATGCCGGGCGAGGTGGCGCCGGCCCACCGCCACAGCCAGTCGGCCCTGCGCTTCGTGCTGGACGGCAGCGGCGCCCACACCGCGGTCGACGGCGAGCGCACGGTCATGGAGGTCGGCGACTTCGTCATCACCCCCGCCCAGGCCTGGCACGACCATGGCAACGCGAGCAGCGAGCCGATGATCTGGCTGGACGGGCTCGACATCCCCACGGTGTCGTTCTTCGACGCGTCGTTCGCCGAGTCCTACCCCGAGGACGAGCAGCCGGTGACCCGCCCGACCGGCGACGCGCTGGCCCGCTACGGCGCCAACATGGTGCCGGTCGACCACGTCGCCGCCCGGCCGACCTCGCCCATCTTCAACTATCCCTACGCCCGCACCCGCGAGGCGCTGGAGCGCATGCGCGCCGGTCAGGCCTGGGACCCCTGCCACGGGCTGAAGATGCGCTACGTCAACCCGGTCGACGGCGGCTCGCCGATGCCGACCATCTCCGCCTTCATGCAGCTCCTGCCCAAGGGGCTCGAAACCGCGGCCTACCGGTCCACCGACGCCACCGTCTACGCGGTGGTGGACGGGCAGGGCGAGAGCACCATCGACGGCCAGACCATCGCCTGGGGCCCCAAGGACATCTTCGTCGTGCCGAGCTGGAAGCACGTCAGCCACCGTGCCGACGCGGACAGCACCCTCTTCAGCTTCTCCGACCGCGTCGCCCAGCAGAAGCTGGGGCTGTGGCGCGAGGACCGCGGCAACCATTGAGCCACCCCGAAACGACCATCACAGGGACACCCGCCATGACCTCCTGGATCTTCCCGCCGCACCCGACCGTCGCGGTGCCCGTCACCGGCACCGACGCCCTGTTCCCGGTGCGCCGGGTGTTCTGCGTCGGCCGCAACTACGCCGCCCACGCCCGCGAGATGGGGCGCGACCCGGACCGCGAGTTCCCGTTCTTCTTCACCAAGCCGGCCGACGCCGTGGTGCCCGACGGCAGCGCCATCCCCTACCCGCCGGAGACCAAGAACTTCCAGTACGAGATCGAGCTGGTGGTGGCGATCGGCAAAGGCGGCGTCGACATCCCCGAGGACAAGGCGCTGGAGCATGTCTTCGGCTATGGCGTCGGCAACGAGCTGACGCGGCGCGACCTGCAGCTCGAGGCGCGCGAAAAGGGGCGGCCCTGGGACTGGGGCAAGGCCTTCGACAAGTCGGCGGTGATGGGCCCGATCCGCCCGGTGTCGGAGATCGGCCATCCCACCACGGGGCGCATCTGGCTGGCCGTCAACGGCACCGTCAAGCAGGACCAGGACATCGCCGACCTGATCTGGAACGTGCCGGAGATCATCGCGATCCTGTCGCGCTCCATGCGCATCGAGCCGGGCGACCTCATCTACTCCGGCACACCGGCCGGGGTGGGGCCGATCGTGGTCGGCGACCATGTGACCGGCGGCGTCGATGGGGTGGGCACCCACGACATCACCATCGTCGCGCCGGAGGGCGGATCGTGACGGCCGGGCTCGTCCTGCACAACTTCTTCCGCAGCTCCACCTCGGTGCGGGTGCGGGTGGCCCTCCATCTGAAGGGCCTCCCCTACGCGTACCGGGCCTACGCCCTGCGCAAGGGCGAGCACCGGGGCGAGGGCTACCTCGCCCTCAACCCCCAGGGGCTGGTGCCCGCCCTGGAACTGCCGGACGGCACGGTGCTGGCCCAGTCCATGGCGATCCTGGAGTACCTGGAGGAGGTGCACCCCGAGCCGCCGCTGCTGCCGGCCGATCCGCTGGCCCGCGCCCGGGTGCGGTCCCTGGCCGGCGCGGTGGCCTGCGACATCCACCCGGTCAACAACCTGCGCGTCCTGCAGTACATCGAGACGCGCTTCGGCGCGGACGAGGCGGCGGTGGCGGCGTGGTTCCGCCACTGGGTCGCGGAGAGCTTCGGGCCGCTGGAAGCCCTGCTGGCGGGCAGCCCGGACACCGGCCGCTTCTGCCATGGCGACGCCCCGACGCTGGCCGACCTCTGCCTGTTTTCCCAGGCGGTCAACAACGTGCGGTTCGGCGTCGTCATGGACCCCTACCCGACGATCCGGCGGATCGTCGAGGCCTGCGGGGCCCTTCCGGCGTTCGAGCGCGCCCTGCCGCAGAACCAGCCCGACGCGGCGTGACGGCGGCCGCGGGCCGGGCGCGCCGCGTCGCCGGCGCGCCCGGCCCGCACAGGAGGCTTCCCTCCGTGGCGCCCCTTTCTGTATTGCTGTGGAACGCCCGTGCCGCGGTGCCGAGGACCGAGGAGTCCCCATGAACGAACGAGCGCCCGCCGCCAGTGGCCACGCGCTGTCCCAGGCCAACGAACTGCCGGGCAACCTGCTGCGCCGCTGCCACCAGATCGCCGTCGCCGTCTTCCTCGACCACTGCCGTCCCCATGACCTGACGCCGCTGCAGTACGTGGCGCTGGCCGCGCTGGAGGAGCACGGGTCCGTCGACCAGGTGACGCTGGGCGGGCTGGTGGCGCTCGACCGCACGACGGTGTCGGTGGTGATCAAGAAGCTGGAGGAGCGCGGCCTGGTCGAACGCCGCCGCTCCCTGGAGGACCGCCGGTCGATCCTGGTCGACATCACCCGGCGCGGTCTCGCCCTGCGGCGGGCGGCGGCCGAGGCCGTGCTGTCGGCCCAGCAGGACATCATGAAGCCGCTGGCCGGCGACGAGCGGGTGGAGTTGGTGCGCCTGCTGGCCAAGCTCGCCGACGGCAACAACGCCCGCAGCCGCGCCCCGGTGCGCGGGCGTGCCCGCCCGCCGCTGCGCGCCGCCGACTAGCGTCGCCGGGTCAACCGTACCGCCGGTCGTGGTCGGTGCCGGTCACCGCGACCGGCAGGATCTGCACGGTGGCGATCGCCCGGTCGTCATCGCCGGCGTCCTCGCACAGCCGGGCGAAGGCGGCGGCCTGCGCCCGCGACTCCTCGTGCACCGCCATCAACCGGCGCAGGTCGGCCAGGGCGGTCGCCATCTCCGCCTGCTCGGCGGCGCACGCGTCGGCCCGGGCTTGGGCCTCCTCGACGCGGGCGAGGGCGTCGGGGGTGCGGTGGAGCGTCAGGATCTGGGCCATGGTGTCCTCCCTCGTTCGACCCGCCCATCCAACCACATTAACGTTTCATTAGCCATGTTCTCACCCCAGCTTGGCCGGTGACCATTGTGGGACGGCCCGGGGGCACGCGGAATAACGGCGGCGGCGCGGCGTTCAGGGGGGCGCCGGCAGCCGGCCCACCACCGGCGGGGCGCCGGTGCCGTCGGCGCGCAGCAGCACGGCCTCGCCCGAGGCGGGAAAGACGCCGGTCAGCGCCGTCACCGTGACCTGATGGGTGACCAGCACCACCGGCCGGCCATCGCCGGGGAGGCCCGCCAGCAGGCGGCGGGCCGCCGCCACCGTCGCCTCGCGGTCTTCCGCCCGGCCGAAGAAGGAGTTCAGTGCCGGCGCCTCCTCCACCGGGCCCAGCCCCAGCAGCCGCGCCGTCTCCAGGCAGCGGCACCATTGGCTGGACAGCACCCGGGCGTCGGCCAGGCCGGCGGCGCGCAGCGCCTCGCCGATGCGCCGCGCCTGGGCCCGTCCGCCCTCGTCCAGGGTGCGCTGGGTGGCGCAATCCTCCAGGCGGAAGCCCGGCGGGTCGCCGGTGCCGGGGGCCCGGGCGTGGCGCATCAGCACCACCAGCCCCGCCGGATCGCCCAGACCCGCCGCCGGGTCCGGCGCGGCGGCCCCGACCGCCCCCGGCGGCAACCCGGCGATCAGGCTTGCGAACAAGGTCAGCGCGGTGCGGCGGGGCAGCATGGGGCGTCTCCAGGGGCGGCGGTCCGGTCGTCCAAGGATGTCGTGCGCGCCGGCGCGCCGGCCAGTCCCCGGCGGATCAGCCGAGGCGCCGGCTCCGCAGGTGGTCGTAGTGGGGCCGCGCCGCCTCGGCCACCGCGGCCGCATCGCCCGTCAGCGCCGGCGCCGGCGGCGGCGGCGGGGCGAAGCCGGTGGAGGCCTCCACCGCGGCGTACCAGTGGGGCGCCCACACCCCGTCGCTGGCCCGCCGCCCCGGCGGCCAGCGCAGCATCGCCGGGTGGAACGGGACGTCGAGGGCCGCGCACAGGCGTTCCAGGGTGCCGGCCGGGTCGGCCAGCACGTCGCGGGCGTCCACCACCGGCGGCGCCCGGCCGAGTCGGCCGGCCACATGGTCGAACAGCTCGGCCTGGCGGACGATGCCGATGTCGGCCAGGGTGACGCTGCCGCGGCGCCGTAGGTAGGACGCGACCACCTCGGCCGGGTCGCGGATCAGGAAGGCGTGGCGCATCCCGTCGGCCCAGCTGAGGGCGGCGTGCGGCGGCATGTGGTGGGTCATGTGCTTCTGGAAGAAGATGGCCCGGCCGCCGGGCACCGGCCCGTCGGCCAGGGCGGCGGCGACCACGCCCCGGTCGGTCGGCTGGCTGGCCAGCACGGCGTCGCGGCCGGGATGGTCGAGGCCGGTCTCGGCAAGGAAGGCGGCGTAGAACGGCTCGTCCACCACCGCGGTGTCCGGCCGGTTCTCCCAGGCCCGCATCATGGCCGTGGAGATGTTGCGCGGCCCGGACCACATGGCGATGCGGACGGGGGCGGGCGGGGCCGCCGTCACCGCGACGCCTCCTCGTGGATCCAGGCGTCGTGGCGCGCGGCCAGCGCCCGGGTGACCGGCCCCGGCCGGCCGTCGCCGATGGGGCGGCCGTCGATGCGGGTGACCGGGGTGATGCCGCCCAGCGTGCCGGTGACGAACGCCTCGTCGGCGGCGTAGGTCTCGGCCAGGGTTAAGTCGGTCTCGGCCACGGTCATGCCGTCGCCGCGGGCCAGCGCCAGCACCGTGCGCCGGGTGATGCCCTTGAAGTTGAAGCGCCCGGTGGAGGTCCACAGCGCGCCGCGGCGGACGACGAAGAAGTTGGTGGAGTTGCAGCTCGCCACGAAGCCGTGGGGGTCGAGCATCAGCGCCTCGTCGGCGCCGGCGTCGATCGCCTGGATCAGCGCCTGGATCAGGTTCAGCCGGCTGTGGGAGTTGATGCGCAGGTCGAACACGTCGGGTGCGCTGCAGCGGAAGGTGGAGGTGAAGAGGGCGAGGCCGCGGGCCTTCACCTCGGGGCGCGGCTGCTTGTACTCCGCGACGACGACGATGGTCGGCCCACCGGCCACGAAACGGGGGTCCTGGTTGACGGTGGTCTTGCGGCCGCGGGTGACCATCAGGCGGATGTGGACGCCGTCCTCCATGCCGTTGCGGGCCAGGGTCTCGCGCACCATGCGGGTCAGCGCGTCGCGGTCCATCCCGATGTCCAGGCGGATCGCTCCGGCCCCCTCGTAGAGGCGGTCGAGGTGGTCGTCCAGCGCCAGCAGGTGGCCCCGCACCAGCCGCACCCCCTCCCACACCCCGTCGCCCAGCACGAAGCCGGCGTCGAACACCGAGACGGTGGCCTCGGCCCGCGGCACGAAGGCCCCGTTGACGCAGACCAGCACCCCGTCGTTGCGCGGGTCGTCCACGTACCCCTGCGCGCTCGCGTTGGTCATCCCCTGCCGCTCCCGTGCCGTGCGCCCGCGTCCCATGCTGGCCGCATCCGCGGCGGCCGTCAAAGGGCACGTGGGCGTCGCCACCGCGGGCGGGCCGCCTACACGTCCAGGTTTTCCACCTTCAGCGCGTTCTCCTGGATGAACTCGCGCCTGGGCTCGACCACGTCGCCCATCAGGGTGGAGAACACCTCCTCGGCCTGATCGGCGTGGTTGACCCTGACCTGGAGCAGCGAGCGCTTGACCGGGTCGAGGGTGGTCTCCCAGAGCTGGTCCGGGTTCATCTCGCCCAGGCCCTTGTAGCGCTGCACCGTGACGCCGCGCCGGCCCAGCTCCATCACCGTGTCGAACAGAACCAGGGGGCCGGTCAGGGCGCGCACCTCCTTCTGCTTCTCGAAGGCGCGCGCGGGGTCGGCGAAGGCCCGCTTGAGATCGCCGGCCAGGGCGTCGAGCCGGCGCGCCTCGGCGCTCCGCAGGACGTCGCCGTCCAGGCGGTGGCGGTGGGTCACGCCGCGCCGGGTGCGGATCACCAGCAACCCGCCGGTCGGCAGGGCCTCGCCGCGCCAGCCGCCGCCGTGCTCGGCCGCGTCCAGGGCGTTCAGCCGGGCCGCCACCACCGCGGCGGCCTCGGCGGCGCGGGGCGCCGCGTCCTCGCTGGCCAGCGACGGCGACAAGGCGCCGCTCACCGCCGCCGCCTCGACCACCGCGGTGCTGCCGGCCTTGCGGGCCAGGGTCTCGATGGCGGGGCGGGCGGCGCGGGCCTTCTCCACCAGGTCGCGCAGGGCGTCGCCGGCCAGCAGGCTGCCGTCGGGCAGCTGCACCGACAGGTCGCCCAGCGCCGCCTCGATCAGGAAGTTCTCCAGCGCCGGATCGTCCTTGAGGTAGCGCTCCTTGGCGTTGCCGCGCTTGATCCGGTAGAGCGGCGGCTGGGCGATGTAGAGGTAGCCGCGGTCGATCAGCTCCGGCATCTGGCGGAAGAAGAAGGTCAGCAGCAGGGTGCGGATGTGGCTGCCGTCCACGTCCGCGTCGGTCATGATGATGATCTTGTGGTAGCGCGCCTTCTCGACGTCGAAGCCGTCCTTCTCGTCGCGGCCGATGCCGGTGCCGATGGCGGTGATCAGCGTGCCGATCTCGGCCGAGGACAGCATCTTGTCGGCGCGCGCCCGCTCCACGTTGAGGATCTTGCCGCGCAGCGGCAGGATCGCCTGGAACTGGCGCGAGCGGCCCTGCTTGGCCGAGCCGCCGGCGGAATCGCCCTCGACGATGAACAGCTCCGATCCCGCCGGGTCGCGCTCCTGGCAGTCGGCCAGCTTGCCGGGCAGCGAGGAGATGTCCAGCGCGCCCTTGCGCCGGGTCATCTCGCGCGCCTTGCGCGCCGCCTCGCGGGCGGCGGCGGCCTCGACCACCTTCTGGACGACGCGCTTGGCGTCGGCCGGGTGCTCCTCGAAATACTGGGCCAGCGCCTCGCCGACCACCGATTCGACCACCGGCCGGACCTCCGACGACACCAGCTTGTCCTTGGTCTGGCTGGAGAACTTCGGGTCCGGAACCTTCACCGAGAGGACGCAGGTCAACCCCTCGCGGGCGTCGTCGCCCGACAGGGTCACCTTCTCCTTCTTGGCGATTCCCGATTCAGTGGCGTAGTTGTTGACGGCCCGGGTCAGCGCCGCGCGCAGGCCGGCGAGATGGGTGCCGCCGTCCTTCTGCGGGATGTTGTTGGTGAAGCACAGCGTCGTCTCGTGGTAGCTGTCGTTCCACTGCAGCGCGCATTCCACGGTGACGATGCCGCCGTGCTCGGTGCCGCGCTCGGAGCGCAGGGTGATCGCCGGCTTGTGCAGCGCCACCTTGGAGCGGTCGAGCCACTGCACGAAGGCCTCCAGCCCGCCCTCGTAGAACAGCTCCACCAGCTTGGGCTCGACGCCGCGGGCGTCGGTCAGTTGCAGCCGCACCCCGGAGTTGAGGAACGCCAGCTCGCGCAGGCGGTGCTCCAGGGTCGGCAGGTCGAACTCGGTGTTGGAGAAGGTCTGGCGCGACGGCAGGAAGGTCACCTCGGTGCCGGAGCGCGGCTTGGCCGTGCCGTCGGCGCCCTGCACCAGCGGGGCCGCCCCGACATCGGCGAGGTCGCCCTCGGGCACGCCGTCGTGGAACCGCACGAACCACTCCCGGCCGGCGCGCCAGATCCGCAGCTCCAGGGTCAGCGACAGGGCGTTGACCACCGAGACGCCAACGCCGTGCAGGCCACCGGACACCTTGTAGGAGTTCTGGTTGAACTTGCCGCCGGCGTGGAGCTGGGTCATCACCACGATGGCCGCCGACACCCCCTCTTCGGGATGGGTGTCGGTGGGGATGCCGCGGCCGTTGTCGCGCACCGTGACCGAGCCGTCGGCGTTCAGCGTCACATCCACGGTGTCGCAGTAGCCGGCCAGAGCCTCGTCGATGGCGTTGTCCACGACCTCGTAGACCATGTGGTGCAGGCCGGAGCCGTCATCGGTGTCGCCGATGTACATGCCGGGCCGCTTGCGCACCGCGTCCAGTCCCCGCAGGACCGTGATCGAATCGGCGCCGTAGTCGTCCTGTTGGACGGGTTTCATCGCTTCCTGTGCCATGGGTCTAGTTTAACAGAGGTCAGTCCAAATATGGTGTGTCGCGGCGGGGCGGACCGCAGATTTTTGCGCCGCCCGGCGGATCGTCGGGGGGGTTACGCGGGCATCGCCCGGCCCTCCTCGATGCTGAAGCGGCAGGCGTCGTCGCCCAGCGGCGCGAACATGGCGGCGTCGGTCCCGGTCATCCACGCCTGGCAGCCGAGCGCCAGGATCTCGCCGAACAGGGCGGCCCGGCGCTCCGCGTCCAGATGGGCCGCCACCTCGTCCAGCAGCAGCAGCGGCGCCGCCCCGCGCTCGGCCGCCAGAAGGCGGGCGTTGGCCAGGACGATGGCGATCAGCAGCGCCTTCTGCTCGCCGGTGGAGCACAGCCCTGCCGGCATATCCTTGGCCTGGTGGCGGACCGCCAGATCGCTGCGGTGGGGGCCGACCGCAGCCCCGCCGCTGGCGCCGTCGCCGCGGCGCCCGGCGCGCAGCGCATCGCGCAGAGCGTCCTCGGCGGCCAGCGCCGGCCCGGCGTCGAGCCACCCCTCGACCGTGCCCTCCACCGCCAGGTCGGCGCCGGGGAACGGGCCCACGGCGCGGGCGCAGGCGGCGCGCAGGCGGCGCACCACGTCGCGCCGGGCCGCCGCCACGGCGACACCGGACGTTGCCATCTGGTCCTCCAGGCCGCTGAGCCAGCCGTCGTCGGCGCGGCCGTCCCGCAGCAGCCGGGCCCGCTCGCGCAGGCCGTGCTCGTACCGGCTGAGCCGGCCGGCGTGGGCCGGGTCGAAGCCGAACACCAGGCGGTCGAGAAAGCGGCGCCGGCCGCTCGCCCCCTCGAGGAACAGGCGGTCCATGGGCGGGGTCAGCCAGACCACGCTGACGTGCTCCGCCAGCGCCGTCTGGCCCTTCGCCGGCTGGCCGTCGATCTGCACCACCCGGCGGTTGCCTTCCGCGGCCCGCGGGTCGCGGCCGGTGCCGATCTCCACGGGGCCGCTCGGGGTGTCCACCACCGCCGCGACCGCCCAGCCCGGGGGAGCGACCGGGGCGGGCGCCGGGGCGGGCGGGGCGGACGGCGGGAGGAGGCGCTCCACCTCGGCCAGGGTGGCGCCGCGCAGGCCGCGGCCCGGGGCGAGGAAGCTGACCGCCTCCAGCAGATTGGTCTTGCCCGCCCCGTTGGGGCCGGTCAGCACCACCGGCCGGCGGTCCGGCTCCAGGCGCGCCAGCTCGTAGCTGCGGTAGCGGGTCAGGGTCAGGCGCGTCACCGCCAGCGCGCCGCGCGGTGCGGCGGGGCCGGCGGCCGCGTCGGCGTGTCCGGGCGGCTGCCACGCGCCGGCCGGCAGTGCGGGGGTGTTCGGCGTCGGGTCGATGGTCCTGGCTTCCAGCACGGGGGCGCTACCGGGTGGCGGGGGCCGGAGCCCCGGGCCGCACGTGTCGCTCACACACGCATCGGCATCAGCACGTAGAGCGCCGCCGGGTCGGCGACGTCGCGGACGATGGTCGGCGAGGCCGCGTCGGCCATGGTGAAGCGGGCGCCCTCGCCTTCGATCTGCTGGGTGATGTCCAGCAGGTAGCGGGAGTTGAAGCCGATTTCCAGGGGACCCTCGCGGTAGCTGACCTCCAGCTCCTCGGTGGCGCTGCCGGCTTCCGGGCTGGTCGCCGACAGGGTCAGCAGGCCCTTGACCAGGGACAGCTTGACCGCCCGGCTCTTCTCCGTGGAGATGGTGGCGACGCGGTCGACGGCGGCGGCGAACAGCTTGGCGTCGACCTCCATCACCTTGTCGTTGCCGACCGGGATCACCCGCTCGTAGTCGGGGAAGGTGCCGTCGATCAGCTTCGACGTCATGACGATGCTGTCGAAGGCGAAGCGGATCTTGTTCTCCGACAGCGACACCTCGATGCGGTCGGCCGCCTCGTCGATCAGCTTGCGCACCTCGGTCACGGTCTTGCGCGGCACGATGACGCCGGGAATGCCCTCGCCGCCGTCGGGCAGGGGCATCTCGACCCGGGCCAGGCGGTGGCCGTCGGTGGCCACGGCGCGCAGCACCGGCAGCTCGCCCCCGCCTTCGCGGGCGGTGGCGGCGTGCAGGTAGATGCCGTTGAGGTAGTAGCGCGTCTCCTCGGTGGAGATGGCGAATCGGGTGCGGTCGATCAGCGCCCGCAGGTCGGCCGCGGCAAGCTGGAACCGGGTGCGCAGGTCGCCGCCGGAAAGCTGCGGGAAGTCCTCCACCGGCAGGCAGCCGAGCTTGAACTGGGAGCGCCCGGACCGCAGGGTGAGCTGGCCGCCGTCGCCGGCCACGTCCAGCTCCACCTGGCTGCCGTCGGGCAGCTTGCGGACGATGTCGTAGAGGGTGTGGGCCGGGGCCGTGGTTCCGCCGTCGCGCCCCACCTGGGCCGGCACCGTCTCGACGATCTCAAGATCCATGTCGGTCGCCGACAGCGCCAGCTCGCCGTCGCGGGCCGTCAGCAGGACGTTGGACAGGATCGGAATGGTGTTGCGGCGTTCCACCACGCTCTGCACGTGACCAAGGGACCGAAGCAGGGCGGCGCGTTCGATGGTGATGTTCATGCGGGTCTTCTGTCTGCGCAGGCTGGTTGGTCCGGAACGGCGCGTTCGGCCGGCTGGCGGCCCGCCGGTGATCGGGTCCCGGCCCGGCAGGGGGGAACCCGGAACGGAGCGGGGGCGTAGGATAGCACATTCGCCGCGTTGCCGAACGATTTTGATTCCGCACGTGCGACGTCGGACCGGGCGGAGGGTGGGGCGCGGAGGGCGGCCGCGGGGACGGCTGCGTGTCCATGCCGGTGCGACCGCATCGAAAGTGATATTGTCGTCGCAGCATATACGCGCGTATGTTGCCAACGGCGCGCGCTGCGGGACCGCCACGTGTGCGTCCGGTCGGTGCGCGACGGCCACCGGCGGAGGTGCGGCGATGGACGACACGGCAGCAACAGGGGGGACGACGGCCGGGCCCGGCCGGCTGTGTCCCGGCACCGCGGCGGCGGACGAGTCCCACCAGCGGCTGTACGCCCTCTACGAGGATCTGCGCGTTGGCTTGGACGCCGGGGTGCCGACGATGGTGCTGATCCGGCGCTGCGACGCGTTGATGGAAGAGGCGCGGCATCATTTCGCCGAGGAGGAGGCGCAGATGGCGGCCAGCCGCTACCCCGGCGCCGACTCCCACCGCGCGCTCCACGACATGTTCCTGTGCCAGGTGGAGGAGGTGCGCGCCTTCGTGTCCAGCGTCGGCGCCAGCGACCGGGGCGGCGACCGGGGCGGCGCCGTCGGCCGCCACCTGCTGCTGGCGATGGTCGGGCGGTGGCTGAGGGCGCACGCCCGGCTCGCCGACCGCCGCTTCGCCGAATTCCTGGCCGGCCGGGGCCGCCCGGACGCCGCCCCGCGGGGGGCCGGCTAAGCGGGCTTTCCGATGCCCGCCGCCCCCCGCTCAGGCCCGGCGGCGGGTGGCGGCGTGGCGCACGGTCAGGGTCACCCGGGTGCCCGCGCCGATGTCGGTGCGCACCGCGGCGGCCGCCTGGGCGGCCAGCGCCTGCAGCAGGATCAGGCCCAGCGCGCCGCGGCGCTGCGCGGCGCCGGGCTCCAGCAACTCCTTGGGCATGCCGATGCCGTCGTCGGCGACGACGATGGCGGTGGCGGCGTCGCCGTCGGCGGTGGGGTCGGGGGCGGCGGCCAGGGACACCGCGACGGTGCCCGCACGCCCGTCGGGAAACGCATGGCGCAGGGCGTTCGACACCAGCTCGCTGACCATCAGGGCGAGCGGCATGGCGCGGTCGACGTCGAGCGTCCAGGGCTGCGCCGACACCGTCACCCGCGCCGCGGTGGACCCGCAGCTGCGGGCCAGGCTGTCGCAGAGCTGGCGCAGGCAGTCGGCGAAGTCGATGCGCGCCGGCTCGGCCGAGCGGTAGAGCAGCTCGTGCACCAGGCTCATGGACTGGATGCGCCGAAGGCTCTCGTCGAAGGCGACCCGCGCCGACTCGTCGACCCGGTTGGACTGCAGGCGCAGCAGCGAGCAGATCACGGTCAGGTTGTTCTTGACCCGATGCTGCACCTCCTTCAGCAGGATCTCCTTGTCGGCCAGGGCGTGCTCGAGCTGGTGGTTGGAATCCTCCAGCTCGGCGGTGCGCTGGCGGACCCGCTCCTCCAGCGTGTCGTAGGCGTGCTTCAGGGCGTTCTCGGCCCGGCGTTCCCGCCGGGCGCGCTGCCAGGCCAGGGTGCCCAACCCGCCCACCGCCAGCAGGGCCGCGGCGCCGTAGAGCAGATAGCGTTCTGCCCGTTCCGTCCACAGGCTGCGCACCCCCGCCCGGGGTATGGTCACCTCCGCCACCAGGTCGAAGCCGTCGACGCGGTGCCGCGCCACCAGGGACCCGCCGGCCGTGGCCGCCGGCTCGCCGGGCTCGCGCACCAGCACCGTGCCGTCCGGGCGCAACAGCGCCACCTCGGTGCCGTAGCCGATGTCGAAGGCGCGGTAGATCTCGCGGACGTAACGTGGCGACACGGCGACGCTGGCGATGCCGCGCACCGCACCGGCGCTCTCCAGGTGCCGGCTCAGCACGATCAGCGGCTCGCTCTCGCCGCTCCCGGCCGTCGCATCGACGCGGGCGATGTGAAGGCCGCCACGGCCCTCCTCCAGCAGGGCGAGGGTGGCCGGGTCGGCGCGCAGCGGCGCCGCGTCGGGGGCGGCGGCGGGAAAGCGGCGGGTGGTCAGCGCCACCCGCCCGTCGGCGGTCACGAGGCGGATGGCGGCGACGTAGGGCATCCCCTCGGCCAGCTCGGTCAGGCGCTGCCAGGTGGCGCGGTCGTCCGGAACCGGCGTGTCGGGCGGTCCGGCGGCGGCCACCACCTGGCGCAGGATGAGGTCGCTGGTCTCCACCAGGCGGGCGGCGTGCTCGGCCACCAGCAGGCTGATGTTGGAGGCGACGCCCTGGGCCCGGTCGAAGGCCGCCGTCCGGTCGCGCCAGGCGAACAGGCCCAGCATGGCGACCGTGAGCAGCACCGCGACCGCGCAGGCGACCGCCACCAGCGCCGTTCCCGGCAGGCGGTAGAGCGGCGAGCGGGGCGTCGAGAGAGGCAGCGTCATGGAAACCGGGTTGGTGGCGGGGACGGCGAGGGGACGATCGACGGGGGGCGGTCGCCCTGCGCGCACCCGGCTCCCTGATCGCCAGGGGAACGCGCGGGTGCCGCGACGGTTCCCGGGCGGTGCGATTTTCCGGCGCGGCCCGGCCGACGGTTGATCGCCGGCGCCGCCCGCGCGTAAGTGTCTCAGGCAACGCCCGCAGCAACCCGGGCTGACGAGGGGAGGTCCAGGCGATGAAGGTGAACGGGGAGGCCTACCGCACGATCTGGCCGGCGGCCGATGGCCGGGCGGTCGAGATCATCGATCAGACGAGACTGCCGCACGCCTTCGCCGTGGCGCGGCTGACGACGCTGGAGGAGGCGGCCCACGCGATCCGCGCCATGCTGGTGCGCGGCGCCCCGCTGATCGGCGCCACCGCGGCCTATGGCATGGCGCTGGCCCTGGCCGACGACGCCGGCGACGACCGCCTCGCCGAGGCGTCGGCCGTCTTGCTGGCGACCCGCCCGACCGCGGTCAACCTGCGCTGGGCGCTGGAGCGCATGCGGGCGCGTCTGGCGCCGTTGCCCCCCGGCGCCCGGGTGGCGGCGGCATGGGACGAGGCGGCGGCGCTGTGCGACGAGGACGTCGCCATCAACCGGGCGATCGGCGAAAGCGGCGCGGCGCTGATCCGTGCCGCCGCCGCGGCCAAGGCGCCGGGGGAGCCGGTCCACGTGCTGACCCATTGCAACGCCGGCTGGCTGGCCACCGTCGACTGGGGCACCGCCCTGGCGCCCATCTACGTCGCCTTCGAGGAGGGCGTGCCGCTGCACGTCTGGGTCGACGAGACGCGGCCGCGCAACCAGGGTGCCAGCCTGACGGCGTGGGAGCTGAACCGCCACGGCGTGCCACACACGGTGATCGTCGACAACGCCGGCGGCCACCTGATGCAGCGGGGCCAGGTCGACCTGTGCATCGTCGGCACCGACCGCACCACCGCCACGGGCGACGTCTGCAACAAGATCGGCACCTACCTCAAGGCGCTGGCGGCCCATGACAACGGCGTGCCGTTCTACGTGGCCCTGCCGTCGCCGACCATCGACTGGCGGCTGGGCGACGGCCTGGCCGGCATCCCCATCGAGGAGCGCGACGCCGCGGAGGTCGGCGCGGTGACCGGCGTCACCGGCGAGGGCCGGGTCGCGACGGTGCGGGTCATCCCCGAGGGCAGCCCCGTCGCCAATCCCGCCTTCGACGTGACGCCGGCCCGGCTGGTCAGCGGCCTGATCACCGAGCGGGGGGTCTGCCCCGCCAGCGCCGCCGGGCTGCGCGCGCTGTTCCCGGACGCCGCCTGATCGTCAGCGCAGCCGCCGGGCGACCGCGTCGGGCAGGGTGCCGTCCAGCGCCATGAGGCGCACCTTCATCAGGCTGGTCACGGACATGACGTCGGTGATCTCGCCGCGCATGGCCATGGCCAGCGCTTCGGCGAAGGGAACCCGGCGCACCCGCAGCTCCTCGGTGTCCTCGGGGCTGGCGTGGCCCTGCTCGAGGTCCCAGGCGAGGAAGCAGTGGGCGGTCTCGTCGGTGATGCTGTTGGAGAGATGCAGGCGCTGGATCTCCAGCCAGTGGCGGGCGGTCAACCCCGTCTCCTCGGCGAGCTCGCGCTTGGCCGACTCCAGGGGGTCGAGGGCCGGGTCGCCGCCACCCTCCGGGACCTCCCAGCTGTAGGCCTCGAGCGGGAAGCGGTACTGGCCGACCAGGGTCGTGCAGCCCTCGGCGTCGATCGGAACCACGCCCGTCGCCAGGTTGCGCATGTGGACGACGCCGTAGATCCCCGGCGAGCCGCGGGGGGTGAGCACGCCGTGCTCGACGACGCGGATCCAGGGGTTTTCGTAGATCGGCCGGGTCGACAGGATCGTCCACGGGTTGTCCGTCGTGCTGCGCAAGGGGGGTCTCCGTCGGGCTTCAGGGCGGTGGATCAGGGGGCCGGAACGGCGGTGATCGTATCGTGGTGGGCGACGGCCGGTCCCCGGCCCGTCCAGGCCCCGAAATCGATGCGCTGCACATGCAGCCCGGCCGCCGCGAACATCGCGTGGACCACCTCCTCCGGGAACGCCATGGCGACCTCCGGCAGCTCGCGCGAGTGCGTCCAGCAGCGCTCGCCGCGGCAGTCGAAGGTGACGGCGCTGCGCCCGTCGTCCACCGCCCGGCGCGACCCGGCGTTGAGCAGGAAGGCGCCGGCGACCACCCGCCCGTCCGGCGCCAGCATCCGCCGCACCTCCCGCAGATGGGCCGTGATCTCCGGCTCCAGCATCCGGGTGAAGGCGGTCCGCAGGGCGACAAGGCGGAAGCCGCCGTCGGGGAAGGGGAAGCGGTACCCCAGGGCATCCATGGCGCCGAGCGGGTTGAGGGCGGCGTCGCGGATGTCGGCGTGGTGGAACCGGAACGTGGGGTGGCGGCGGGTGATGTGGTCGGTGCACCACTCGACGTGGGGGCGGTGGGCGTCCACCCCCTCGTAGCGGATGGCGGTGCGCAGGCGGGTCGCCAGCCCGCGGGCCAGCCGGCCGACCCCGCTGCCGATCTCCAGGACGCCGTCGCCGGGACGCAGGCCGCCGTGATCCGCCAGCAGGTCGGCAAGCCGGTCGCCGGGTGCCGCGGCGGCGTCGCAGCCACCGTCCAGGGCGGCCAGACCGGGCGGCGGCGGCGGGATCGCCGGGTCCGCCGGGTCGCCGCCGGCCGCGGCCCGGGGCGCCGCGAGCAGCGTCTCCAGGCGCTCGATCTCGGCGATCGTGGCCTCGCGAAAGCGCAGGATCGCCGTGTCCTCCGCCTCATTGCGATCGTTCACCGCGAACTCGCGGGCGTCGCGCTGGTGGTCGGCGGCCCCGGCGCCGCGGTCGGCGCGGCCCCGTGCGCGTTTCGCCTCCCATTCCGCCACCGACTTCGTGACGTAGTGGTTCACCTGGAGCGCCTCGACCGAGGTGCCGGCGCGCATGCCGCCGCCGCTCAGCGGAACGGGCCGGCGCTGCTCGTCCACCACCGCCCCCTCGCGCAGGGCATGGGCGTGCACCATCGGTTTGACGATGTAATCGGCGCGCACGATGCTCTTGACGTGGGCGTGCAGCGGGTCGTCCGGCCGGCCGCAGCGGCGGAAGCGGTCGATCACCAGGCCGGGCTCGTGGCTCCGCTGGCCGGCCGTGCCGAACACCCGCCAGGAACCGGCCAGGCCGGTGACGTCGGGGTAGCGCCGCAGCAGGGATGGCAGGTCGGCATCCGCCATCGGCACCAGGAACTCGTCCACGTCGATGATGGCCAGCCACTCCGTCAGGTTGCGGAAGCGGTGGACGGCGTGGGTGTAGGCCGGCACCTGCGGCCCCCCGGGGAACGGCGCGCTGGGCCAGGGGATGGCGGTGACGAGGCCGGCCGCGGCAAGGCGGGCCAGCGTTTCGGACGTGCCGTCGGTGCTGTCGTTGTCGAAGACGATGAAATGGTCGACGCCGACCGCCCGGTGAAAGGCGATCCACTCCAGCAGATAGGGCGCTTCGTTGCGGGCGATCGCGCACACCGTGAGGGTGTGCGGCTTGGGCCGCGTGGCAACGACGATGGGCGGGCATCGCTCCACCGTCTCGTCGAGCAGCCAGGCCCGGACCTCGCCGCCCACCCGCTCCTGGCGGGACCCCGCCGCCACCGCGACCGTGTGGAAGCGGTTGTCGAGCAGGCGGCGCGGCAGGGTGAAGACGAATCCATGGGCGCCGTCGCCGAAGCCGCCGTCCCGCAGGTCCGGGCGATCCCGGTCGGCGGTGGTCCGGGCGACCTCCGCGCCGTCGACCCACAGGGTCGCCGTCTGGCGGATCTCCGGCTGCCGCGGATCCCACAGCCAGCCATGAACGCTGCCGAGTTGCACAGCATCGATCAGCCCAAGCATGCGCGCTCCCCGCGGCGGCCGTTCCCCGGGCGCGCACTTAAGGGAGGTCGGCGCAACGGAGTCAAGGTCCGCCGCCCCGCCCGTGCCCCGCCCGCGCCCCGGCGTCGGGCCATGGTGCCGCGCATGCGTATAAAATTCGATTAAAAGAACGACGCCAGAAACCAAAGAAATCGCGAACAATTCGTGAGAAACAAATCATGTTGACTGCAACTTGCCGCATACACTACTCCTCTATAAAGGAGTATCGCAAGTAGTCGGCATTCTTCTAAAATGTCGGCCGAGGACGGAGAAGCCGCTGTGCACGCGCGCGAACTGGAGCGATGGTTGAATCCCGACTGGCGGGCGCGGCTTCTCGCCTGGTGGGAGGGATACGACCTCGACGGCCTGCAGCGCACGGCGCGGGCGGCGCGGGCCCGGCGCGCCGAAGCACGGCGCCCCTCGCTGCGCCGTCTCGACATGGCGTCGCCGTCCCAGGCGTCGGTGGCCGATGCGGCGCAGGCCGCCGTCGCCAGCGCCCTGGAGGGCGATGCCGATGTGCGGTCGCTGGAGGACCTCCAGCTGGACCGCCGGGGCTGGCCGCTGTGGTCGGTCGACCGCGTGCATGGCGCGCAGATGCTGTGGGGGGACGAGTTCGTCGGCCCCGGAGACGGGGCATGGGCGGTCGACGCGGTCCGGCCCTTCGGTCTCACCCCGGCCAAGAGCGTTCTCGACGTCGCCGCCGGGCTGGGTGGCGCGGCGCGGGCGATCGCCGGCGCCTTCGACACCTGGGTGACCGGGCTGGAGCCCTCGCCGGTGCTGGCGCGGATGGCGATGAAGCGATCCCAGTTCACCGGGTTCGACCGCAAGGCGCCGATCGCCTCCTACGACCCGGAATCCTTCCACCCCGCAGGAACCTATGACCTGGTTCTGGCCGACCGCATCATCCACCGGGTGCGCGACAAGGACCATTACCTGGACCAGCTTTGCGACTGCGTGAAGCCGCGCGGTGGCATCCTGCTCATGGACTATGTCTCCGACGGCGTCCCCAACTCGCCGGAAGCCTGGGCGACCTGGCGGGCGGAGGAGCCGGTGGACCTCTTCCCCTGGACGACCCGGCGGGTCGCCGAGGAGCTGGCCCAGCGCAACATGGACGTGCGGACCAGCGAGGATCTCACCCTCCAGCACCGCTGGCAGATCCTGGAACGGGTGCGCCACCTCGCCGAGCGGCTGGAGTCCCTGTCGGCACCCGATGGCCGGCTGCTGTCCGGCCTGGCCCGCGAGCTGGCGCTGTGGTGGGCCCGCCTGCGGGTGCTGGGACGGGGCCTGAGCTTCGTCCGCTTCGTCGCGATGCGGCCGTCGTAAGCCACCCGGTCCAACGGACCCCGCCGCCCTTCCCGAAGCGCCACCGCACTGCACCATTGGCCGGACCCCAGTGGATGGCCGGGTCGGACCTGAGAATCATTTTCAGGAAGATTTTATGATCTTTGTTTTATTCAAATTGGCGCCAAGGTGTGGCGAATCTGGCGCTCTTATTGCTTGGCTGTAACGTGAAAGGGCTTTGCGGCAACAGGTGAGATCATGTATTGTGGGTTCCAGGCAACATGCTGCCTGGCATGGCTATGGCGTGGGGAGGCTGACATGGAACTCTGGACGACGGTGCAGTTTCCCGAAACGCCCGACCTGGACACCCGCAAGGCGATCATCCGCTGGGCGGAGGAGAGCCTGCCGGGCAAGTTCATCCCGCTGCACGGCCGCGATCTGCTGGGACGCCGCTGCTTCGGCTTCGATTTCCAGCACGCCGACGATGCCCAGGCGTTCCGTCTGCGCTGGCTGGAAGGGTCGGCGTAAGCCGGCCCACGCGGCGCCACCGGCCGACCCGTCTCCGGCACCACCCGGACACCGTCCGACAGGCATGGCTGACGGGGTGCGCCCGGTCAGGGGGCGCCGTGCGGGCCGACCGCGGTGTCCAGCCGCAGCCCGCCGTCGCGCTCTGACGGGGCGTCGGTGGTCCCGCCGGCCGCGGGCTCGGCGAGGGTGGCGGTCGCGGGCATGCGGATGACGAAATGGGCGCCTCCCGCGTCGCTCTCCGCACCGGCCAGGTCGAGTCGGCCGCCCAGCGTCTGCTGCACGATGTTGAAGGCGATGTGCAGCCCCAGACCCGTGTTCCCGCGGTTGCGGCGGGTCGTGAAGAACGGCTCGAAGATGCGCCGCCGCAGGGCCGGCGGAACGCCGCGCCCGTCGTCGCGGTAGTCGATCCGGATGCCGTCGGTCCCCGCCGCCGCCGCCTCGACGACGATGCTGCCGCGCACACCGGGGGCGAAGGCGTGGTCGAGGGAGTTCATGGCCAGGATGGTCAGCACCTGGCTCAAGGCGCCGGGGTAGCTGTCGACGAACAGGTCCGGAGGGCAGCGCCAGCGCAAGGCGTGGCCGGCCTTGTCACAGGCGGGCTTCACGCTGACCAGCGTGTGCTCGACGGTCTCGGCGAGGTCGAACAGGCGGCGGTGCTCGCTGGACTGGTCGGCGGCCACCTGCTTGAACGCCTGGACCAGGCCGGCGGCGCGGTTCACGTTGGTCTGGATGAGGGAGGCGATGTCGCGGGCGCGGCTCAGGAACAGGTCGAGTTCGGACCGCCGCAACTTGCCGTCGCGCAGGCGGGCGGCCATGGACGCCAGCTCCTCGTCGAGCAGGCTGGCGCTGGTCAGGCTGATGCCGATCGGGGTGTTGACCTCGTGGGCGACGCCGGCCACGACGCCGGCCAGGGCCGCCATCTTCTCGCTCTGGATCAGCTGCTCCTGGGTTGCCCGGAGGTCGGCCAGCGCCTGCTCGGCCTGCTCGCGGGCCTGGCGCTGGGCCTCTTCGCTGAGGCCCAGCGCCCGGGTGCGCTGGGCCAGGGCCGCCGTGGTGTCGCGGAACACCGCCAGGGCCTCGGCGATCTCCAGGAACTCGCGGTGCCGGGCCGCCGGGATCGGCGCCTGCAGATCGCCGCCGGCGATCCGACGGGTCACCGCGGCCAGCCGCGCCAGGGGCGCCACGATGGTCTTGCTCACCGCCAGCCAGACGATGGCCAGCGGCCCGAGGAAGGTCAGCACGGCGACCGCCAGCAGCCAGCGCCGCCCGGCGTCGATCTGCGCGGCCGCCGCCACCTTGGTCCCCTCGCTCTCGGCCTCGACCGCCGCCACCAGCCGGGAGACGGCGATCCCCATCTTGGCCACGGCCTCCCGGCTGAGCACCGCATTGCGGTCCATGGCGGCGCGGGTGTCGAGCAGGGCGGCGCGCACCGCGAAGACGCCGTCCGGGCCGGTGCCGACGCGGTCCAGGCGCTCCAGGACGGCGGCCCGGGCGGCGGTGCCCGCCACGATCACGGAGAGCAGGGCGCGGTCGCGGTCGTAGCCCGCCCGCACCGTCTGCAAGGCGTCGGGCCGGGCGATCTGCCCGGCCTCGTAGAGCGCCAGCAGGATGCGGCCCGCCGCCGCGTCAAGCGCCGGCGCGCCGGCCGGGTCGGTCACCGGGTCGGCCACCGGGTCGGCCACCGGGTCGGCCACCGGGTCGGCCACCGGGTCGGCCACCGGGTCGGCCACCGGGTCGGCCACCGGACCGGCCGCCCGGCGGGCGTCGCGGTGCTCGGCCAGCAGCCGGTCCAGGGCGGCGCGCACCCGTGCGAGGTCGTCGCGGTTGCGGCGTTCGGCGGCCTCCAGGTCGATCCGCCGCTCGACCAGCCGGTTCATGACCAGCAGATTGTCCTCCATGGTCGTCACCAGGCCCTCCACGGTCGCGGCGTGGGGGGCGGTGAGCGGCACCTGGCGCAGGGCGACGATCACCTCGTGCAGCCCCTGGGCGTGCTGGGCCAAAGCCACCGTGGCGTTCTGGCGCTGCAGCTGATTGCGGGCCGACTCGATCTCGGCGCGGCCGACGGCATAGCGGTTGGAGGTCTCGGCCAGCCGCAGGGCGTCGGCCAGGGCGGTCGCCTGCTCCTCGGCCACCGTCTCCAGCAGCGATTCGATCTGGGTGTAGAAGAACGCGCTGACGGCGCCGGCCACCACCGTCATCGCCGCGACGACGCCGGCCGCCGCCAGCACGGTGGCGCGCACGCTGTGTTTGCGTCGGCGATGCCACATCGGCGTCGGACATTCCTCTTCGGCCACCCGGACGGTGGGAATGGTGTGGGGTGGTCGGAGGCAACATCGTATCATCCCGCGGGCATGGATCATCCGAAATCTCGTACGGGAACAGGAGGGGGCGTCATGATGCGCGCGAGACTGGTGGTGTTGGCGATCCTCTGCTGCGTCGTGCAAACCGTCCCCTCCGGGGCGACGGAGATCCGGATGCTCACCTGGGACAGCTATGTCGCGCCCGCGGTGATCGACAAGTTCGCGCGGGAGACGGGAATCCGCGTCGTCATCGACCCGGTCGTCTCGATCAGCGAGATGCGGGAGAAGTTCCGCGCCGCGCCGGCCTCCTACGACCTGATCAACCCGCCCGACTACGAGGTTCCGGTTCTCGCCCGCGACGGTCTGCTGGAGCGGATCGACGCCTTCGGGCTGCCGGGTTACGTCAACATCCTCGACGGCTGGCGCTCGCCGCCCTACGACCGCGAGAACGAGTGGAGCGTGCCTTTCCTGTGGGGAACCACGTCGCTGGTGGTCGACACCGACCTGTGGTCCGGCCCCCTGGACAGCGTCTCGCTGCTGTTCGACCCGCCGCCGGCGCTGGCCGGCAAGGTGGGGTTCCTGGCCGGCGCCGAGGAGACGCTGCGCCTGGCCCTGCTGCACCTCGGCCTGCCCCAGTGCACCTCCGACCCGGCCCATCTGGAGCGGGCGCTGGCCCTGGTGCGGCCGCTGCTCGCCGCCGACCGCGTCTACACCATCACCACCGCGGTCGACGCCCTGGCCAGCGACCGCATCGCCGTCGGCGTCGCCTGGAACGGCGACGCGCTGAAGGCGCGCGCGCTCAAGCCCAGCCTGCGCTACGTCTATCCGAAGGAGGGGCTGATCATCTGGTCCGACGCCCTGCTGGTGCCGCGCGGCGCCCGCCACCGCGCCGAGGCGCTGCTGTTCGTCGACTTCATGCTGCAGCCGGAGAACGCCGCGTTGCAGAGCAATTTCACCCGCTACGCCAACGCCGTGCGCGGGTCGGACGGGTGGATGGACGGCGAATTGCTGGACGCGCCGGAGGTCATCGTGCCGTCCCACGTCCGCATCCGGTTCTTCCGGTCCTGCGACAGCGAGCAGCTCGGCCTCTACGCCCAGACCTGGGACCCGGTGCTGCGCGAGCTGCTGCCCTGACCCGCCGCCGCGCTGCGCCTTTGATTCCCGCCCCTGCGCGCCCTATCTCCGTGATAACGGCCGCGGTCGCGGCTGCTGCCGCCGTCCCGCGCGCACAGCGATGCGGCGCCCTTTCGACCAGGGCCCGACGACGAAATGGAGGCGTTCCCGTGACGACGTTCACCGGCCAGGATACGTTGAACACCCGCCGCACGCTCACCGTGGGCGGTAGGACGTACGATTATTTCAGCCTGTCGGCGGCCGAGGAGGCCGGGCTGGGCGACGTCTCGCGGCTTCCCTTCTCGCTGAAGGTGCTGCTGGAGAACCTGCTGCGGTTCGAGGATGGACGGTCGGTGTCCGTGGAGGACGTCAAGGCGGTGGCCGCCTGGCTGGAGGACCGCCGCTCCGACCGCGAGATCGCCTACCGGCCGGCGCGGGTGCTGATGCAGGACTTCACCGGCGTTCCCGCGGTGTGTGACCTCGCGGCCATGCGCGAGGCGATGGCCGACCTCGGCGGCGATCCCACGAAGATCAACCCGCTGGTGCCGGTCGACCTGGTCATCGACCACTCGGTGATGGTCGATTTCTTCGGCACCGCGGACGCCTTCACCCGCAACGTCGCCATGGAGTTCGAGCGCAACCACGAGCGCTACGCGTTCCTGCGCTGGGGCCAGAAGGCCTTCGACAACTTCCGCGTGGTGCCGCCCGGCACCGGCATCTGCCACCAGGTGAACGTCGAGTACCTGGCGCAGACGGTGTGGAGCGACAGCGACCCCGCCGGCCGCCCGGTCGCCTACCCCGACACGCTGGTCGGCACCGACAGCCACACCACCATGGTCAACGGCCTGGGCGTGCTCGGCTGGGGCGTCGGCGGCATCGAGGCGGAGGCGGCCATGCTGGGCCAGCCCATCTCGATGCTGATCCCCGAGGTCATCGGCTTCAAGCTGACCGGCCGGCTGAAGGAGGGGGCGACGGCCACCGACCTGGTGCTGACCGTCACCCAGATGCTGCGCAAAAAGGGCGTGGTCGGCAAGTTCGTGGAGTTCTTCGGCCCCGGCCTCGACCACCTGTCGCTGGCCGACCGCGCCACCATCGGCAACATGGCCCCGGAATACGGCGCCACCTGCGGCATCTTCCCGGTCGACGCGGAGACCGTGCGCTACCTCACCTTCAGCGGCCGCGACCCGGAGCGGGTGGCGTTGGTCGAGGCCTACGCCCGCGCCCAGGGCATGTGGCGCGAGGCCGGAACGCCGGACCCGGTGTTCTCGGAGACCCTGGAACTCGACCTCGCCGCCGTCGAGCCGTCGCTGGCCGGCCCGAAGCGGCCCCAGGATCGCATCCCCCTGTCCGGCGCCGCCGCCGCCTTCGCCGCGGACCTGACCGGCACCTTCAAGGCCGAGGCCCCGGCCCGCGCCGTGCCGGTGGACGGCGCCGACTACGCCCTCGAGCAGGGGGCGGTGGTGATCGCGGCCATCACCTCGTGCACCAACACCTCCAACCCGGCGGTGATGATCGCCGCCGGCCTCGTCGCCAAGAAGGCGGTGGAGAAGGGGCTGGCCAGCAAGCCCTGGGTCAAGACGTCCCTGGCCCCGGGGTCCCAGGTGGTGACCGACTACCTGGAGAAGGCGGGGCTGCAAACCTCCCTGGACCAGCTCGGCTTCACCCTGGCCGGCTACGGCTGCACCACCTGCATCGGCAACTCCGGCCCGCTGCCGGAGCCGATCGCCGCGGCGGTGGAGGAGGGCGACCTGGTGGTCGCCGCGGTGCTCTCGGGCAACCGCAACTTCGAGGGGCGGGTCAACCCGCACACCCGGGCCAACTACCTCGCCTCGCCGCCGCTGTGCGTCGCCTACGCGCTGGCCGGCAACATGAAGATCGACCTCGTGACCGAGCCGCTCGGCACCGGGCGGGACGGCCGGCCGGTCTACCTCAAGGACATCTGGCCGACCGTGCAGGAGGTGAACGCCGCGATCGCCGCCAACGTCACCCCGGAGATGTTCCGCACCCGCTACTCCGACGTGTTCAAGGGGCCGGAGGAGTGGCGGTCCATCGCCACCGCCGAGGGGCAGACCTACCAGTGGCAGGAGGGCTCCACCTACGTGAAGCTGCCGCCGCTGTTCACCGACATGCCGCGCGAGCCCAAGCCGGCGGAGAACGTCAAGGGGGCGCGGCTGCTGGCGCTGCTGGGCGATTCGATCACCACCGACCACATCTCCCCGGCCGGCTCCATCAAGAAGACGAGCCCGGCCGGCGAGTACCTGCTGGGCTACCAGGTGCGGCCCCAGGACTTCAACTCCTACGGCTCGCGCCGCGGCAACCACGAAGTGATGATGCGCGGCACCTTCGCCAACATCCGCATCCGCAACGAGCTGCTGCCCGGCGTCGAGGGCGGCGAGACCCGGCACTTCCCGTCCGGCGAGCGCATGCCGATCTACACCGCGGCCATGCGCTACGCCGACGAGGGGGTGCCGCTGGTGGTGGTGGCCGGCAAGGAATACGGCACGGGGTCGTCGCGCGACTGGGCGGCCAAGGGCACCATGCTGCTGGGCATCAGGGCGGTGGTCGCCGAGAGCTTCGAGCGCATCCACCGCTCCAACCTCGTCGGCATGGGCGTGCTGCCGCTGCAGTTCAAGGACGGGACGACACGCCAGACCCTGGAGCTCGACGGCAGCGAGACCTTCGACATCGCCGGCATCGAGGCGGGGCTGCGGCCGCGCCAGGACGTGGCGGTGACCATCACCCGTGCCGACGGCCGGCAGGAGACGGTGACCCTGCTGTGCCGAATCGACACCCTGGACGAGGTCGAATACTACCGCAACGGCGGGGTTCTCAACTTCGTGTTGCGCAATCTCGCCCAGGCGTGACGGCAGACGGACCACTGCCGCCCCTATCCGGAGCGGCAGTGGTCCAGATAGTCCTCCAGCCCTTGCCCCGGCCCCTCGGCGAAGCCGCGCTCCAGGGCGCGGACCTCGCTCATGCGGTCGACCCGGAAGGTGCGGAAGCCGTCGCGCAACTCGCACCAGCCGGCCAGCGTCCACACCTTGCCCCAGAAGAACAGCCCCAGCGGCCGCACCGATCGGGTGGAGGCACCGCCATCCTCGCGGGTGTAGTCGAAGGCGACGACGCGCCGGGCGTTGATGGCCAGCCGCACCGCGTCCAGCCGCTCGCCGAGGTCCGGCGACAGGGAGGTTTCCGGGGCGAACAGCCGCGGCGCCGTCAGGTCGGGCCGGCGCTGGGCGGGCACCGCCGATTCGATCTTGTCGAGCGCCTCGGCCGCGGCGGCGGCGAGCGCACCGCCGGCCGACGCCCTCACCAGGCGGGCGCCGACCACCAGGGCCTCGATCTCCTCGTGGGTGAACATGAGCGGCGGCAGGTCGTAGCCGTCCCGCAGGAGGTAGCCGACGCCCGCCTCGCCCTCCACCGGCACGCCGCTGGCGGCGAGGTCCCGCAGGTCGCGGTAGACGGTGCGTTCGGAGACCTCCAGCGCATGCGCCAGCCCCGCCGCGGTGACGAGCCGTCCCTTGCGCAGGATCTGGACGATGCGGAACAGGCGGTCGGCGCGGCGCATGGCGGGCGGCTTCTACTGCGGCGAGTGCAGGCCGATGCGGTTGCCCTCGGTGTCGACCACGTGGGCGAAGTGGCCGATCCCTTCGGCGATCAGGGTCTTCGGCACCACGACCCGGCCGCCGGCCTCCCACACCCGGGCCAGGGGGGCGGCGAGGTCGCTGCCGCCGTTGAGGTAGACGACGGCGCCGGCGCCGCCCGGGGTGAAGCCCTCGCCGGCGATCACGCAGCCCTTGACGGCGCCCTCCGCGGCGGGAAAGACGGCCATCACGGTGCCGGTGGACGGGCAGCGTTCCTCGACCAGGCGCACCTGGAAAACGGCTTCGTAGAACCGCACGGCCCGGGGGAAGTCGGCGGCGGGGATTTCGAACCAGACGGCCACGTTGGCGGTGTTCATCGCGGGATCCTCGACGGTTGGGGGGTGACGGGGTGGGGATGATCGCAGTGGCGTGCCGGCACGCCCCCCTTCTAGCACCCCCCTCCTGACAGCGTTCTGTCAGGAGGGTGGCCCCGCCGCGCCGGTCGCCCGATCCATTCCGCCGCGCCGCTGCAACGCCCGCGCCACCAGCCACACCACCAGCGCCCATCCCGCGCCGACCGTCCATCCCGCCAGCACGTCGGTGGGCCAGTGGACGCCGAGATAGACGCGGCTGACCCCGACCATCACGGCGACCAGCGCCGCCGACGCCAGGAGATAGGCCTTGATCCGCGGGTTGGGCTCGATGCGCGCCAGCAGCGCCCCCAGGGTCAGGTAGGTCACCGCCGACATCATCGAATGGCCGCTGGGGAAGCTGGCGGTGTAGACGTAGGCGCCGTGGGGGACCAGGTCGGGCCGCGGCCGCTCGAACACGCTCTTGAGCACGGTGCTGACGAGCATGCCGCCGCCCACCGAAACCGTCAGGAGCCCGACCGTGCGCCACAGCCGCCGCATCGCCAGATACCCGGCCACCGCCAGGGTGAACAGGGTCAGAACCCCCATGCTGCCGAGCGCCGTGATGTCGCGCCCGGTTTCTTCCAGCCAGCGCGGACCCAGCGGGTCGGACAGATCGTCGGCGGCGCGCAGGGCCAGCAGAATCGCGCGGTCGAAGGCCTCGGTCTCGCCCTCCACCACCTCGTCCGCCAGCGAGACGAACGCCCAGATGCTGCCGGCGGTCAGCAGCAGCAGGACCACCGTGCCCAGGCCGACGCGCTCGGCGTAGGGAATGCGCGCCAGCCAGGCACGCGCGACGGACCGCCAGGTGGCGCCAGTGCCGTCAGCCATGCCCCGCCCCCTCCGTCACGCCATGCCCCTTACGCCCCGGCCGTCACGATATGGCGGAGCGCGCCGAGGTTTCCAGCGACTTGATGTGGGACAGACCGGGAAGGATCTCCGACTTGATGAACTCCATCCGCCGGTTGGGGCCGCCGCCGCCGCGCGCGAAGCGCGCTTTCCACAGATCCATCTTCACCGCCAGGCCGCACAGCACCCCGCCGATGGTCACGTGGTGCGAGGTGATGAGCTCGCGGATGCTGTGGAAGGTCTCGGCGTTGATGTCACGCCAGAAGTCCTTCGTCCGGTTGTCGAAGCTCTCGAACCGGCCGGTGATCGAGGTGGAGATGTCGGTCAGGTCGCGGGCGATGTCGTCGAGGATCTTGCTTTGGCGGAAGTCGCGCTTGACCTCGGAGGACTCACGCACTTCGGACATCCAGGTGAGGAAGCGCTGAACCTCGGGAACGATCGTGTCCAGGCATTTGCGGAAATACGCGAGCGACAGGAAGATATCGCCGTATTCCTCGAGGAAGTTGGGGATGTCCATCAGCTCGATGTCGAGCCGGTCGGCCATCACCCGCAGATTGCGGAGCGCCTCGTCCCGGTTGGGATGGGCGAACATGCCGATGAGGTCGTCGACGTCGCCGATCTGCAGTTCTTCGCCACCGTACACATATTCGATCAGCGGGCGCGTGAAGACCCGCATGTATTCCGTCAGCTCCGCCCGCTTCCTGGGCGACAGGACCAGCGACTCGTGGTCGTTCACCTTGATGTTGAGGCGGCGCAGCTCGATTCGCGACGAATAGACGTCGAAGCTGGCGGCCTGGCTGATCTTGTCGATCTTCACCAGGTCGCGTTCGATTTCCTCCTTGTGGGATTCGAAATAGACGGAAATCTGGTGCGGGGCGACCTGGCCGCTGCCGGTCTGGGCGTCGTTGAACATCTCCACGACCGTCTGCAGCCGCACGTTCTTGATCAGCCGCGCGTGCTGGAGGCCGGGGGTTTCCAGGGGAATCGCCCGCAAGGGGAGGATGTGCAGGGAATCGCGCGCCTCCTCGTCCCGCCCCAGCCCGCCGGTTCCGGCGTGCCCGGCCGATCCGGCCTCGTCGTTCTCGTGCGCCTCGCTCGACGTCGCACCTCCATCCACGGCCGCTCTCCTTGCCGCACCGGCCGGCGGGGTGCTGGCCCGTGGCGGCTGGTGGTATCGCCGGCGACAAGTATGCGCACCGACGGCCGCCGCTCTCAACCCCCCGCGTCAACCGGCCCCCGCGTCAACCGGCCCCGTCGGAGCGGGGCGGGGCCGGGGGCGGGGCAGGGGTGTCGGGCGCAGCGGGTGCGGGATCAGTGAACGCTGACCGGCTCCATGTCGTGCTGGCGCACGGCGGCGAAGGCGATCTCGCGGTTGGGCAGGACGGTCAGGGGGGTGCCGTCGGCGGCGTGGACCGAGAAGGTGATCGCGCCGTCGGCGTCGATCTCCTTGACATAGGCCACGTGGTCGACGCCGAACGCGGCGAAGTCCTCGGGGGAGAGCAGGTGCAGCGTCTGTGTGGCGATGTTCATGTCGGACTCATTTCGTCGAATAAGGATCTGCGGGGGGTGCGCCGGCGGGAACCGGCCCGTCACGCCTCCTGCGGGGGCTCCGGTGACACGTCGATGTGCTGCGGGCCCTGGGCGCGCCCGGCGCCCTTGCCGGCCTGGTGGATGGCGATCGTCCGCACCTTCGGCTCCGGCATCGGCCGCACCAGGTCGATGTTGAGAAGGCCGTTGTCCAGCGTGGCGCCGACCACCTCGATGCCCTCGGCCAGGACGAAACTGCGCTGGAACTGCCGGGCGGCGATGCCGCGGTGCAGGAACACCCGCGCCTTGTCGTCCTGCTGCCGGCCGCGGATCACGAGCTGGTTGTCCTCGATCTGGACCGAGAGGTCCTCGTTGGTGAAGCCGGCGACCGCCAGGGTGATGCGCAGCCCGTCGTCACTGGTCTGCTCGATGTTGTACGGCGGATACCCTTCGGCCGAGCTCTTGGCGATGCGGTCCAGGGTGCGCTCGAACTGGTCGAAGCCGAGCAGAAGGGGACTGTTGAACAGGGAGACACGAGTCGACATGGCGCTTCCTCCTCGGGAGCGAGCGAGTAGCAGGAGGGCCCAATCAAGCGGCGCCCGGTTGCGATGCGGGGTGGCCCGGGCGAGCCCGGCGCCATCCCCCGATGCAATAGATGGGGGACGCGACGGAACGGTCAAGATGGCGGCCCCCGGCGCCCGCCCCTTTGAGCGTACGCCCAAAGAGATGGGGGCGGCTTTGCCGGCATCGCCTGTTGATCGTTGACCTGCCGCCGCCGAAACCCTCGGGACCGCGGCGGCGGGCTTTGACTTCCTATCGGAGGAAAACAATCATGCGTGCACGCCGTATCCTCTTCGCAGCCGTGGCCGCCGGGGCCCTGTCCGTTTCGGGCGCCGCCCTCGCCGCGGGCGACGGCAGCAGCGCCATGGGCCAGAACACCCTGATGACGACCGGCGTCTCGCCCGACACGGCGCTGAGCGAGATCGAGGTCCGCGACATCCAGAACGCCCTCAACAACGCCGGCCACGACGTCACCGTCGACGGCCGCTGGGGCGACGAGACCAAGGCCGCCCTGTCCGACTTCCAGCGCGCCCAGGGGCTGACCGTGAGCGGCCTTCCCGACAAGGAGACGAAGGAGGCTCTGTCCAGCGTCGGGTCGTTCTCGTCCAATGCCTATGGCACCGGCGGCAGCGCCGGCCCGTCGGTGGGCACCGGCACGTCCGGTCTGACCGGCATGAGCGGCAAGGCCATGGCGCCTTCGCTGCCCGGCCGCGAGGGCGAAGCCGTCAGCGGCAACAGCTCGGGCGCGGTGCATCCCAGCACCCCGGACTCGCAGTAAGGAGACCGCCGCCCCGTCCAGGGGCGGCACCCCGGCCCACGCGGCCCCCGCCGGACCACCGGCGGGGGCCGTTGGCGTTGGGGCCGGCCGGATCACCCGGGCGCGGCGGCCGCCGGTTCCTCGAGCGCGGCCGCCGCCGTGTCATTCAAGCGCGGCCGCCGCCGCGTCATTCAAGCGCGGCCGCCGCCGCGTCGGCCAGCGCCAGACACGCGGTCAGCCCCGGCGACTCGATGCCGAACAGGTTGACGAGGCCCGCCAGGCCGTGGTCGCGCGGTCCCTGCACCATGAAGTCCGCCGCCGGGGTGCCGGGGCCGGACAGCTTGGGCCGTATGCCGCAATAGGCGGGGACCAGCGCGCCGTCGGGAAGCCCCGGCCAGTAGCGGCGGATGCTGTCGTAGAAGCGCATGGCGCGCCCGGGATCGACCGTGTGGTCGCAGGCGGTGCCGTCGAGCCATTCCACGTCGGGGCCGAAGCGGGCCTGCCCGGCGAGGTCCAGGGTCAGATGCACGCCCAGCCCGCCGTCCTCCGGCACGGGGTAGACGAGGTGGCGGAACGGCGCCCGCCCGTGTCCCAGCGCATAATAGTTGCCCTTGGCCAGACGCTGCGGCGGGATGGCGCCGGCGGGCAGCCCGTCCAGGGCGCGCGCCACGTCCCAGGCGCCCAGCCCGGCGGCGTTCACCAGCACGCGGCAGCCGAGCCGCATGGGCTCCGCCCCGCCCACCGCCAGCTCGAACCCGTCGGCGCCGGCGCGTCCGCCGGCCAGCGGGCTGCGGAAGGCGATCGCGGCGCCGTTGGCCTCGGCGTCGCCCTGCAGCGCCAGCATCAGCCCGTGGCTGTCGACGATCCCGGTGGACGGGGAGAAGAGGGCGGCGACGGCCTGCAGGTCGGGCTCCAGCGCCCGCACCGCGGCGGCGTCCAGCGGCTCCAGGTCATGGACGCCGTTGGCCGCGGCCTGGCGGCGGATGGCGTCCAGCCGCCCGGCCTGGCCCGCATCCGTCGCCACGATCAGCTTGCCGAGCCGGCGATGGGCGACCCCGTGGTCCCGGCAATAGGCGTAGAGGGCGTCGCGGCCGGCCACGCACAGGCGCGCCTTGAGGGAGCCGGCGGGATAGTAGAGGCCGGCGTGGACGACCTCGGAGTTGCGGGAGCTGGTGCCGGTGCCGATGGCCCCGGCGGCCTCCAGAACCACCACCTCGCGTCCCGCCAGGGCCAACCGCCGGGCCACCGCCAGGCCGACCACGCCGGCCCCGACCACCACGCACTCCACGCGCTCCATCGCGTCCCCTCCGCCGCTGCCGGACCGCGGCACAATGGGGGGGATCAGTGCCCGCCGTCCAGAGCCCGCGCCGCCTCCAGCGCGCCGGCGGGCAGGTTGTGGGCGATCCCCTTGTGGCAGTCGATGCAGGTCTCGCCGCGGGCCGGCGCCTCGAGGTGCAGGGCGCGGGCGCGGGTGCCCTGCATGGCCACGTCCATGGACTGGAAGTTGTGGCAGTTGCGGCACTCCCGGCTGTCCGTCGCCTTCATCGCCCGCCACACGTTGCCGGCCAGCCGCAGGCGCTGGGCCTCGAACGTCTCGGGGGTCGGCATGGAGCCGATGAGGTGGTGGTAGAGCTCCTTGGAGGCCTGGATCTTGCGGATCACCTTGTGGGTCCAGTCCTTGGGCACGTGGCAGTCGGGGCAGGTGGCGCGCACCCCCGACGGGTTGCTGTCGTGCACGCTGCCGCGGTACTCGACGTACACGTTGTCGCGCATCTCGTGGCAGGAGATGCAGAACGCCTCGTTGTTGGTCGCCTCCATCGCCCAGTTGAAGCCGCCCCAGAACAGCACGCCGCCGACCGCACCGGCGATCAGCAGCACGCCCAGCGACCAGCGCAGGCTGGGCCGCCACAGCGTGCGCCACAGCCGCCGCGCCAGGCCCGGGCGGGGGGAGGCGGCGGCGCGGTCGGCGCCGCCGGATGCCGCGGTGTCGGTGGTCATGGCCGGCACTCCTTCCCTGTTCTCAGCGCACCGTCGGCGCGGCGGTGAACGCGTTGTCCACCAGCGGCCTGGCGTCGGTCTGCGGGACGTGGCACTGGGTGCAGAACCAGCGCGTCCCGGCGATCTGGTCGAGGCGGTTGCCCGCGCGGTCGACGTAATGGGTTTCGCTGATCTGCGGCGCCATCATGCGCTTGGCCGTGGACCAGTCGTGGCAGCCCATGCACTGGTTGACGTTGCGGTCGATCTGGTACGCCTCGACGCGGTGCGGGATCAGCGGCGGCTGCTGGCGGAAGTTGCGGGAGTAGCTGCCGCCCTCCTGGTACTTGAACACGGTGATGGCCGGCGCCTGGTCGTCGGCGGGCACGGCGACCGGGCCGCGCAGCGACTGGACCTCGTCGGCCACCGCGTTGGCGGGCGGGATCGGGCCGGTCAGGGCGAGGGCGGACACCAGCGCCAGGCCGGCCGCCGCGGCAATGAAGGTCTTTGGGGATCTCACGGTGCTTCTCCTTGGCGAAGGGGCGGCGCGCCGGCGCCCGCCGCCGGCAGGCGGGGCAGGCGCAGGGCCATGGCGAACACGTCGTGGGGGCACACGTCGATGCAGCGCCCGCACGCGGTGCAGTCGGGGGACAGGATGGCCGGCGCGCCGGGTCCGGTGAGGGCCGGGGCGATGACCTGGGGTTCGGGGCAGACCTGGTAGCAGTCCAGGCAATGGTCGCAGGCGGCGCGCCGCGGCGCCGTCACCGCCAGCTGGCCGAAGCGGCCGATCCGGCCATAGAAGGCGCCGACCGGGCACAGGTGCCCGCACCAGCCGCGCGGCGCCACCGCCAGGTCGAACAGGAACACCGCCACCACCACCGCCCAGCCCGCGCCGGCGGCGGCAAGGCCGCCGAACACCAGGGCGCGGTGCAGCAGGGTGACCGGGTTGACCGCCTCCCACGCCACCACCCCGGTGGTGGCGCTGGCCACCAGGACGGCCGCGAGCAGCCACAGGCGCAGCCGCCGGTTCAGCGCGGTGCCCTCCTTGAGGCCGAGCCGGCGGCGCAGGGCCGCGGCGGCGTCGGTCACCGGATTGACCGGGCACACCCACGCGCAATAGAGGCGCCCGCGCAGCAGCGCGTAGGCGGCCAGCACCAGGGCGCCGCCGAGCAGCGCCGTCGCCGCCGGCCGGTGGCCGGCCAGCAGCGACTGCAGCAGCACCAGCGGGTCGGTGAGGGGCAGCACCCCCAGGGTCTCGCTCGACGCCAGGGTGCCGCGGGCGATCCACAGCCCGGCCAGCGGCCCGCTCAGGAACACGGCGAGGAACGCGGCCTGGGTGGCGCGGCGCGCCACCAGCCAGCGGTGCGAGCGCCACCAGCCCTTGGCCCGCACCGCCGCCGGGCCGGGCCGCCGCTTGGCAGGCGCGCTCATGGCCGGAACTCCCGGTCCAGGGCCGGCGGCGTGTAGCCGCGGTCGGGCAGGTCGATGATGCCGTCCACCAGCGGCCGGCCGCTCCGCCGCTGCTCCTCCCAGCCCAGGCGGTAATGGGCGCCGAGCCGGCCGCGGGCGAGTTCGGCGGGCAGCACCTTGATGGCCGCCTCCTCGAGCACGCAGGACGCCTCGCACTTGCCGCAGCCGGTGCAGACGTCGGTGTGGACCACCGGCAGCATCGAGGCGTGGCGGCCGGTGCGCTCGTTGTGGCGCAGCTCCAGGGTGATCGCCCGGTCGATCAGCGGGCAGACGCGGTAGCAGACGTCGCAGCGCAGCCCGAGGGCGTTCAGGCAGGTTTCATGACCGACCAGCACGGCGCTGCCCATGCGGGCGTCGTCGATGTCGGTCAGCGTCGGCGCCAGCGCCCCGGTGGGGCAGGCGGCGACGCAGGGGATGTCCTCGCACATCTCGCACGGCACGGCCCGCGCCTCGAAATGGGGTGTCCCCGGCGCCGCCGCCTCGCCGAGGTCGGCCAGGCGCAGGGTGTCGTAGGGGCAGGCCCGCACACACAGGCCGCAGCGCACGCACGCGGCGAGGAACTCGGCCTCGGCCAGGGCGCCGGGCGGCCGCAGCGCCGTCGCGGCGAGGCTGCGCGCCGGGGCGGCGACGCGGCCCAGCAGCAGAGCCAGGCACCCGGTGCCGCACGCCACCGCCACCGCCCCGGCGATGACGCGCCGCCGGTCGGGGGCGGGCTTGTCGTGATGCGCGCTCATGGAGGGCACTCCGATCCGGTCCCTCTCCCCCGGCGGCGCCGGGGGAGAGGGCAGGGATACCTCACGCCTGGTCGGTCTTCTCGACCTTGCAGGCGCATTTCTTGAAGTCCGTCTCCTTGGAGATCGGGCAGGTGGCGTCGAGGGTGAGCTTGTTGACCAGCTGGCTCTCGTCGAAGAAGGGGATGAAGACCACCCCCTTGGGCGGCTTGTTGCGCCCCTGGGTCTCGACACGGCTGGTCACCGCGCCGCGCCGGGTCGACAGCTTCACCACCATGCCCCGGCGCAGGCCGCGCGCCGCCGCGTCGTCGGGGTGCATGAACACCACGGCGTTGGGAAAGGCGCGGTGCAGCTCCGGCACCCGGCGGGTCATCGAGCCGGTGTGCCAGTGCTCCAGCACGCGGCCGGTCACCAGCCACAGGTCGAAGGAGTCGTCGGGGCTCTCGGCCGGCGGCTGGTACGGCAGGGCGAAGACGTTGGCGCGGCCGTCCTTGTGGCCGTAGAAGCGCACCCCCTCGCCGGCCGGCACGTAGGGGTCGTAGCCCTCGCGGAAGCGCCACAGGGTCTCCTTGCCCTCGACCACCGGCCAGCGCAGGCCGCGGGCCTTGTGGTAGAGACCGAACGCGGCGAGGTCGTGGCCGTGGCCGCGGCCGAAGGCGGCGTACTCCTCGAACAGCCCCTTCTGCACGTAGAAGCCGAAGGCGCGGGACTCGTCGTTGTCGAACCCCTCCTGCAGCTCGTCCAGCCCGTGCGCGTCGACCTGGCCGTTGGCGTAGAGCACGTCGAACAGGGTCTTGCCGCGCAGCTCCGGCGCCTTGGCCAGCAGCTCCTCCGGCCACACCTCCTCGACCGTGAAGCGCTTGGCGAACTCCATCATCTGCCACAGGTCGGACCGCGATTCGCCGGGTGCCTTGACCTGCTGGCGCCAGAACTGGGTGCGCCGCTCGGCGTTGCCGTAGGCACCCTCCTTCTCCATCCACATGGCGGTGGGCAGGATGAGGTCGGCCGCCAGCGCCGACACCGTGGGGTAGCCGTCGGACACCACCACGAAGTTGCGCGGGTCGCGCCAGCCCGGATAGATCTCGTCGTTGATGTTGGGCCCGGCCTGCATGTTGTTGGTGCAGAGCGTCCAGTAGCAGTTCAGCTTGCCGTCCTTGAGCATCCGGCTCTGCAGCACGGCGTGGTAGCCGGGCTTCTCCGGGATCGTGCCCTCGGGCAGCTTCCAGATCCGCTCGGCGATGGCGCGGTGCCGGGGGTTGCCGACCACCATGTCGGCGGGCAGGCGGTGGGAGAAGGTGCCGACCTCGCGCGCCGTGCCGCAGGCCGAGGGTTGGCCGGTCAGCGAGAACGGCCCGCAGCCCGGCTTCGAGATCTTTCCCGTCAGCAGGTGGACGTTGTAGACGAGGTTGTTGGCCCAGGTGCCGCGGGTGTGCTGGTTGAAGCCCATGGTCCAGTAGGACACCACCTTCACGGCGGGGTCGGCGTAGAGCTCGGCCAGCGCCAGCAGCCGCTCCCGCGGCACGCCCGACAGCTCCGCCACCGCGTCGACGGTGTAGTCCGCGACGAAGGCCTTGAAGGCGGCGAAGTCGATGGGCGCCGAGGCGTTGGCGTCCTTGGCGTCCTTGGCCCCCACCTCCAGCGGGTGGTCGGGGCGCAGCCCGTAGCCGATGTCGGTGACGCCCTGCCTGAAGTTCAGGTGCTTGGCGACGAACGCCTCGTCGACGCGGCCGGTCTGGATGATGTGGTTGGCGATGAAGTTGAGGATCGCCAGGTCGGTCTGCGGCTTGAAGGTGATGGGGATGTCGGCCAGCTCGTAGGAGCGGTGCTCGAAGGTGGAGAGAACGGCGACCTTGCAGTCCGGGTGGGTCAGCCGCCGGTCGGTCAGGCGCGACCACAGGATGGGGTGCATCTCCGCCATGTTGGAGCCCCACAGCACGAAGGCGTCGGCGTGCTCCAGGTCGTCGTAGCAGCCCATCGGCTCGTCGATGCCGAAGGTCCGCATGAAGCCGGCGACGGCCGAGGCCATGCAGTGGCGGGCGTTGGGGTCGAGGTTGTTGGAGCGCAGGCCGGCCTTCATCAGCTTGGCCGCGGCATAGCCCTCCCACACCGTCCACTGGCCCGAGCCGAACATGCCCACGGCGGTCGGGCCGGACGCCTTCAGGGTCTCCTTCCACTTCGCCGCCATGATGTCGAACGCCTCGTCCCACGACACCGGCTCGAAGGCGCCGTCCTTGGCGTAGACCCCGTCCTTCTTGCGCAGCAGCGGCCGGGTCAGCCGGTCCTCGCCGTACAGGATCTTGGACAGGAAATAGCCCTTGATGCAGTTCAGGCCGCGGTTCACGGGGGCGTCGGGGTCGCCCTGGGTGGCGACGATGCGGCCGTCCTTGACGCCGACCAGCACGCCGCAGCCGGTGCCGCAGAAGCGGCAGGCCCCCTTGTCCCAGCGGATGCCGTCGCGCCCGGCCGCGGCGGCGGCCTTGGCGGTGACGGGCAGGCCGGCCACCGCCGCGGTCGCGGCGACGGCGTTGGCTTTCACGAAGTCACGCCTGTTGAGAGTCATGAGGGCATCTCCCCGGACGCGTCGTCGTCCGTCTCGCAGTGGTGGTAGACCAGGGCGGCCGAGGCGACGCCCTCGGTCTTGGTGAGGGTCGTCAGGGTCAGCGCGGCCGGCGTTCCGGCGGTGTCCTCGACGGTGACGACCAGACGGCCGTCGCCTCCGGCGAGGTGGATCTCGACGCCGGGCAGGGCGGCCAGGGCGCGGCGCACCGCGGCGTCCTGCCCGGGCGCGGCGTGCACGAGGACGCCGCAGATGTTGTGCCCGCCGGGGGGCCGGCGGCCCGGCGGCCGGGCCGCCTCGGTGGCGAAACGGGTCACCCGCATGGGGCGGTCTCCTCCTCGGCAAGGGGGGCGCGAAGGGCGATCGCGGCGGTCGGGCAGGGTCCGACGCAGGCGCCGCAGCCGGTGCACAGGGCGGTGTCCACGTCGGGCAGCCAGCGGCCGCGGCCAAGCGGACGGAAGCGGATGGCGCCGGCCGGGCAGTGCTCGCCGCAGACCCGGCACTCCACCGACCCCACGGCGAGGCAGCGCCGCCCGATCTCGGCCTTCGGCGCCGGTGCCGGCACCGGCAACGGCATCGGCCGGAGCGCCGCAGGGGCGGCGGGACGGTGTCGTCGGAACAGAGCGGCGCGGCTGATCCCGGCCATGGCGTGGGGCACTCCCGGTGGCGATGTCCGGGAGTGTCGGCGCCGCGGGAACGGTGGAGCTTGACGGCGGTCAAGCCCGTCCGTGCGACACTTTTACCGCAGGGCGGGGCTCGGCCTTTGGCGGCGTGGCGGCCCGGCACGCAGGCCGTCGTTGACCCTTCACGAGAGTCAACTATGCTCACTTGCGGGCGGCAACACACGTCGAGGGTGAAGCGCAGTGCGGGGTGAGGAGGAGGGGCGGGCCGGCAACCTGCTGGCGCGTTTCCAGGCCATGATCGACACGGTGCCGGACGGCGTGATGGTGATCGACGCCGTCGGCACGGTGCAGAACTACAACCCGGCCTGCGAACGCCTGTTCGGCTGGCGGGCCGAGGAGGTGCTCGGCCGGAACGTGGCGATGCTGATGCCGGCGCCCTACCGCCAGGAGCACGACGGCTATCTCGGCCGCTACCTCGCCACCGGGGAGCGGCGGATCATCGGCATCGGCCGCGAGGTCACCGGCCTGCGCAAGGACGGTTCGACCTTCCCGATGGAGCTGGCGGTGGGCGAGGCGGGGCAGGACGGCGCACCCGCCTTCATCGGCATCGTCCGCGACCTGACCGAGCGCAAGCGGGCGGAGTCGGAGGTGCGCGAGCGCGAGGCGCGGCTCACCTCGATTCTCGAGACGGTGCCCGACGCCATCATCGTCATCGGCGAGCGCGGCGCCATCGAGTCCTTCAGCCCGGCGGCGGAGCGGCTGTTCGGCTTCACCGCCGCCGAGGTCCTGGGCCGCAACGTCAGCGTGCTGATGCCGCAGCCCTACCGCGACCAGCACGACGCCTATCTCGCGCGCTACCTGGCCACGGGCGAGCGGCGGATCATCGGCATCGGCCGGGTGGTGTCGGGGCGGCGGGCCGACGGCTCGGTGTTTCCGATGGAGTTGGCGGTGGGCGAGGTGTCGATCGGCGGCCGGCGCCTGTTCACCGGCTTCGTGCGCGACCTCACGGAACGGCAGGCCACGGAGAAGCGCCTGCAGGAGCTGCAGGGCGAGCTGCTGCACGTGAGCCGGGTCAGCGCGATGGGGCAGATGGCCTCGACGCTGGCCCACGAGCTGAACCAGCCGCTGACCGCGGTGATCAACTACGCCAAGGCGGTCAAGCGCATGCTGGCCTCCCTGGAGGGGCCGGCGGCGGACAAGGTCGCGGACACCATGGACAAGGCGGTGGCCCAGGCGACGCGGGCCGGCCAGATCATCCGCCGCCTGCGCGCCTTCATCGAGAAGGGCCACACCGATCGCACGGTGGAGCCCCTGAACAAGGTGGTGGAGGAGGCGGCCTCCCTGGCCCTGGTCGGCGCCAAGGAGACGGGCATCCGCGTCCATTACGCCTTCGACCCCGACGATCCCCTGGTGCTGGTGGACAAGGTGCAGATCCAGCAGGTGGTGCTCAACCTCGTGCGCAACGCGGCCGAGGCGATGGCCGGCGGGGCGCGGCGCGAAATGGTGATCGGCACCGGGTGGTCGGCGGAGCAGCCCGACCTTCTGGAGGTCGCGGTGTCGGACACCGGGCCGGGCATCGACGCGGCGGTGATGGCCCAGCTTTTCCAGCCCTTCGTGACCACCAAGGAGAAGGGCATGGGGCTCGGCCTGTCGATCTGCCGCTCCATCGTCGAGGCCCATGGCGGCCGGCTGTGGCCGGATGCGCGGGCCGAGGGCGGCACGGTGTTCCGCTTCACCGTGCAGTCCGGCGAGATCGCGGACGCCGAGGCTCCGGGTGGCGCGAAACCGGCGGATGAGGAGGCCGATCATGGCCATTGAGCCGACGGTGTTCGTGATCGACGACGACGACGCCGTCCGCGACTCCCTGGCCGTGCTGCTGGACAGCGCCGGGTTCGTGGTGGAGGCCTTCGCCTCGCCCGCCGCCTTCCTGGACTCCGACGCGCCGTCGCGTCCCGGCTGCCTGGTGACCGATGTGCGGATGCCCGGCATGAGCGGCCTGGACCTTCAGGAGACGCTGGCGCGGCGCGGCGCGGCGCTGCCGGTGATCGTCATCACCGGCCACGCCGACGTGCCGCTGGCGGTGCGGGCGATGAAATCGGGCGCGGTGGACTTCATCGAGAAGCCGTTCGACGACGACACGCTGATCGCCGGGGTGCGCACGGCGCTGGCCCGCGCCGCCACCGGCGAGGCGCCGCCCGCGGGTGCGGCGGCGGGCCTTCCGGCGTGCCCGCCGGAGGTGCTGGAGCGGCTGTCCAGCCTGACGCCGCGCGAGCGCGAGGTGCTCGCCGGCATGGTCGCCGGCAAGTCCAACAAGGTGATCGCCTACGATCTCGCCATCAGCCCGCGCACGGTGGAGATCCACCGCGCCCGGGTGATGGACAAGATGCAGGCCGACAGCCTGCCGCAGCTCGTGCGCCTGTCCCTGGCGGCGGGGTTGGCGCCCGACGAGGCGTGAGAGCGGCCGGCCGCGCCCTCAGCCCTCGGTCCGGAGCCCCGCGGCCATGCAGCGGAACGCCTCGACGGCCTTGGCCAGAACCGCCGGCGGGTCATCGCTGGCGGCCACCCACAGCGCCGCGGTGAGGGCGGCGCCGTTCAGCAGCCGCGCCGCGGCCTCGGCATCCACCGGCTTGACGACGCCCTGCTCGATCAGCGTCGCCACCGCGCCCATGGTCTCCTGAAGGCAGCGGTTCTGGCTCGGCCAGGTCGACGGGTCGCCAAGCACGGCCGGCCCGTCGAGCAGCACGATGCGCTGCACCTCCGGCTCCAGCGCCATCGCGATGTAGGCGGCCCCTTCCGCCAGCAGCCCCTCCCACACCGTGGCGGCCCCGGCCCCGGCGGCGCGCGCCCGGGCCGCCATTTCCGCGTCGATCTGGTCGACCACGGCGTGCAGCAGGCCGCGCTTGTCGCCGAAATTGTGATAGAGCGCGCCGCGCGTCAGCCCCACCGCCGCCGTCAGGTCGTCCATCGACGCGGCCGCGTAGCCCTGGGCGGCGAACGCCGCGCGCGCCGCGCCGATCAGCTTGGCGCGGGTCTCCTCCATCATCTCCGAACGCCGTCTCGCCATACCGCCCGCCTCCCCGGTTCGCAGACGCCGCGTTTGCGAATTGACATACGCAGCGTATGTATGTTCTGGTCGCATACGCTGCGTATATCAACGCGCGGCCCACCCTGTGAAGCGGCAACGACACGAGGACAGCGACCATGACCCACCGCGACGCGGTCTTTCCGGCCGGCCGGCACGCGCTCTACGAGGCCCACCGCTATTCGGCGGCCATCCGCTCCGGCGACCTCCTGTTCGTGTCCGGGCAGGTCGGCAGCCGGCCCGACGGCACCCCGGAGCCGGTGTTCGCCGACCAGGTGCGCCGCGCCTTCGACAACCTCGCGGCCGTCCTGGACGCCGCCGGCTGCACCGTCGACGACGTCGTCGACGTGACCACCTTCCACACCGATCCGGCGAACCAACTCGACACGATCATGGCGGTGCGCGACACCGTGATCGGCGCCCCGCCCTACCCGAACTGGACCGCCGTCGGCGTCACCTGGCTGGCCGGCTTCGATTTCGAGATCAAGGTGATCGCGCGCATTCCCGCCGCCGCGTAGCCGGCGGTGGGCGGTGCGGAAGTCATCGCGCCCGTCCGGCCAAGGCGTGCGCAAGACGAAAAGGTCTCGCGCCACCCGACCGATCTGCGGCATGGTCGTCGAGATTGCGGCGTTCGTCGCCCCCCTTCGCCGACCAGGAGGCCCGGATGCCCGCGACGGCGTCATCGTTTCCATGGAGAGCCGTCCGGTGGATCGCCGCCCTCGCCGCCCTCGCCGTGGTCGTGGTCCTCGGCGGGCTCCTCCTGCTGGGGCTCGTCGGCATGGGGGGAGTGGGCGAGGGGGAGTACAAACGGGTGGAGTCGCCGGACGGGCGCTACGTCGCCATCGCCACCTTTCCGCTGTGGGAACTCACCGTCGCGCGCTTCCCCGGTCAGTCCGGCGACAAGAGCGGCCACATCCGGATCGAAGGCGTCGACGGCACCAACTACGGTGCGATCCCGGTGCCCATGGTGTCCTTTGTCTACGATCTCCGCTGGGCGGAGACAGGGGCGAGCTTCTGCTGCGGTGGCGAGTGGGACTTCGCGACCCGCACGTTCTGGTACTGGGACGAGGAGCAGGACGAGAAGATCCACGGGAGGGCCGAATGACGGGCGCTCGTGCCGCCGCGGCGATCCTCCTGCTGGGGGGTGCGCTCTGCGTCACGGGTGGGGCGGCCCGGTCGCAACCGCCGGCCGATCCCGCGCCGGGCAATCCCGCGCCGGCCGAGGCGGCCGCCCACCCTCCCGTCGCGTGGCGGATCACCGAAACGCTGGACGGCATGGGCAATCCCCACGGCACGCTCGCGTTGGCGGTCGGGGACCGGACCGTCCCGATCCGCGAGAACGAGCCCGTCTCCTACCGCGACCTGAGCCCCGGCGCCTGGTCGGTGCCGGACGACGCGACCATCGCCTGCCTCGGCTGGTGGGCCGGCCGCGGCGAGGTCCTCTACGCGATCCGTGGCCCCGCACACGTCGACGTCTACCTCCGGGTCATCGAGGAGGAGGAGGCCGAGGAGACGTTCCGGCTGGTCCGGCGCGTTCCGCTCGAGGCGCCCTAGCATCGGCCGGCCGCCGCCGCCGGCACGGGCGGCCGGGCTGATCTCGATCAAACATGGGGTCCGTAAGGGGAAACCCGTATATTTGTCGCCACCCCTCGACGGTATCTTTGCCGTCGGTGCGGTGGTGCGATGTGCCACCGGGACACCGTTCGGTGTTGGAGGCGGTCTTGGGCGGTACGGACGGCAAACTCGTCTATGTCATCGACGATGACGAGCCGGTGCGCGACTCCGTGCGGACTCTGCTGGAGACGTGCGACTATCAGGTGCAGGATTACCCGTCGTGCCGCGCCTTCATGGACGGGTTCGACGCGGCCGCGGCGGATGGCCGCCGCGGCTGCGTCCTGCTCGACCTGCACATGCCGGTGATGAGCGGTCTTGAATTCATGGAACGCCACGGCGCCACGCTGGGCGGCCTGCCCGTGATCCTGATCACCGGGCGCAGCGACGCCGCGACCGACGCGCGGGTGCGCGACGCCGGCGTCGTCACCGTCCTGGAAAAGCCGTTCGAGGAGGACACCCTTCTCGACGCCATCGAGCGCGTTCTGGCGGCCTGAGACCGGCCGCCGCCGCCCCGCGGCAAATATGACCAATGTCATATGCGCGGGCCATACGTAGTCTCCCTTACGTAATGTTCCGAATTACGGCGGCAGGGCCGAAGGGGCTAGGTTTCTGTCACGGACACCGAGGCGGAGCCGATCCAAGGCCCCGCCGCCGCTCGCAGGAGACACCGCCATGGCCGCCCATCTCGCCGCACTCGACAGCGCCGACGCCGCCCGCCGGGCCTTCGTTCCGCAGGCGGCCGCGTCGTCGGCGCCGCCCGCGCGGCGCAGCGTGCGTCCGGCCGGCGGCACGGTGGTCTCCTTCCCCGACCCGCGCACCACCGACCCGCTGGAGGCGGTCGCCGAGACGGTGGTGGCGGACCGCGAGACCATGCTCTTCGCCGAGGGCGACAGCGCCGGCGATCTCTACCGGGTGGTCGACGGCATGGTCCGGGTCTACAAGCTGCTGCCCGACGGGCGGCGCCAGATCGTCGGCTTCCTGCAGGGTGGCGACATGATCGGCCTGACCCTCGGGGCCTGCCAGCTCTACACCGCCGAGACCGTCACCGCCTGCACGCTGCAGCGCATCTCGCGCAGCCGCTTCGACGCGCTGATGGACGCCCAGCCGGGCCTGGCGCGGCGCCTCAGCGCGACGATCGCCACCGAACTGATGGCCGCCCAGGACCACATGGTGCTGCTCGGCCGCAAGACGGCGGTGGAGAAGGTGGCCACGTTCCTGCTGCGCCTGGTCGAGCGCGCCCGCGGCGACGGCCGGCGTGTGCGCCTGCCGATGAGCCGCTGCGACATCGCCGACTACCTCGGCCTGACCACCGAGACGGTGTCGCGCGCCTTCACCAAGCTGAAGACCGGGGGCGTCATCCGCCTGCTGGAGGGCGGGCTGGTGGAGATCCCCGACCGCGCCCGCCTGGCCACCAGCACCGAAGCCGCGGCCTGAGCCCGCGCGCATCGCGAGGCGGCGCCCGAGTCCCGTCGATTGTCCCTGGCGTGCGGCGCCGGCGTCCCCAGATAGGGCGTCGGAGCGGACGCGAGCGGGGACGGCGATGGCGGGTGGACGGGTTTTCCGGATGGTGGCAAGCGCGGCCCTGGCGGCGGCGGCGGCGGCGCTCGCGGGGTGCGACGGCAGCCGCGTCGTCGGCGACGAGCCCGACGTCGCCTGGTCGCTTCAGGAACTGGCCTACGCCGCCGGGGACCGCGACCTGAACGTGGTCCTCCAGGGCAACCCCTTCGCCAGCGATCCCGCGGAACTGGCGCGCACCGTCACCACGGTGATGGGCCAGCGCATCCACGGCGTCCGCACCAATCCCACCACCCGGCCCGGCCCGTCGGCCCGCCCGGACTACCGTGTGGTGATCGCCTTCGAGGCGGTCCAACCCACCCTGAACGCCCGGCTGTGCAGCATGGGCGTGGTGCCGACGCGCGCCCGGGAGGGCAAGACACTGACGGTTCAGGCCGCCTTCTGCCGGCAGGGGCGGGCCCTGACCTCGGCGACGGGATGGCTCGACGAACCCCAGGGACCCGACGACCCGCGCCTGCGCCACCTCGTCGGCGATCTCACCTCGGCCCTGTTCCCCACCCAGGGCGCCGGCGGGCAGCGCTGAGTTGCCGCCAAGCGCCTTGCGCGTCGCCTCCGCCCGTGCCTAAGGTCGGCGCGTTCGGACGTCGCCGCCCCGCCGACGGGCGCCGCGCCGCCCGGGCCCATGGGACCCGCGATTTCAGCCGTACCGCCAAGCCACACCGACGGCGCCATCACGGCCGACCGTCCGACAAGGGTGAGAGAGGCCCGCCATTTGCCATGAGCACCGCACCGCAACCGTCCGTGTTCGCCCACATCGAGGCCGCGCCGCGTGATCCCGTCCTGGGCATCACCGAGGCCTACAACGCCGACACCAGCCCGCGCCGGGTGAACCTGGGGGTCGGCGTCTACACCGATGACACCGGGCGCCTGCCGCTCCTGGAGTGCATCCGCCAGGCGGAGGCGCAGCTCGTCGAGACGCAGCAGCCCTACGGCTACCTGCCGATCGACGGCCTGCCGGTGTTCGACCAGTCGGTGGGCGCCGTGGTGTTCGGCGACGGGTGCGCGGCCCTGCGCGAGGGACGGACCCTGACGGTGCAGTCGCTGGGCGGCACCGGCGCGCTGAAGCTGGGCGCGGACTTCCTGCGCCGCTTCCTGCCGGACGCGCGGGTGTGGATCAGCAACCCCAGCTGGGAGAACCACCGCGCCATCTTCGAGGGCGCCGGCTTCGCGGTGAACACCTACCCCTACCTGGGCGAGGGCAACCGGGTCGACTTCGCCGGCATGATGGCCTGCCTGTCCGGCCTGCCGGCGGGCGAGGTGGTCGTGCTCCACGCCTGCTGCCACAACCCCACCGGCCTCGACCTGACGCCCGACCAGTGGCGGGAGGTGGTGTCGGTGGTGCGCGGGCGTGGCCTGGTGCCCTTCCTCGACATGGCCTACCAGGGCTTCGCCGCCGGGCTGGCCGAGGACGGCGCCGCGGTGACCGCCTTCGCCGCGAGCGAGGGGCCGCTGCTGGTCGCCAACTCCTTCTCCAAGTCCATGTCCCTCTATGGCGAGCGCGTCGGGGCGCTGAGCGTGGTCGCCGCCGACGCCCAGGAGAAGACGCGGCTGCTCAGCCAGCTCAAGCGGGTGGCGCGCACCACCTATTCCAGTCCGCCGACCCACGGCGCCAAGCTGGTCTCCACCGTGCTGGGCACCCCGGCCCTGCGCGCGCTGTGGGAGCAGGAGCTGGCCGGCATGCGCGACCGCATCAAGGCCATGCGCGCCGTGCTGGCGGAGCGGCTGACCGCCCGTGTGCCCGGCCGCGACTTCGGCTTCATCGCCCAGCAGAACGGCATGTTCTCCTACAGCGGCCTGCCGGTGGCGGTGGTCCACACCCTGCGCGACGACTTCTCCATCTACGCCCTCGACAGCGGGCGGATCTGCGTCGCCGCGCTGAACTCCGGCAACGTGGACTACGTGGTGGACTCCATCGCCACGGCCCTGACGCGCTGAACGGGCGCCTGACGCTCTCCGGCGCGCCGCTTCCGGCGGCCGGGGGGCGTCAGGGACGCCGCGTCGCGGCGCGCCAGGCGTACAGGGCGACGCTTGCGGCGACCGTGGCGTTCAGGGATTCCACCGCCCCTGTCGTCGGCACCGCGAGCCGCACCGCCGGCAGGTCCGGCGGCACGCCCTGGCCCTCCTCCCCCAGCACCAGGCGCAGGCCGGCCGGCCAGGCGAAACGGCTGAGGTCGCTGCCGCCGCCGTCCAGTGCCACCAGCGGGCCGGCGGCGGCGCTCAGCGCCGGCCAGCGCGGCCCGCGCCGCAGCTCCAGCGCGAACTGGGCGTTGGCGGCGGCGCGCAGGCATTTGGGATGGAAGGGGTGGGCCGACTCCTCCAGCAGCACCACCCGTTCGACACCGAAGGCCGCGGCGCTGCGCAGCAGGGCGCCGAGGTTGCTGGGATCGCTCAACGCGCACACCAGCTCCAGGCCGCGCGGCGGGGCGGCCAGATCCGCCGCCGGCATCGCCGGAACGGCGCCCAGCAGCAGGGGAAAACCGGTGCCGGCGGCGTCGAGCCGGCGGAACAGGGCCGGGGCGAGGTGCACCACCTCAAGCCCCTCGGGAATCGGCAAGCCGGTCGGAGGCTCCGGGGTGTCGATTAGAACGGCTGTGAAACGATCGCCATGATGAGCCAACGCTTCCGGAACCGTTTTGAGCCCGGCCAACAGGAACTGGCCGTGCTTCTTCAGGCCGCGGCTCTCCAGCAGGGATTCCCACAGCTTGAACCTCGGGTTCTGCGGGCTCTCGATCAGCAGGGGCGGCCGGGGCATGGCGGGGCGGGTCCTGGCGGGGGTTGCGGCACGAACCGCCCCGTCATGCCCCAGGCGGCGACCGCTGTCCATGGCGGCGGTGCCCGCCGGGGCGGTGGGCGGCGTCAGAACGAGCCGGCCGCGGCGGGCGGGTGGAGCTCCGGCAGCGGCCGGCTGAAGCTGCGCCGCCCGGCCTTCCACCCGAACACGGGTTGCGCCAGGGTGGCCACCGCGGTCGCCGGATCGGGCGCGTCGAGCACCACCACATCGGCCGGCGCACCCGGGCGGATGCCGTAGCCGGCCCGGTTTGTCAGCCGGGCCGGCGCGGTGGTCACCAGGTCGTAGCAGGCGGCGAGATCCTCCGGCCGCCCGGTCTGGGCGATGTTGGCGTAGAGGTTCGCCATGCGCAGCAGCGAGGCGTCGCCGAACGGGGTGAAGGGGTTGAGCACGTTGTTGGTGGCGAGCGAGCAGGTGACGCCGTCGGCGGCGAGGCGGTGCACCGGGGTCACCCCGCGGGGCACGGCGTGGTCGTGCTCCCGCCCCATCAGGAACAGGTCGGTGGCGGGCAGGGCCGTCACCGCGACGCCGCAGTCGGCGAGCCGTGCGCCGATGCGGCGGAGCTCGGCCGGCGGGACCATGGACAGCTTGGTGACGTGGCCGATGGTGACCCGGCCTTCCCAGCCATGGGCCACGGTCTGCCGGCAGACCTCGTCCAGGTGCATCCAGCGGGGGTCGAGGTCGAAATCCAGGTGGAAGTCGACGTCCAGGTCGTAGCGCCGGGCCAGCGCGAAGATGCGGGCGATCTGGCCGTGCGGGTCGCTGTCGGTGTAGGGGCAGCCGCCGATCGCGTCGACGCCCTCGCGGCACGCCGCCTCCAGCAGCTCCTCGCAGCCGGGATCGTTGAGCAGCCCCTCCTGCGGGAAGACGCACAGCGCCAGGTCGATCCCCCAGGCGTAGTCGCGGGCGAGCTGGCGCACGCCGCGGTAGCCGGCGAGGCCGACCCGCGGGTCGACCTCCACATGGGTGCGCATGCTCGTCGTGCCCTGGACGATCGCGCGCTCCAGGGTGCGGCGGCCGCGGGCGTAGACGTCCTCCTCCGTGAAGGAGCGCTTGGCGGCCGCCGTTTCGCGGATCGCCTCGGCCAGCGTGCCCTCGCGGCAGGTGCAGCGCTCCAGGATGCAGGACTTGTCGAGATGGATGTGGGTCTCGACGAAGCCCGGCATGGCCAGCCGGCCCTCCAGCGTGACGGCCGGGCCGTCGGCGGCGAGGTGCGGCTCCACCGCGGCGATCCGCCCGTCGCGGATGCCGATGTCGACACGCGCGGCGGAGCGGTCGAGCCGCGCCCCGCGCAGGATGAGATCGAAGGCCATGGTCGGGTCCGGACGGTTGGAATGGAGGCTCAGTCCGCGGCGGCGGCGTGGCCGAGATAGGCCGCTTCCAGCGCGCGGTCGTGGACCAGCGCCGCGGCGGCGCCGGTGGCGACCACCCGGCCGGATTCCAGCACATAGCCGCGATCGGCGACGGTCAGCGCCAGATTGGCCATCTGGTCGACCAGCAGGATGGTCGTCCCCTCGTCGCGCAAGGTGGCGAGCACGTCGTAGAGCTCGTTCACCATGGCGGGGGCGAGCCCCAGCGACGGCTCGTCGAGCAGCAGGATGCGCGGGCGCGCCAGCAGGCCGCGGGCGATCGCCACCATCTGCTGCTCGCCGCCGGACAGCAGGCCGGCGCGGCTGTCCAGCCGGTCCTTCAGGCGCGGGAAGCGCTCCAGCACGGCGGCGATCTCGGCGGTGCGGTCGCCCGCACCCCGGGTGAAGGCGCCCAGCCGGATGTTGTCGAGGACGGTGAGCTCGGGGAACACCTGGCGTCCCTCCGGGACCAGCGCCAGGCCGCGGCGGGCGATGGCGTGGGCCGACAGGCCGTCGATGGGGGTGTCGTCCAGCACCACGCTGCCGCCGATCGGCCGCAGCAGCCCGGCCAGCGCCCGCATGGCGGTGGACTTGCCGGCCCCGTTGGCGCCCAGGACGGCCACCAGCTCGCCCGGCCGCACCGTCAGGTCGACCCGCTCCAGCACCGGCGCGGCGCCGTAGCCGGCCGTCAGGCGCAGCGTCGTCAGCACCGCGTCCCGGCTGCCGTCCCACGGCGCGGGGCGGGGGCGGGCGTGCACCCCGCCGCTGCCGTCGCCCAGATAGGCCTTCAGCACGCGCGGGTCGCGCTGCACCTCGGCCGGCAGGCCGTCGGCGATCCCGGTGCCGGCGTCGAGCACCACCACCCGGTCGGAGATCGCCATGACCAGGGCCATGTCGTGCTCCACCAGCACCACGGCGATGCCGAGGTCGGCGATGCGGCGGATCAGGACGCTGAGCGAATCCTTGTCCGCCCGCATCAGGCCGGCGGCCGGCTCGTCGAGCAGCAGCACGCGCGGCCGCGTGGCCAGCGCGCGGGCGATCTCCACCAGCCGCCGGTCGACGTGCGGCAACGCCTCGGCCGCGACCGCGATGCCGCCGCGGTAGCCGACGAAGGCGAGCAGCGCCTCGGCCGTGGCGCGCTCCGCCGCCGTGCCGCGGCGGGCCAGCGGGTTGCCGAGGCGGCCGCGGCGCAGCGCGATCAGCACGTTGTCGAGCACGCCCAGGGTGCCGAAGAGCTGCGTCGTCTGGTAGGTGCGGGCGATGCCGCCGCGCGCCGCGGCCCAGGCCGGACGCCCGGCCAGCTCCGTCCCGCCCAGGCGAACGCTGCCGGAGTCCGGCCGGTAGAAACCGCCGACCATGTTGAGAACGGTCGTCTTGCCCGCCCCGTTGGGGCCGATGACGCTGGTCACCGCCCCCGGCCGGGCGGTGAAGGACACGCCCGACGCCGCGCGGACGCCGCCGAACGAGATGCCGAGGCCGGCGACCTCCAGGGCCGTGGCGGCGCCGTCCGGGCGCAGGAAGGACGCCACGTCCACCCCGCCGCCGGCCGGCGCGCGGTCGGCACGCCGCGGCAGGAGCCGGGCCAGCGTCCCGACGGCCCCCTGCGGGGCCGCCCACAGCACGACCAGGAGGAGGGCGCCGAAGAACAGCAGGCGGTATTCGGCCAGGCCGGCCAGAAGCTCCGGCAGCACCACCGCGACGACGGCCCCGACCACCGGGCCGAGGGTCCAGCCGGCGCCGCCGACGATGACCGCCAGCAGGAACAGGATGGACTGGGAGAAGGGGAAGCTGTCGGGCGCCACGAACAGCATCAACGGCGCGAACACGCCCCCCGCCAGCCCGGCGCAGGCGGCGGACACCGCGAAGGCGGCCGTCTTGACCACGGTCGGGTCGAGGCCGATGGAGCGCGCCGCCACCTCGGCGTCGCGGACGGCCAGCATGGCCTTGCCCCAGGGGCTTTCGGCCAGCCGGTGGAACAGCCACAGGGAGCCGCCGAACAGCAGCACCGCCAGGGCGGCCATGCCGCTCTCGGTCAGCGGCGCGCCGCCCAGGGTCGGCGCCTCGATCCCCATCAGCCCGTTGGCGCCGCCGGTGACCGGGCGCCACTCGATGGCGACGCTGTGGACGATGAAGGCGAAGGCGATGGTCACCATCGCCAGGTAGGGGCCGCTCACCCGCAGCGCCGGCAGGGCGAGCACCAGGCCGACCGCGGCGGCGAGCGCCCCGGCCACCGGCCACGCCAGCCAGAACGACACCCCGTTCACGCCCAGCACGGCGGTGGTGTAGGCGCCGATCGCGTAGAATCCGACATGGCCCAGCGAGACCTGCCCCGTCAGCCCGACCAGCACGTTGAGGCCGACGCCGACGGTGCCCGTCAGCGCCACCAGGGCGAGCACGAAGGCGGTGTAGCCGCCGCTGCCCAGCGCCCCGGCGACGCCGGCGGCCGTCAGGGCCAGGACGGCGGCCGGGACCGCCCGGTCGCGCAGGGGCCGGTCGCGCAGGGGGGACGAGCCGTCCATGGGCTTACACCTTGTTGACGGCCGCGCGGCCGAGCAGGCCGTTCGGCATGGCGGCGAGGGCGACGATGAGGATGGAGAAGACGACGATCTGGGTGTAGATCGAGCCGAGATAGGCGGTGACCAGCGCCTCGGTGACCCCGAACAGCAGGCCGGCCAGCATCACCCCGGGCGCCGAGGAGATGCCGCCGAGGATCGCCACGGCGAAGGCCTTGATGCCGAACAGCGTCCCCATGTCGGAATGGACGTTGAACAGCGGCGCGATGAGCAGGCCGGCCAGCCCCGCCAGCAGGGTCGACAGCGCGAACGCGGCGGCCACCGCGCGGGTGACGTCGATCCCCATCAGCCGCGCCGCCGCCGGATTCTGCACCACCGCCAGCATCGCCGTGCCGAGCCGGGTGCGCCGCGCCACCAGGGTGAGGGCGGCCGTGATCCCCAGCCCGACCAGCGGGATGAGGAGCTGGAGCGGGTAGACGCCGGTCCCGAACAGCGCCACCGGCTCCGCCGCCAGCGCCGAGGGGAAGCTGCGCGGCTCCTTGCCGAAGGTGAAGAGCACGACGTTGTCGAGCACGATGCCGCCGGCCACCGTGGCCATCAGCCAGGCGTTGGAGCCCCGGACGACGAACGGGCGCACCAGGAAGCGCTCGACCGCCAGCCCGAACACCGCGCAGGCGAGAAGGGCCAGCAGCACGGCGACCGGCACCGGCAGGCCCAGACGCACGGCGAACGCGTAGCCGAGCACCGCGCCCAGCATCATCGACGAGCCCTGGGCGAAGTTGACCGTGCCCGACACCGCATAGGTCACGTGGTAGCCGAGCGCGATCAGACCGTACATGCTGCCGAGCGCCAGCCCGGTCACGAGGGTGGAGACGATCAGCATCGCGCCCGGCCCGGTCTCAACGGGCCAGCGGCACGATGGCGCCGTCCACGAAGTGGGTGAAGATGTAGTCCCCGGCGTCCAGCGCGTCGTGGTTGGCCGGCGTGAAGGGACGGCTGTAGGTCTTGATCAGGCCGTCGTGCCCTTCGATCCGGTAGAAGCCCTCGCGGATCGCCGGCCCCTCGGTCGAACCGGCGTTGGCGATCGCCAGCGCGGTCAGGTGGAGCGCGTCGTAGGCGTTGGCGATGCCGACCGCCGGCGTGATGTCGGCCAGGGTCTCGATCTCCGGGAAAGTCGCCTTCAGCGCCGTCAGCACGGACTGGCCCTTCGGCGACTGCTCGCCGTGGAAGGTGTAGGTCTGGATGAAGTGGACGCGCGCGGCGCTCGGCCCCGCCAGCTCGCTGAAACGGCCGCCGGCCGGGCCCCAGTGGGACACGATCGGCACGTCCCAGCCCATCCGGTCGAGCGATTTGACGACCTGGGCCGAGGGCGCCACGTTGGCGACCAGGAACAGGGTGTCGGCACCGGCCGCCTTCAGCCGGCTGAGCTGGGGCACCACGTCGACGTCGTTGGTCTCGAACTTCTCGACCCCGGCGAAGGGCATGCCCTTGGCGGCGAGCGCCGCCTTCAGGCCCTTCTCGTTGGACTCACCCCAGGGGTTGTTGATGAGGATCATGCCCGGGGTCTTGGCGCCGTGGACCGTCGCCGCGTAGTCCACCAGCGCGGTGCCGACGATCTCGTCCACCGCCGACACGCGGAACACGTAGTTCTCCGCCGCGCCGTTGCGGGTGATCGGGGTGCCGGCGGCCCAGACGCCGACGAAGGGCACCTTCGCGCTGTTGGCGAAGGGCACGATGGCGAGCGACACCGGCGTGTCGAGGCCGCCGAACAGGGCGGCGACCCGCTCCCGCTGGACCAGTTCGCGGGCCGCGACGACACCCTTGGCCGGGTTGCTCTCGTCGTCGCGGACGATCAGCGTCAGCGGCTTGCCGAGCACGCCGCCCTTGGCGTTGATCTCGTCGATGGCGACCGTCAGGCCGCGGACGATGGCCTCACCCGACTTGGCGGACTGCCCGGACATGGCGGCGACGAGCCCGAGGGCGATGGTGTCCTGGGCGTTGGCCGGCGCGGCGCCGGACAGGGGCGCCAGGGTGAGCGCGGTGACCGCGGCGCCGGCAAGCACGGCGCGGCGGGTGAGGTCTGGCAGGCGGAACCGCAGTGGCATCGGGGGCACCTCCGTCATTCGAGCGTTGCTGAAGTGCATGCACTCCATATGCCAACATGCATGCACCCGGAATCCGCGCCCGTGCCGGTGGATGGGCCGCGCCCCGTGCCGCATCGGCGCGCAATCGCCCGTTCCTTGGGCAGTGAATCGGGGCACCGCGCGGGATGGCCGCCGCGCTTGATTGCATGCGACCGCCACGCGATAGTGTATGCGATCATCCATGAACCATGGACTGCGAACCATGACCCCGGAGGACGACGTGACCACCGCGACCCCGACACCGGCACCCGATGCCGACGGCGCCCCCTGGGCGACGCCGGAGGAGACGGCGCGCGCCGCCCGCGTCGTCGAGCGCTATCTGGAGGCGTCCATGGTGCCCGATCCGGAGACCGCCGCCAGCTTCCTGGCGCCCGGGGTGCGCATCACCTTCACCGGGGGGCGCCGTTTTTCCCATCCGCGGGAGGCGACGGCGTTCAACGCCATGCGCTACCGCTGGGTCAAGAAGCGCATGGAGCGGACGGACGCCGTCGCGGGCCCCGGCGAGGTCGTCGTCTACAACACCGGCACGCTCTACGGCGAATGGCCGGACGGTGCGCCGTTCGAGGGCAACCGCTACCTCGACCGTTTCGTCGTCCGGGACGGCCGGATCGTGGCGATGGACGTGTGGAACGACAGCGCCGAGCGCCTGCTGGAGCGCAACGGCATCGCCGGGTAGGCGCGGCGGCTCACCCGGCCGCGGCGGCGCGCGCGGCCGGGTCGTCCTCCGCGTAGGGCGCCAGGATCGCCTTGAGGTCGGTTTCGTTCCGCCGCGCCGGCTCGATCAGGGCGCGCTTCATCACGGCGTCGAGATGGGCGTCCATCATGGCGATCGCCTGTCCGGCGTCGCCGGCCTCCAGGGCGGCGATCAGCGCCCGGTGCTCGCTCACCGCGCAGTCGCTCGAATGCGGCCGCTGGAACTGCGCCAGGGTCAGGCCGCAGCGTGACGCCAGCTCGCGGACGTAGCGGGTCAGCACCGGGCTGCCGGCCATTTCGGCGAGCAGCATGTGGAACTCGCTGGCCAGCCGGATGGAGAGCGCCTCGTGCCGCCCGCGCGCCTCCTCCTCGCGGTCGACGTGCTCCTGGAGTGCGGCCGCCTGGCGTGGGGTGAGCCGCCCGGCGAGCCGCGTCACGACGATGCGTTCGACCGCGACGCGCACCTCGAACACGTCGCGCGCCTCGTCCCAGCTCGGCGTGGCGACCGCCGCCCCCTTGTTGTGCCGCAGCTCCACCAGGCCCTCGGCGGCGAGCTGCCCGAGGGCGTGGCGGGCGATGGTGCGGCTGACGCCGAACCGCTCGCCGATGGTGTCCTCCGGCAGCTTGACCCCGGGCGCCAGCGCCTGGTCGATGATGGCGTTGCGCAGGGCGCGGGCGATGGCCGCGGCGCGATCGCCGTCCTGCCGAACCGATGGCTTTTTCACCGAAGCTGGCCCCCTCGCCGCGCGCCGCCCAAGTGCATGCGATCGCGTCGTCATATCCCAGGGGCGCCGGCACGGCAAGCCGGGCGCGCCTGGCGCCGGCCGGCGCCGTCGGCCGGGCAGGGTCCCGGCGCCCTTGTCGTCGATGGGGTTTGGCGCCCGCTTGTCCGGGACGGTGCACATGGCTATTGTGCAGTCCCCCGGACTGCCCACACCCCCGCCGTCCGGCCAGCGCTCCGCCAGAGAGAAGTCACCATGTCCAAGCCCCGCACCCTCTTCGACAAGATCTGGGACAGCCACGTCGTCCACCGCCAGGACGACGGCACCTGCATCCTCTACATCGACCGTCACCTCGTCCACGAGGTGACGAGTCCCCAGGCCTTCGAGGGGCTGCGCATGGCCGGCCGCGCCGTGCGCCAGCCGGAGCAGACGCTGGCGGTGCCCGACCACAACGTGCCGACCACCGACCGCTCCAAGGGCATCGACGACGAGGAGAGCCGGATCCAGGTCGCGGCGCTGGACAAGAACGCGCGCGACTTCGCCATCCGCTACTTCCCGATGGACGACGTGCGCCAGGGCATCGTCCACATCGTCGGCCCGGAGCAGGGCTTCACCCTGCCCGGCGCCACCATCGTCTGCGGCGACAGCCACACCGCCACCCACGGCGCCTTCGGCGCGCTCGCCTTCGGCATCGGCACCTCCGAGGTCGAGCACGTGCTGGCCACCCAGACGCTGCAGCAGAAGCCGGCCAAGAACATGCTGGTCCGGGTCGACGGCACGCTGCCGCCCGGCGTCACCGCCAAGGACATCGTGCTGGCGATCATCGGCCGCATCGGCACCGCCGGCGGCACCGGCCACGTCATCGAGTTCGCCGGCGACGCGATCCGCGGCCTGTCCATGGAAGGCCGCATGACGGTCTGCAACATGGCCATCGAGGGCGGCGCCCGCGCCGGCCTGATCGCGCCGGACGAGACCACCTTCGCGTACCTCATGGGCCGCCCCCTGGCGCCCAAGGCCGGCACCTGGGAGCAGGCGGTGGCGTACTGGAAGACGCTGCCGTCGGACGACGGCGCCGCCTACGACACCACCGTGGTGCTCGACGCCGCCGACATCGTGCCGCAGGTGACCTGGGGCACCAGCCCCGAGGACGTGCTGCCGATCACCGCCGTCGTCCCCGACCCCAAGGACATCGCCGACGCCGGCAAGCGGGCCGCGGTCCAGCGGTCGCTGGAATACATGGGGCTGGCCCCCGGCCAGCCGCTGAACGAGGTCAAGGTGGACACCGTCTTCATCGGCTCGTGCACCAACGGCCGCATCGAGGACCTGCGCGCCGCCGCCGCCATCGCCCAGGGCCGCAAGGTGGCCGAGGGCATCCGCGCGATGGTCGTCCCCGGCTCCGGCCTGGTCAAGGAGCAGGCCGAGGAGGAGGGGCTGGACAAGGTCTTCACCGAGGCCGGCTTCGAGTGGCGCGAGCCCGGCTGTTCCATGTGCCTGGCCATGAACGCCGACCGGCTGTCGCCGGGCGAGCGCTGTGCGTCCACCTCCAACCGCAACTTCGAGGGGCGTCAGGGCCGGGGTGGGCGCACCCACCTGGTCAGCCCGGCCATGGCCGCGGCGGCCGCGGTGACCGGCCACCTGACCGACGTCCGGTCGCTCTGACCGCCGGGCGACGGGCGGCGCGGTGCGGTCAGTCGCCGCGGCCCGCCCGCCGCCCCAGCAGCCCGTGCGGGCGCAGGATGAGGAACCCGGTCAGCAGGCCGAAGGCGGCGACGTCCTTGTAGGCGAGCGGCCCGTAGGCCGACCAGTAGGTCTCCACCAGCGCCAGCAGCGCACCGCCCAGCAGGGCGCCCGGCACCGAGCCGATGCCGCCCACCACGGCCGCCGCCAGCGCCTTGAAGCCGATGAGATAGCCGGTGAAGAAGGTCACGCCGCCGTAGTGGATGGCGATGACGAAGCCGGCCGCCGCGGCGTAGGCCGCGCCCAGCGCGAAGGTGGTGGCGACGGTGCGGTCGATGTCCAGGCCCATCAGGGCCGCGGCGCCGACGTCGTCGGCGCAGGCGCGGTGGGCGCGGCCGTAGGCGGTGCGCGCCATGACGTGGCGCAGGACGAGGAAGAGCAGCGCCGTCAGCCCCAGGATCACCCCGTGCGCGGTCAGCGCCGTCACCGTGAACGGCCCCTCCGTCCACAGGTCGTGGCGGCCGGCGAACGCGGGCCGTGGCCACCAGTCGCGCCCGCCGTGCAGCAGGCGCACGCCCTCTTGCAGGGCGATGGACAGGCCGATGGCGGCGATCAGCGGCGCATGGGTGCGGACGCCGCGGACATGCCGGAACACCAGGCGGTCCATGGCCCAGCCATGGGCCGCGGTGAACAGCATCACCACCGCCAGCGCCGCACCCAGCGCCGCCGGCTGGGTGGCCAGCCCGGCGGCCGCGAGGACGGCGGCGACCAGGGCCGCGGTCATGGCGCCGATCATGGTCAGCTGGCCCATCGCCAGGATGATCTGGCCGAGGATGCCGTAGACCACCGTGTAGCCGACCGCCAGCAGCCCGTAGACGCAGGCCAGGGTGGCGGCGTTGATGGTCTGCTGGGCGAACACCGCCACCGGCGTCCACGGCGTGGGCGCCGCGCGCGGCGTCGGCGCGGCCTCCGCCGCGCCGGAGAGCGGCCCGTGCGGACCGGGAAGAGCGGCCCACAGGCGCAGCATCAGCCAGCGCATGCCGGTCACCGGGCCAGTCCGGTCGGTGGCCACGCCGGTCACACGCAGCCGCCCCTCCGCATGGTGCCCGTCGGCGAAGCGGCAGGCGATCCAGTGCCCGGCGTCGCCGTCCGGCGTGGCGTAGCGCAGCCGCAGCGCGCCGTCGGCATCGGGGGCGGCGTCGAGCAGGCGGACCGGGGACGCCTCGAAGGCGTGGACGAAACGGCGGCAGGCGTCGACCTGGGCCTGGTCGACGCCGCATCCGGCGAGCGCCGGCACCGTGAGGAGAAGGATCGCCAGCGCGGTGGGGAAGGGGCGGGCCAAGGGCGGGGCTCGGGCGGTTTGCACCCACCCTAGCAGCGCCCCCGGCCCCTCCGCCAGCGTCAGCCCGCCGGCGTCAGGCGGCCGGCGGGGCGACGGTCACTGCGCCCAGGAGCCCGGGCCCAGCTCGTCCGGGGTCAGCGCCCCGTCGCCGTCGCGGTCCAGCTGTTGGAACCGCTGGGCACGGTGCTGGACGGTCAGCTCGGGGCTGACGACCGACCGGCCCTGCGGCCCGGCCTGGAACTCCTCGAGGCTGACGGTGCCGCTCCGGTCGGTGTCGAGGACCGCGAACATGCGGCCCATCCCGGCGCCCCGGCCGAGCCCCTGGCCGGTGCCGGATCCGGCACCCGGTTGCGCCTGGGCGGACAGCCAGCACCCGCCGGTCCCGGCGTAGCCGCCGCGGGCCACGGCGTCGGTGGAGGCAAGGGCACCGGCGAGCACGACGGCCGTGCCGGCCAGCGCGGCGATGCGAAGGATGCGGTTCATGGCACACTCCTTTCGACGTTGGCGCCATGAGGGTATTAGGCGCCCGTCGCGTAACCGGGGTGTGTCCGTCGGCGGGTCTCTTGGTAACCGAGTGTAACGGGTCCGCCCTCAGGCGGGCGGGAGGGGTCCCGGGGCGTCGTCGGCGTCCAGCGAGGTCACGGCCCAGATCACCGGGAACAGCAGGGCGACGGTGGCGAAGGTGCCGAGGCTCATCAGCTTGGCGATCATGGCGGGCCCCCCTTGGGCGGCGGTTTCGACCATCCCACCTATGGGCCGGAAAACCGCCGCACCGCAACCGCTCCAAAGGCAATCAGCCGAACGGGTGCGGCCCCACCCGATCGTCAGTAGCGGGCGGCCACGAAGTAGAGGCCGTCGGGGGGGGCGGTGGGGCCGGCCTTGGCCCGGTCGCACGCCGCCAGGGCGCCGCGCACGCGGTCGGCGCTCCATTTTCCGGCGCCCACCAGTTCCAGGGTGCCGACCATGTTGCGGACCTGGTGGTGCAGGAAGGAGCGGGCGGCGGCGTGGACGTGGATCTCCGCGCCGTCTCGCACGACCTCCAGCCGGTCGAGCGTCTTGACCGGCGAGCGCGCCTGGCACAACGCGGCGCGGAAGCTGGTGAAGTCGTGGCGGCCGACCAGGACGGCGGCCGCGGCGTTCATGGCCGCCGCGTCGAGGGGACGCTGCACGTGCCAGACGCGCCCGGCATCGAGGGTCGGCGGCGGCCGGCGGTTGAGGATGCGGTAGACGTAGCTGCGCCCCACCGAGGTCAGCCGGGCATGGAAGTCGTCGGCCGCCGGCTCGGCCAGCAGCACCGCCACCGGCCAGGGCCGGAGGTGGAAGTTCAGGGCATCGCGGATGCGGTCGGCGGTGAAGGGCTTCTCCACGTCGGCGTGGGCGACCTGGCCCAGCGCGTGCACCCCGGCGTCGGTGCGCCCGCTGCCGTGCACCCGGACGGCGGCGCCGGTGAGGCGGGCGAACGCCTCCTCCAGCGCCTGCTGCACGGACGGGCCGTTGTCCTGCCTCTGCCAGCCGACGAAGGGCCGCCCGTCGTACTCGACGGTCAGCTTCCAGCGGGGCACGGCGGGGCGTCCTGGGCGGGGGCCGGCGGCGGGTCGAGGCGGCTGCCCGGCGCCAGGTGGAAGCCGCGCAGGAACGCCGCGCCGTCCACCGGCGCCTTGCCCGGGCGCTGCACCCGGTCGAGCCGCACCGCGCCGCCGCCGCAGGCGACCGTCAGCGCGCCGTCCAGCACGGTGCCCGGGGGCGCCGCCGGTGCGCCCGCCACCGGCGCGGCGGCCAGCACCTTGATGCGCTCGCCACCCGCCTCGAACCAGCAGCCGGGCCAGGGGGTGAGGGCGCGCACCTGGCGGTCGATGCCGGCGGCGTCGACGCCCCAGTCCAGCCGGCCGTCCTCGCGGGTCAGCTTGGCGGCGTAGGTCACCCCCGCGTCGGGCTGCGGCTCGGCGCGGAGGCGGCCGGCGGCCAGCCCGTCGAGGGCGGCGACGATGAGCCGCGCGCCCATCGCCGCCAGCGTGTCGTGCAGGGCGCTGGCGGTGGTGGCCGCGGTGATCGGCGTGCGCTCCGCCACCAGCATGGCCCCGGTGTCGAGCCCGGCGTCCATCTGCATGATGGTGATCCCGGTCTCCGCGTCGCCGGTGAGGATGGCGCGCTGGATCGGCGCCGCGCCGCGCCAGCGCGGCAGCAGCGAGCCGTGGACGTTGAGGCAGCCCAGGCGCGGCGCGTCGAGCACCGGCTGCGGCAGGATCAGGCCGTAGGCGGCGACCACGGCGGCGTCGGCCTCCAGCGCCGCGAACTCCGCCTGGGTCTCGGCGGTGCGCAGGGTGCGGGGGGTGCGCACGGGGATGCCGGCGGCCTCGGCGGCACGGTGGACCGGCGAGGCCTGCACCTGCTGGCCGCGGCCGGCCGGGCGGGGCGGCTGGCTGTAGGCGCAGACCACGTGGTGTCCGGCGTCGGTCAACGCCTTGAGGCTGGGCACCGCGAAGTCGGGCGTGCCCATGAAGACGAGGCGGAGCGGGGCCATGGACACCGTGAGTGGCAGGGGGATCAGGCCGTGGCCTTCTGGCGCTGCTGCTTCTGCAGCTTGCGCATGATCATGTTGCGCTTGAGCAGCGACAGCCGGTCGACGAACAGGGTGCCGTCGAGGTGGTCGATCTCGTGCTGGATGCACACGCCCAGCATGCCGTCGGCCTCCAGCTCCCGGACCTCGTTCTGCTTGTCGCGGTAGCGCACCCGCACCGCCCTGGGCCGGATGACCTCGGCGTACTGCTCGGGCACCGACAGGCAGCCCTCCTCGCACGGCACGGTCTCCTCGGCGGACCAGACGATCTCGGGGTTGGCCATCTGCAGCGGCGCGCGGGGCTGGTCGCGCTCCTGGACGTCGACCACGATGACACGCTCCAGAACGCCGATCTGCGGGGCCGCCAGGCCGATGCCGTTGGCGTCGTACATCGTCTCCAGCATGTCGTCCATCAGCGTGGCGATGCGCGCGTCGACGGTGTCGACGGGCGTCGCCTTCTGCTTCAGGCGCGGATCGGGGGCGACGAGGATCGGCAGGATGGCCATGGGGCTTCGCTACGGGGCTGTGGCGTTTGAAACGAGAAAAATATGCAGGGGGCGACGGTGCGTCAAGGAAGCCACCGCAGCTTTATGCCCGCTCCACGAAGCGCCGCACCGCCGCGTGGAGGGCGCCGGCGGAATCGGCCAGGTGGTCCAGCACCGTGAAATGGTCGGCGCCGGGCTCGCTGCGCAGGGTGGCGCGGTGGCCGGCGGCGCGCCACGCCTCGTCCATCGCACGGCTCTGGCGGTGCATCTCGGCGGTCTCGCGGGCGCCCAGGGTCAGCAGCAGCGGCGCCGCCGGCCGGGTCGGCACGTGGTGGAGCGGGCTGGCGCGCCGCGCCGCCGCCTCGTCCAGGCGCAACTGCTCGTTGGCCTCGAAGAACCGCATCGGCTCCAGGTCGTAGATGCCGCTGATGCCGACCGCGCCCGCCACCAGCCCCGGCAGGGTCTCCGCCAGGCTGACCGCGAGGTGGCCGCCGGCGGAATGGCCGCTGACCACCAGACGGCCCGCGTCGACGCCGTGACGGCCGGCGTTGGCGCCCAGCCAGCGCACCGCCGCCACCGCCTGCGCCGTCAGGACGTCGAGGGTGACGGTGGGGCACAGCGCGTACTCGACGTTGGCGACGGCGATGCCGGCGGCGACGAACGGCTCGGCGAGGAAGGCGAAGGTCTCCTTGTCCATGGCGCGCCAGTAGCCGCCGTGGAAGAAAACCAGCAGCGGCGCCCCGGCCCCCGCCGGGAACAGGTCGAGGCGCTCGCGCGGATGATCGCCGTAGGCCACGTCGAGCACCCCGCGCACGGTGGCGCGGGTGGCGTCGCTGCGGCGCGCCCAGCGGGCGAAGTGAGCCGGGTGTTCCGGGACCAGGACCCGGAAATTGTACTCGCGGTCGATCTCGGCGGCGGACAGGCCGCGGTGGAGCGGGGCGTCGGAGGGCATCGTGGGCGGTCCTATCGCGGGGGACGGCGGGGGCGGGGGGACGGCGCCGGCGCGGCGGCGCGCCTACAGGCGGCGAAAGACATCCATGCGGCAGGGCTGGTCCAGCACGACACGGCCGCCGGCCCCCGCCGCCAAACGCCGGAACGCGGTCTCCAGCGCCGTTTCATGGGCCGCGAACGCGGGCGCCCGGGCGGGGTCGACGCCGACCACCTGGGATTTGAGGGCGGCGAAATCGACGAAGGCGCGGGGACGGCGGTAGTGCCGCGTCGTCACGGGGGAGAAACCGTGCCCGGGCGCCGCGGCGACGGTGCGTTGGGCGACGGCACGCACCGCCGTCTCGTCGTGCACGGGCCGCAGCAGTTCGAAGAAGGGGCCGGCCGGCAGCGGCTCGGCGATGCACAGGATGCCCCCGGGAACCAGAACCCGGCGCACCTCGGCGAGCGCGCCGCCGTGCACCGCCTCCGGCACGTGGTGCAGGCTGAACAGGAACACCGCGAGGTCGGCGCTGGCGTCGGCCAGCGGCAGCGCCTCGGCCCGGCCCTCCAGGTACCGCTCGCCGGCCACCGCGGCGACGGCGCCGGCCGCGGCCACGCGGTCGGCGGCGATCTCGATCCCGGTGACCGCCGCGCCGCGGGCCGCCAGCTGGCGGACCAGGGCGCCCGTGCCGCAGCCGATGTCGACGGCGCGGCATCCCGCCAGCGCCACGTGCTCGGCGATCAGGTCGATGTGGTCGACGACCGGCGGCGCGGCGGGGGCCTCTGTCGGATGTCCGGTCATGGCGGCGGCTCCCTGGGGCGGATGCGCCACACTACGCCGGCCGCGCGCCGCGGGCCAGCCCAGCGGAGTTTCGACAGACGGCGGAATCCGCGCTATGACACACCCCGAACCGTCCTCCCCCGACCCGCCGGCCGCACCATGCCCGACACCCTCGACGTGCCCACCCTGCTGCTGTGGATGGACCTCATCGGGGTCTTCGTCTTCGGGTTGAGCGGCGGCACCCTGGCGGTGCGCCACCGCCTCGACATCTTCGGTGTCCTGGTGCTCGCGCTCGCCGCCGCCCTGGCGGGCGGCGTGCTGCGCGACGTGATCCTGGGTTCGGTGCCGCCGGCCACCTTCCGCGACGACCGCTACCTGTGGGCGGCGGTGGCGTCCGGCCTGGTCGCGTTCTTCTTCCACCCCGCGGTCAACCGGCTGGGCAAGCCCGTCATGGTTCTGGACGCCCTCGGTCTCGGCCTGTTCGCCGTGGCGGGCTGCCAGAAGGCGCTGATCTACGGTCTGGAGCCGCTGCCGGCGGCGCTCATCGCGGTGATCACCGGCGTTGGCGGCGGGGTGGCGCGCGACGTGCTGGTCAGCGAGATCCCGCGCGTCCTGCGCGAGGAGATCTACGCCTCGGCGGCGCTGCTGGCCGCCGTGGTGGTGATCGCCGGCCACCACCTCGGCCTTCCCGACCTGCCGGTGGCGGCGGCCGCGGTCGCCGCCGCCTTCCTGGTGCGCGTGGTCAGCGTGCTGCGCAACTGGAGCGCACCCCGGGCCCGGGGCTCCTGACCGCCCGGCTCCGGACGGCCCCGCTCAGGGCCGGCCCGGCTCGGTCGCGGGCGGCACGTCGGTGGCCGGGCCGGGCACGTCGCCCAGGCCGGGACCGGGGTTGGCGAGGTCGGGGTTGTCGGTGGCCGGGCGACGGGTCGGCAGGTCCTCGTTGGGCGCCGGGGACGGGCGCAGCGGGCGCGGAGTCTGGGTCGGCATGGCGCTAAGGCCTCCTCTCACGTTCGGCAAGAGTCTTCCCAACAGGGTGAGCGGCCAATGGTCGCCGTTGACCGGCCGCCATGAGGGGGTATGCTTTGCGCAAAGGCGCAGCGCTGCAAGGGAGGACACACGATGGCCGGGCACGGCAGCGGTGGGGACGTGCGCGCCCTCACCTATTTCCGCGGGGAATGGCTGGACGGCAATCCCGGCATCGTCGGCCCCATGAGCCACGCGATGTGGCTGGCGTCGACGGTCTTCGACGGCGCCCGCGCCTTCGAGGGGGTGGCGCCCGACCTCGACCTCCACTGCCAGCGCGCCATCCGCTCCGCCCACGCCATGGGGCTGGCGCCGATGGTCACCGCCGGCGAGATCGAGGAGCTGTGCTGGGACGGCATCCGCCGCTTCCCCGCCGGGGCCGAGCTCTACGTCCGGCCGATGTTCTACGCCGAGTCCGGCTTCGTGGCACCCGACCCGGACAGCACCGTCTTCGCCCTCACCGTGCACGAGATGGCCATGCCGCCGGCGAGCGGCTTCACCGCCTGCCTGTCGACCCGGCGCCGCCCCGCACCGGACAGCGCGCCGACCCTGGCCAAGGCCGCGTGCCTCTATCCCAACGCCGGCCTTGCCCTGCGCGAGGCGCGGGCGCGCGGCTTCGACAACGCCATCATGCTCGACCCCATCGGCAACGTGGCCGAGTTCGCCACCGCCAACCTGTTCGTCGCCCGCGACGGCGCCGCCTTGACGCCGGTGCCCAACGGCACCTTCCTCAACGGCATCACGCGCCAGCGGGTCATCCAGCTGCTGCGCGACGCCGGCGTGACGGTGCGGGAGTGCACGCTGGGCGTGCAGGACGTGCTCGACGCCGACGAGGTGTTCTCCACCGGGAACTACGCCAAGGTCGTTCCGGTGACCCGGGTGGAGGACCGCGATGTCCAGCCCGGCCCGATCGCCGCCCGTGCCCGCGCCCTCTATTGGGCGTTCGCCCACCGCTGAGGGCGGGGCTCAGGGCAGAACCTCCTCCTGCCCGGCGAGGCGCCGGGCCGACGCCAGCGCCGCCTCCAGCCGCCGGCACACCTCCGCGGCGGCGGCGCCGGCTCGTTCCTCGTCGCCGGCGCGGGCCGCCGCGAGCAGCCGGTCGGCGGCGTCGGCCAGGGGCAGGGCCCCGAGGTTGCCCGCCACCCCCTTGAGATCGTGGGCCCTCTCCACCAGCTCCGCCAGGTTCCCGGCGGCCGCCAGCCGCGGCAGCGTGGCGGCCAGGGGGGCGTAGGTTTCGGCGAAGATGCCCATCAGGCGGCGCAGCAGGTCGCGGTCGCCGGCGGTGGTGGCCAGCCCGTCGCGCAGGTCGAACGCGGTGTCTCCGCCGCCGTCGTCCGTGGCCGGGCGGGTGGCGCGGAAGCCCCGGGCGTGGCGGGCCACCACCTGCAGCATGGCCGCCGCCTCGAACGGCTTGCCGACATGGTCGTTCATGCCCGCGGCCAGACAGCGCTCGCGGTCCGAGGCCATGGCGTTGGCGGTCATCGCGACGATGGGCAGCGCGGTCAGGCCCAGGTCGTCGCGGATCGCCCGGGTGGCGTCGTAGCCGTCCATGCCGGGCATCTGGATGTCCATCAGGACGGCGTCGTAGCCGGTCGGCGCGGCGATCAGCCGCTCGACCGCCTCGCTTCCGCTGCTGGCCACCGCCACCCGTGCCCCGGCCGATTCCAGGATGCGGCTGGCGACGATCTGGTTGATGGCGTTGTCCTCGACCAGCAGCAGGGACAGGCCGGACAGCACGCGCTCGGCGGCCGGCGTGTCGGGTGCCGCCGGCCCCGGTGGTGGCGCCGCGCCCGGATGGGCGTCCGGGGTGGTGCGCTCGGCGCACACCGCGGCGACCGCGTCGAGCAGGATCGACGGCGTCACCGGCTTGGTCAGGATGTTGCGGATCAAGGTGTCGCCGGCGGATTCCTGGCGCACCCGCTCGTACTCGAACGCGGTCACCACCAGGATCAGCGGGACCTCGTCGGGCGGGCAGTGGGCCCTGATGTGGCGGACGATGTCGCCGCCGCCGATCTCCGGCATGCACCAGTCCAGCAGCAGCAGGTCGAAGGGCCGCCCCGCGGCCGCCTCGCGCAGGGCCGCCAGCGCCTGCTGGCCCGACCCGGCCACCACCACCGACCAGCCGAAGGGCGCCACCATCGCCGCCATCACCTCGCGGGCCACCGGGTTGTCGTCGGCGATCAGCACCTTCAGGTCGCGGGGTACCTGGCGCGCCGGCTCGCGCGGCTCCGCCCGCCCGGGGCCGAGGGCGAAGGGCACCGTGAAGCGGAAGGTGCTGCCGCGCCCGGGGACGCTCTCCACGGTGATGGTGCCGCCCATCAGCTCCACCAGGCGGCGGCAGATCGCCAGCCCCAGCCCGGTGCCGCCGAAGCGGCGGGTGGTGTTGGTCTCCGCCTGGGAGAAGGCGTCGAAGATGATCCCCTGGTGTTCGGCGGTGATGCCGATGCCGGTGTCCTGGACCGCGAAGGCGAGCATGGTGCGGTCGGCGCCGCTCTCCGCCGGTTCCACCGACAGCACGACCTCGCCCTCCTCGGTGAACTTGATGGCGTTGCCGGCAAGGTTGGTCAGCACCTGCTGCAGCCGCAGCGCGTCGCCGACCAGCGACACCGGGGTGCCCGGCGCGATGCGGAACAGCACCTCGATGTTCTTGCCGCGCGCGTTCATCGCGGTCATCGCCGCCAGGGTCTTCATCAGTTCGTCGAGCAGGAAGGGCTCCGCGGCGAGGTCCATGCGGCCGGCCTCGATCTTGGAGAAGTCGAGGATGTCGTTGAGGATGGCCAGCAGCGACTGCGCCGACATCCGCGCCTTGGCCACGTAGTCCCGCTGCACCGGCTGCAGCGCGGTCTGCTCCAGCAGGTAGAAGAAGCCGATCACCGCGTTCATCGGCGTGCGGATCTCGTGGCTCATGTTGGACAGGAAGTCGCTCTTGGCCCGGTTCGCCGCCTCGGCCGCCCGCTTGGCCCGGGCCAGCGCCTCCTCGGCCTCGATGCGCTGGCGGATGTGCTGCTGGAACACCTGGACCGAACGGGCCATGGCGGCGACCTCGGGGATGCCGCCGGTGGCCGGCACCCGGACGCCGTAGTCGCCGCCCGACAGGCGGTCCATGACCGCCTTCAGCTGCAGCAGGGGACGGGTGAGCCCGTTGGCGGACACCACTGAGAAGACGATGCCGCCGAGCGACGCCAGCAGCACCACCGCGGCGATGGTCACGCTGGAGGTCGCGGCGGCCCGGCTCAGGCGGTCGCGGCTCTCGTCGTTGAGGGCCAGCGCCGACTCCTCCAGCGCCTTCAGGCGCGGCGCCAGGCGGCTGCCGGTGGCGTTCAGCGCGGCCTCGTCGCGCCGGGCGTCGGCGCTGGCCGCGACGTAGGCCCGGTGCGCCGCGACGACGCCGGTGTCGGACGTGACGAGGCCGCGCAGGGTGGCGGAATCCTCCCGCAGGGCGTCGACCATGGCCCGTGTCTCCGGGTCGCGCACCCGGGCGGCGAGGCGGCGCAGCCGCGCGTCGAGGCCGCGCAACGCCCCCTGGAGGGCCTTGTCCAGGGCGGCGATGCGGCCGGTGTCGCCTTCCCGGACCAGGACGGCGGCGGTCGCCTCGACGTCACCGAGATACTCCAGGCTGCGGTTGGCGTTCTGCAGGGATTGGAACATCTCGTAGAAGATCCGCTCGACCACGGCGCCCAGCTCGGCGACGCCGGCGCGGCCCGCCTGGATCGAGGTCTTGGTGCTGTCCTCCAGCTCGTTGACGGCGATCTCCAGGTCCTGCACGAAGTGGCGGATGCGCCGTTCCATGCCGGTGATCAGCGAGACGACCCGCTCGTGCGTCGCCCCCTGCTGCGCCAGGCGCGCGTTGCTGACGGAGCGTGTCTCGAGGGTGGCGTGCGCCTGGTCGAAGAAGCGCCGCGCCAGCACCGCGGTTTCGTCCACCTCGACCCGCCCCGGGAACGCCGCCGCCAGCCTGGTCAGCCGGGCGAGGTCGCGGTCGGTCGCGTCGGCCAGGGCGTCGATCTCGGCGATGGCGGCGTCGGCGTCGGCATCGGCGTCGCGCAGCGCCAGCGCGACCGCCAGCTCGGCCCGGGTCAGGTTGCCGGCGACGCTGCCGCTGACCTGCAGCAGGGGCGAGGAGACGTCGGAGAAGCTGCGCGACAGGTGCACGGTGCGGTCGAGGGCGTACCAGCCGAGGCCGCCGACCACCGCGATCAGGGCGACGCAGACCAGGAAGCCGAGGAGCAGACGGCTGCGCAGGCCCGGCGCGGGCACGACTCGTCTGCTGGCGGTGTCACCGGCGCTCATGCACTCTCGTCCTTCCGTCGACGCGCGCACCCTGCCGTGTCGCGGCGCATGCGGGCAAGGGGTTCCGCGGCGGCGGGGCCGGCATCCGTGGCGATGCTATCAACCCCCGCGGATGTTTTCTAAGGAATCCCATGCGACAATGGGCCGTCGGCCGCACCCCGCGCCGACGTCCTGCGCCGGGGGTCCGAATGAGTGAACGCGATGCGCCCGGGCCGTCCCGTCCGGCCCTCTTCCTCTCCGCGCCGATCGCCGCCCTGGTGGAGGGGCTGTATCGCGAGGACACGACGGTGGGGCGGGTGCGCGCCAACGGCGATTTCGGGCTTGGCACCTTCAACGATCTCGATGGCGAGATGGTGGTGCTCGACGGCGAGGTCTGGCAGTTGCGCGCCGACGGCACCGCGGCGACCGTGGACGACGCCGTGCAAACGCCGTTCGCCTGCGTGACGCGGTTCATCGGCGACACCGCCGAACGGCTCGCCACCCCGGTCGCCGCCGACGCGCTGGAGGCGACGCTCCACCGCCTGCTGCCGAGCGACAACCTGGTCTACGCCGTGCGGGTCGAGGGGCGGTTCGACGCCGTGCGCGTCCGCTCGGTGCCGCGCCAGCAGAACTACCGGCCGCTGGCGGAGGTCGCCGCGGCCCAGCGGGTGTTCGACCACGCCGACCTCGACGGCACGCTGGTCGGCTTCTGGACCCCGGGCTTCCTCAGCTCCCTGCACGTGCAGGGCTTCCATCTCCATTTCCTGTCGGACGACCGCACCCGCGGCGGGCACGTGCTGGCGGCGGCGGCGCGCGACGTCACCGTGCGCCTTCAGCACATCGCCGCGGTGCGGCTGGAGATGCCCATGACCCTCGATTTCCTGACCATGGAACGCCGCCGCGACCTCGCCGCCGACCTCGCCGCGGTGGAGCGCTGACGGGCCGCCGCCAAGCGGCTCGGCGGATTCCCGGCTTGATGCGGCGCCACCCCCCGACCATCATGGGGTGTCATCGGCGGGGGAGGCACCATGGCGGACGGCACGGCGACAACCGCGCAGGCATCGGCCGCGCCGTCCGCGACCGCGGCCGCGGCGCCGGAGTTCGGCAGCCTCGCGGCCGGCGACGGGGCGGTCCTGCGCACCGCGTGGTGGCGGCCGGCCGGACCGCCGCGGGGCACCGTGGTGCTGCTGACCGGCCGCGCCGAGTTCATCGAGAAGTACCAGGAGACCGCCGAGGCGCTGCTGCGCCGCGGCCTGCAGGTGGCCACGCTGGACTGGCGCAACCAGGGCCTGTCGTCGCGCCCGCTCGCCAACCCGCAAAAGCACCACCTCACCGATTTCGCGGTCCTGCGCGACGACCTCGCGCTCTTCGTTGACCGGGTCGTCGCGCCGCGGGCCGCGGGGCCGCTGCTTCTGGTCGCCCATTCCATGGGCGGGCTGGTGGCGACGCTCTACCTGGCGCGCCACCCCGACCGCTTCGCGGCGACCGTGCTGTCCGCCCCGATGTTCGCCATCGCCCTGCCGGCGTGGCTGCGCCTGGCCGCGGGCGGGCTGGTCCGGGCCGCCGCCATGGTCGGGGCGGCCACGGCCTACGCGCCGGGGCAGCGCGACTACGACCCGGCCCGGGACGGTGCCTTCCATCCCGGCAACCCGATCACCAGCGACCCGCGGCGCTACGCCGTCTTTCATGACGCCTTCCGGGCGCGCCCCGAACTGCGGGTCGGCGGGGTCACCTACGGGTGGCTGCGCGCCGCCTTCCGGGCCGAACGGGCGGTCCGCCGCAGCCTGCCGCTGGGCCGGGTGACCGCCCCCGCCCTGCTCCTCAGCGCCCCCGGGGACGCCATCGTCGACGGCGCCCGCCATGCCGAGGTGGCCCGCCGCTTCGGCCGGTGCACGCTGGCCCTCTACCCCGACGCCCGCCACGAGATCCTGATGGAGGCCGACGCCGTCCGCGACCGGGCGTGGCGCGACATCGACGCCTTCCTCGCCCCGATCCTCGACCCGCCATAGGACCGTCATGCCCGATTTCTGGACCGAATCCGGCTTCCACCTGCTGCGCCGCGACGGCGACGGCCGGCTCGCCGTGACCGACGCCTTCCTGCGCGCCTATCTCGGGCGGCCGGAGATGGCGCCGGTCGCCGAGAGCTGCGCGGCCGAGCGGGCGCTGCACGCCAGCCTCGTCGAGGCGCCGGGGCGGGCGGTGGCCGACGCCGAGGTGGCGGCGCTGGCCGACCCCGACGCGGGCGAGAACTGGCGGGTGTGGCTGGCCTTCCGCGACCGCCTGCGCGCCGCCGGGACGCTGGAGGCGGCCTACCTCGCGCTGTTCCGCGAGGGGGCGCGGGGCGTGCCGGGCCTGTTCGTCGACCACCTGGTCCACGCCATCCTGCGCGGCGTGCTCGACGGCACGCCCGCGGCGCTGCGGGCGCGGGCCGGCGAATTGCTGTTCCGCGAGCAGACGGTGGCGGTCCAGGACGGGCGGGTGCGGGTGGCCGACGCCGAGACGGTGGCGATGCACGCGGCGACCGGCGGTTTCGGCGACCTCGGCCGGCTGGTGGTGGAGGCGGGCACGGCACCGCGCAGCGTCGACCTGGACGTGCTGGACGAGCGCACCCAGGACGCCTATTGGGCGCGCAGCGGGCGCCACGACACGGTGCTCGACATCACCTTCGGGGCCGCCGGGCTGGACGCGCTGGCGCGGGTGCTGGAGGCCTGGGTGGGCCATTTCCTGGGCGTCCGGGTGTCGATCCAGCCGGTCCAGACCATCCGCGACGAGCGCTGGGTCTGGCATGTCGGGCTGGACGCCGAAGGGTCGGCGATCCTCAACGACCTCTACCGCGGCGCCGCGCTGGACGACGAACGGCAGGCCCGCATCCTCGCCCTGTACCGGCTGGAGTTCGCCGATCCCGCGGTGATGCGCGCCGATCTCGCCGGCCGGCCGGTGTACCTGGCCATGGCCATGACCGCCGACCGCCGGCTCCGCCTCAAGCCCCAGAACCTCCTGGTCAACCTGCCCCTGGCGATGCCGTCGTAAGCGGGCGTTCCGAAGGCCGCCCACACCTGCTTGGCGCGGCGCCGCCAGGGGGCCGGCTTCGCCGGGGTTTGGCTTCGCCGGGGCGGGGCGGTCTGGTATAGAGGGGTGGAGCCGATTCCGACCGCCCGCAGACCACGGCCCTCTCATGGCAAAAATCGACATGGCCGCCGCCGTCCGCAGCCACCTGGCGGGGCGACTCGACGAGGCGGCGGCCCTCTACCGCCAGCAGATCGAGGCCTTTCCCCGGCGCCCGGAAACCCGCGTCGCCTACTCCAACCTCGGCGGCCTGCTGAAGACCCGCGGCCAGCTCGACGAGGCCGAGGCGCTGCTGCGGCGGGCCCAGCGCATGGCGCCCAACGATCCCGACGTGCTGAACAACCTCGGGCTGGTCATGCAGGCGCGCGGGCGGCGCGACGAGGCCATCGCCTTCTACCGCCGTGCCCTGTCCAACGACCGCGGCCACGGCGACGCCCGCAACAACCTGGGCGCCGCGCTGGGGGCGGCCGGGCTGACGGACGAGGCCCTGGAGGTGCTGCGGCCCCTGGTGTCCGGCCCCTCGCCGGCGCCGCAGGCGCTGACGAACGTCGCCGGCGCGCTGCGCCAGGGCGGCCGGTTCGCCGAGGCCGAAGCGCTCTACCGCCGCATCGTCGCGCTGGCGCCGGCCGATCCGACCCAGCTCGCCAATCTCGGCACCGTCCTGTTCGACCAGCGCCGCGCCGCGGACGCCGCCGCGGTCCTCGAGCGGGCGGTGGCGGCGGACCCGCGGTGCGTGGTGGCGCAGTGGCACCTGGCGCTGGTGTGGCTGGCCCAGGGCGATTTCGCCCGGGGATGGCCCAAATACGAGTGGCGCTGGCTGCTCGACAGCATGCGGCCGACCCTGCGGCGCTTTGCGCAGCCACCCTGGCGCGGTGAGCCGCTGGAGGGGCGGCGCATCCTGCTGCACGCCGAGCAGGGGCTGGGCGACACCCTGCAGTTCGTCCGCTTCGCGCCGCTGGTGGCGGCGGCCGGCGGGCGGGTGGTCCTCGACGTGCCGGAGCCCCTGGTGCGGCTGTGCCGGAGCGTGCCCGGGGTGGAGGCGGTGGTGGCCGGCGGCACCGCGCCGCCGGCGTTCGACGTCCACGCCCCGCTTCTCAGCCTGCCGCAGCTGCTCGGCACCCGGCTGGAGACGATCCCCGCCCGCACGCCCTACCTCGCCGCCGATCCGGCGCTGGCGGAATCGTGGCGGCAGCGGCTGGGCCCCGCCCCGGCCCTGACGGTGGGGCTGGTGTGGGCGGGCAACGCCGGCAACGTCCACGACTTCGACCACCGCCGGTCGGTGACGCCGGAGCGGCTGGCGCCGCTGGCCGCGGTGCCGGGCGTGCGCTTCGTCAGCCTGCAGAAGGGTGCGGCGGGCGCCGCGGCGGGCGGCCCCGACCGCATCGACTGGATGGACGCGGTGGCGGACTTCGCCGACACCGCGGCGCTGGTCGACGCCCTCGACCTGGTCATCGGCGTCGACACCGCGGTGGTGCACCTGGCCGGGGCCATGGCCAAGCCGGTGTGGGTGCTCTCCCGCTTCGACGGCTGCTGGCGCTGGCTGCTGGGCCGCGAGGACAGCCCCTGGTACCCGACCATGCGCCTGTTCCACCAGCGCCGCCCCGGCGACTGGGACGAGGTGATCGGCCGGGTCGCGGCGGCGCTGGCGGACGTGGCGGCGCGAGCCGCGGACTGATCCGATCCGACCGCGAAACGACACCGAGGCGCGCATGCCCCCCGCCCCCCGCCCCCCGTCCGCCGCCGTGCAGGATCTGCTGGTGCGCGCCGTGGCACACCACCGCGAGGGACGGCCGGAGGCGGCGCAGCCGCTCTACGAGGAGGTGCTGCGCCGGGCGCCCGGGCAGGTCGACGCGCTGCACCTGCTGGGGCGCATCCTCGCCCAGGCCGGCGACGTCGCCGGTGGCATCGACCGGGTCGGCCGCGCCGTCGCCGGCGACGCGCGCCAGCCGACCTTCCGGGTGACCCTGGGGCTGATGCTGGAGGCGGCGGGGCGTGCGGCGGAGGCTGCCGACGCCTTCGCCTGGGCGGCCCGGCTGGCGCCGCTGGAGGCGGAGCACCACCGTCTGGCCGCCCGCGCCGCCGCCCGCGCCGGCCGGTCCGAGGCCGCCGTCGCGGCCTGGCGGCGCCTCGCCCTGCTGGTCCCGGACGACGCCGAGGCGGCGGCCGTGCTGGGCGACCTTCTCTACGACCAGGGGCGGCCGGGGCCGGCGGCCGGCTGGTACGGCCGCGCGGTCGCCCTGCGCCCCGACCTGACGGCCGCCGCCTTCAACCGGGGTGCCGCCCTGCGCGACGCCGGGCGGCCGGGCGCGGCGCTGGCCGCGTTCCGGGCCGCGGCGGAGCGGGCGCCGCTGCTGGTCGAGGCGCACGAGCAGGTGGCCGGCCTCTGCCATGGCGCCGGCGACCGGCGGGGCGCGGCGGCGGCCTGCCGGCGCGTGCTCGCCCTGGTCCCCGGTCACGGCGAGGGCGCGACCGTCCTGGGCGCCGCCCTGGAGGACGAGGCCGCGGTGCGCTGGCTGGGCCGCGCCGTCCGCCTGCGCCCCGGCGCGGCCGACCCGCTGCGCCTTCTCGGCACCCGCCACCACGCCGCCGGCCGGCCCGCCGCCGCGGCCGCCTGCCTGGACCGCGCCCTGGCCCTGGAGCCTGCGGCGGCGGCGGCGCTGTCCGGGCTGGCGCTGGCGCTGGCCGGTCTGGGCCGCGGCGACGCCGCGGTGCGCCTGGCCCTGCGCGCGCCGCGCCTGGCGCCCGCCGACGCCGACGCCGCGGCCAACGCCGGGGCGGTGCTGCTGGCCCTGAAACGGGTCGACGAGGCGGCGGCCTGGCACCGCCGCGCCCTGGCCCTCGCCCCGGCCACCGCGGCGGGCTGGATCAACGCCGGCATGGCCCTGCTGGAGCGCCAGGAGGCGGAGGCGGCGATCCCCCTGTTCGCCCGCGCCCTGGCGGTCGGCGCCGCGGAGCACGCGGCGCTGGCGCGCTCCAACCTCGGCGTGGCGCTGATGGCGCTGGGCGCCAACGCGGCGGCGGCGGCGGAGTTCCGGGCCGCGCTGGCGCGGCGGCCCGGCGACCCGGCGATCCGCTCCAACCTGCTGTTCTGCCTGTGCTTCGACGAGACGGCGGACCTCGACGCCGTGTACCGGGAGCACCGCGCCTTCGAGCGCTTCGTGGCGCCGCTTCCCGCCCTCCCACCGGCCGTCCCCTCGGCCGCCCCCCGGACCGCCGCCACGGCGGGCGACCGCGACCCGGAGCGGCGCCTGCGCGTCGGCTACCTCTCCCCGGACTTCCAGCGCTACCCCGGTCCCGGCTTCCATTTCCTGCTGCCGTTGATCGAGCGCCACGACCGCGCCGTGGTCGAGGTCACCGGCTATTACAACGACGTGCGCCGCGACACGGTGACGGCGCGGTTCCAGGCGGCGGCCGACCGCTGGCGCGACGTGGCCGGGCTGGACGACGGCGCGCTGGCCGCCCGCATCGCCGCGGACGGCATCGACGTGCTGGTCGACTGCGACGGCCACATGTCGCGCAACCGCATGGCGCTGTTCGCCCGCCGCGCCGCGCCGCTGCAGCTCAGCCTGCCGCTCTACCCCAACACCACCGGCCTGTCGGCCATGGACTACCAGTTCGCCGACCCGCGCGTGGCGCCGCCCGGTGCCGACGCCCGGCGGGCCGAGCGGCTGATCCGGCTGCCCGGCTGCGTGCTCTGCTACCGGCCGGCGGACTCGGCCTTCGTGCCGCCGACGCACCCGCCGGTGGCGACGGCGGGGGTGTTCACCTTCGGCTCCTTCAACAACATCACCAAGGTCAACGCCCCCACCATCGCGCTGTGGGCGCGGGTGCTGGCCGCGGTGCCGGGGGCGCGCCTGCGCCTGAAATGGCGCGGCGTCTCCGCCGCCAGCGGGCTCGGCCGGCGCCTGCTCGACGCCTTCGCCGGCCATGGCGTGGCGCGCGCCCGGCTCGACCTGCGCGGCGTCACCGCCGACCCCTACGAGGACTACCGGCACGTCGACGTCGCCCTCGACCCGGTCTTCGCCAACGGCGGCACCACCATCTGCGACGCCCTGTGGATGGGGGTGCCGGTGCTCAACCTGGCCGGGGAGGCGACGATCTCGCGCTGGGGGGCGACGTTCCTCGGCGCGGTCGGGCTCGACGAGCTGGTGACCGGCGACGCCGACGCCTATGTCGCGCAGGCGGTGCGGCTGGCCGGCGACCGGGCCCATCTCGAGGCGTGCCGCGGCGGGCTGCGCGCCCGCATGGCGGCCTCGCCGCTGATGGACGAGGCCGGCTACGCCCGCGCCGTGGAGGCGGCCTGCCGCACCGCCTGGCGCCGCCATTGCGCCGGCGAGGCGCCGGCGGCGTTCGCGGTGGCGGCGGGGTAGGGCAGCACCCGCGGGCGATGGGCGCGCGCCCTGCGGCGGTGCGTCTTCGGGTGGTGGACTGCCCGGGCCGATGACGCCAGACGACGCGGGTGTCGTCGCGCCACGCCAGGATGGCGGCTGCGGACCGCGCCGTCTCGCGCGCCCGGCTGGTCCGTCACGATCCTGAACAGCGCCCGTCAGAATTCGGTGCGCCGCGATGCGGCACGGTTCCTGGACGGGCCGTGCGTGTGACGCGGCCACTGTGCCGGATTGCAGACACGCCCGGCCCCGACCCCCTGCCACCGCCACCCCAATTCCCTTGTCCAGCAAGGGTCATCCGCTTTGGCGTGGTGCTTGCACTTAGGCGTTTTGCGCAGAACGCACGGCACGCGCACGGGCTCCGGACGGTTCCCGACCGTCGTCCCGACCGTCGTCCCGGCCGGGCAGGACCGTCGACGGCGGTCCGTCCAGGCCACTGGGTGGCGGCCGCCGTGGGGCGCCGTGACCGCGTGAGGCTCGGCGGCCGCGACACCCGCCAGACCCTCCAGACGCTCGAGGACGATGGGAATGAGGACCAGAAGCGCCCTTGGTTTCGGCAACGCCGGTGGCATCGGGCTGGCCGCCGTCCGTGACGCGGCCTGTCGCGGCCGTGTCGGCGTGCGCACCGGCGTCGGCGTCCCCGGGGAGACCGGCGGCAGGCACCTCGAGGTCGCGGCGAAAGGCGGCTTGGCCGTCATTCGCTCCGCCGCCACCCATGCCGTCCTGCTCTCGAAGGACGCCGGCTCCTCCACCGACGCCAGCGTCGCCGCGGTCGGCTGCCACACGGCCCGTGCGCGTCCAAGACGGCGCCCCCGGCGGGCGATCCGCTGCGCCGCCTTCGCGCACCCCGCACCCCCAGACGCGAGCACCGTCGGACGCGCCGCGAACGCGGCCATTCGGGGGGCCACCGTCACCACACCACCACACCGTCGCAGGCATCAGGAACCGACCACCATGGACACCCATTACCCCGACGCGGCGCTGCCCGCCCTCGGGTCGCCCGGCACCATCGAGAACGTCACCTACGACGAACTGCAACTGGGCCGCTCGGCGAGCCTGGAGCACACCGTCACCCGGCGCGACATCGCGGTCTTCGCCGCGGTCTCGGGCGATGTGAACCCCGCACATCTTGATGAGGAGTACGCCGACGCGTCCATGTTTCATGGGGTCATTGCCCATGGCATGCTGTCCGCAGGATTCATTTCGGCGGTCCTCGGAACCACCCTGCCGGGTCCGGGCACGATTTACCTGAGCCAGGACCTGCGCTTCTGCCGCCCGGTCAAGCCCGGCGATCAGATCACTGTGAGCGTCACGGTGGTGGCGAAGGACGACGAAAAGAAGCGCGTGACGCTCGATTGCCGCTGCGTGAACCAAGGCGGCAAGGACGTGGTCACCGGGAGGGCCGTCGTCATCGCGCCGGTCGAGAAGATCCTGCGCCAGCGCCAGCCCTTGCCGGAACTGCAGGTGTTCAGCCATTGCGGGCAAGAGGCGCTTCTCCTGCGCTGCCGCAACCTGCCGGCGGTCCGGACCGCGGTCGCCTATCCTTGTGACGTCGTTGCCTTGCGCGGCGCCCTGGAGGCCTATCGGCGTGCTCTGATCGTCCCGGTTCTGGTCGGTCCGCGGGCGACGATCGCCGCCATCGCCGCTCAGAACGGGCTCGACATCTCGGGCATCGAGATCGTCGAGGCCGGCAACGACCGGGCGGCGGCGGCCGCCGCCGTTTCGCTGGCCAGGGACGGACGGGTCGGCGCCGTGATGAAGGGAAGCCTTCACTCCGATGTCCTGCTTGCAGAAGTTGTTCGTCGTGACACCGGATTGCGCACCGGTCGCAAGATCAGCCATGTGTTCGTCATGCACCCGCAGGGGCGCGGGGCGCCGTTGCTGGTGACCGACGCGGTGGTCATGATGTTCCCGACTCTCGAAGACAAGGTCGACATCACGCAGAACGCCATCGATCTGGCCCATGCCCTGGGCATCGAGCGGCCGCGCGTCGCGGTGCTCTCGGCCGTCGAGACCGTCAGCCCGAAGATTCCCAGCACCCTCGATGCCGCCGCGCTCACGATCATGGCCGCCCGGGGCCAGATCAGTGGCGCCATCGTCGACGGGCCACTGGCCTTTGACAACGCCGTGGACCCGGATGCCGCACGCATCAAAGGGATCACGTCCGAGGTGGCCGGTTGCGCCGACATCCTCGTGGCGCCCAACTTCGAGGCCGGCAACATGATCGCCAAGGAACTGTCGAAGCTCGCCAGCGCCGACGGGGCCGGCATCGTGCTTGGTGCCAGCTGCCCGGTCATTCTGACATCGCGCGCCGACGACGAACGGTCCCGCGTGGCCTCGTGCGCCATTGCGGTGCTGCTCACCCACGCCAAGGGTCAGGGCTGACGCCGCCATCCTTCCTCTTTTCCTCGACCGGTCCGGTCGGCACACCCCCACCATTGAACAGGCTCTCTGCCGAGAGCGGGAGAACACGAAAATGCTCGACACTTCCATTTCGACGCTGCCCCAGACCCAGCCTCTGTTCAGCCTTGCCGGCAAGAAGATCCTGGTCGTCGGCATCGCCAACGAGAACTCGATCGCCTGGGGATGTGCGAAGGCGTACCGCGCCTTGGGTGCGGACCTCGCCATCACGTATCTGAACGACAAAGCGGAACGGTTCGTCCGTCCGCTCGCGGAGCAGCTCCAGGCGTCGATCATCGCGAAGGCCGACGTGACGCAGGATGGCGAACTCGAGGCCGTGTTCGACGCGATCGGCCGCACATGGGGCCGGTTGGATGGCCTGCTGCACTCGATCGCCTTCGCCCCGATGGCCGATCTGCACGGACGTGTCACCGATTGCTCCCGCGGGGGCTTCACTCTGGCCATGGACGTGTCGTGCCATTCGTTCATCCGCATGGCGAAGCTGGCCGAACCCCTGATGCCGAACGGCGGATCCCTCCAGACCCTCAGCTATCTCGGGGCCGACAAGGTGGTCGACAACTACAACCTCATGGGGCCGGTCAAGGCCGCCCTCGAGAGCGTGACCCGCTACCTCGCCGCCGAACTCGGCCCGAAGAACATTCGCGTCAACACGCTGTCGCCGGGACCGCTGATGACCCGGGCCGCGAGCGGCATCGGTCACTTCGACGAGCTGATCACCAAGGTCACGGAACGGGCGCCAACCCACCAGTTGACCACGATCGATGAGGTCGGGGCGTACTCGGCCTTTCTCATGACCGACCCGGCCCGCTCGGTGACCGGTGAACTTCACTACATCGACGGCGGCTACAACACCGTCGGTTGAGGCGGCGGGAGGAGACGGGCCCGGGTCCCGGGGCCCGTCTCCTCCAGACCTGCTCCCTTCCACCAGCAAGGGTCCGGCACTGCGCCGGCCGGGTGTCTTCCCCGGCCGGCGCGGTGCTGTTTGCGTTGGCCGCGTGGGTCGCGCCGCGGCGATCCGCCACGGGGTGGCGGCCGGAGTCCCCGTCCGGGCCGTCCGGCCGGTGTTCGTCCTGCGCCCGTCACGATCGCGAACATCCGGTGTCAAAAACTGGTGCACCGCGACGGCGCGGATTTGCTGGTTGGCACGCCGTCCGCCCCAGGCCGCTGTGCCGGATCGCCGACACACGGCGACCCGAGCGGCGACCTCCACCGCCTAAACGCCTTATTCCATAGGGGTTATCTCGTTTGGCGTGGTGCTTGCAAATGTGTGTCTGCGCACCGCGCACCGCACGCACCGAGGTGTTGGCGCGGCCATCGACCGCCGGTCCCTGCAGGACAGCGCCGTCGAAGACCATCCGTCCAGACCCGTGAACGCCGCAGGCATGGCGTCTCGTGCCCGCGCCGCGTCCCGATGCCGTGGCGCGCACCCGACTGTCAAACGCTCAAGGACAAAAATGATGAGGAACAGAAGCGCCCTTGTTACCGGGTCCACCAGCGGCATCGGTCTGGCGACCGCCCGTGAACTGGCCCGTCGTGGCTGCCACGTCATGATCAACGGCTTCGGCGAGCCCAGGGCGATCGACCGCCTGTGCGCCGAGATGGCGGAACAGAGCGGCACCACGGTCGTCTACTCCGGGGCCGATCTCAGCCGGCCGGCGGAGATCCGCGCCATGATGGCCCAGGCCGCCGAGGCCCTGGGACCCCTCGACATCGTGGTCAACAACGCCGGCACCCAGCACGTCGCGAGCGTGCAGGAATTCCCCGACGAGGCGTGGGACCTGCTGCTGGCGGTGAACCTGTCGGCAGCCTTCCACATCATCAAGGCCACGGTGCCGGCGATGATCGAGCGGAAGTGGGGCCGCATCGTCAACACCTCCTCGGTGCTGGGCATGGTGGGCGCGCCCCACAAGCCGGCCTACGTCGCCACCAAGCACGGACTCATCGGCCTGACCAAGTCGGTCGCCATCGAGGTGGCCGAGCACGGCATCACCTGCAACGCGGTCTGTCCCGGCACGGTGCTGACCGGCATCATCGAGAAGCAACTGGCCCAGCAGGCCCAGGTCACCGGTCTGTCGCAGGAGGAGGTCATGAAGACCGTGTTCCTGCAGAACATGCCGACGCGCAAGTTCATCCCTGCCGAACACCTGGCGGCCACCATCGCCTTCCTGTGCTCGGAAGAGGCGGGCTCGATCACCGGCGCCACCTTCGCCGTGGACGGCGGCTACACGGCCCATTGACGCGCCCCGCGTCGCCGCGCCGACCGACGGGTCCGCAGCCGGCCGGGCACCCCCACGGCCGACCGTGATCCGCCGTCCCACCACCGGTGGAGGTCAAACATGAGCTTCTTGGTCTGCATCCTCTCGCTCGCGTTCCTGATGTACGTGGCCTACCGCGGCTTCAGCGTCATCCTGTTCGCGCCGATCGCCGCGCTGGGCGCGGTGCTGCTCACCGATCCCGCCAACATCTTGCCGGTCTACAGCGGCCTGTTCATGAGCAAGATGGTGGTCTTCGTCGAGAACTACTTCCCGATCTTCCTGCTGGGCGCCGTCTTCGGCAAGCTCATCGAGATGTCAGGCTTCGCCCAGTCGATCGTCACGGCGGTGCTCCGCCTGATCGGCCGCGAGCGCACCATCCTGGCGATCTGCATCGTCTCGGCCCTGCTGACCTACGGCGGCGTGTCGCTGTTCGTCGTGGTGTTCGCGGTCTATCCGTTCGCCGCGGCGATGTTCCGGTCCTGCGACGTGCCGAAGAACCTGATCCCGGCCACCATCATCTTCGGTGGCGCCACCTTCACGATGGACGCCCTGCCCGGCACGCCGGCGATCCAGAACATCATCCCCACCACCTTCTTCCACACCACCATCTACGCCGCCCCGATCCTCGGGCTGATCGGCGCCTTCTTCATCTTTAGCAGCGGCTTCATCTATCTGGAGTGGTCACGCCGCCGCCTGATGGCCCGGGGCAAGGGCTACGCCGGCACCTGCGAGCTGCGCGAGGAGCCCGAGCCGGTATCCGACGAGAAGCTGGTGAACCCGTGGCTGGCCATCAGCCCGCTGGTTCTGGTCGGTGCGCTCAACCTGGTCTTCACCAAGATGCTGCCGGTCTGGTACCCGGCCGAGATCGCCGTGACCATGAACGCCATCACCAAGCCGTTCACGGTGAAGCTGGCCGGCGTCATCGGCATCTGGTCGGTGGAGATCTCGCTGGGCATCGCCTGCCTGTTCCTGGTCGCCGTGTCCTTCAAGACCCTGAAGGAGAAGTTCTCGGCGGGCAGCAAGATGGCGGTCGGCGGCGCCATGCTGGCGACCATGAACACGGCGACCGAGTACGGCTACGGCTCGGTGATCGCGGCCCTGCCCGGGTTCATCGTCATCCGCGACGCCCTGACCTCGATCCCCAACCCGCTGCTCAACGAAGCCATCACCATCAACGCGCTCGCCGGCATCGTCGGCTCGGCGTCGGGCGGCATGGGCATCGCCCTCGCGGCGATGGCCGACAGCTTCATCGCCACCGCCAACGCGGCCGGCATCCCTCTGGAAGTGCTGCACCGCGTCGCCTCCATGGCCAGTGGCGGCATGGACTCGCTGCCCCACAACGGTGCCGTGATCACCATCATGGCCGTCTGTGGCCTCAATCACAAAGAAGCCTACCCCTACATCTTCGGCATCGTCATCTGCAAGACCCTCGCAGCCTTTGGCGTGATCGGCGTCTATTACCTCACCGGCTGGGTCTGATCACGAAGACACATGCCTAACACGGAGAAAACGACTATGAGCAAGCTTGTCATCACGGCGGCCATCACGGGTGGAGTGCACGTGCCCAGCCTGTCGCCGTACTTCCCACACACGCCGCAGACGGTGATCGAACAGGCGGTGGGCGCCGCCAAGGCCGGCGCCGCGGTGGTCCACATCCACGCCCGCGATCCCAAGGACAGCCGGCCGAGCAGCGACGTCCAGGTGTTCGAGGACATCTGCAGCGCCATCCACCGGCAGTGCGACGTCGCCATCTGCGTCACCACCGGCGGCGGCCTGGGCATGACCCCGGAGGAACGGGTCAAGCCGGTGGGCATCCTGCGCCCGGAACTGGCGTCGCTGAACGCCGGCTCCATGAACTTCGCCATCCATCCCCTGGCCGCCAAGGTCAAGCAGCCGAAGTTCGACTGGGAGATCCCCTACCTGGAGTCGACCGAGGACCTGGTCTTCCCCAACACCTTCCGCAGCCTGAAGGTGTTCGCCGGCGCCATGTACGAGGCCGGGACACAGCCGGAGCTCGAGGTCTACGACGTCGGCATGATCAACAACATCCGCCATCTCATCGACACGGGGGTGCTGAAGACCCCGGTCTACATGCAGTTCGTGATGGGCATCCTCGGCGGCATCCCGGCCACCCCGGAGAACCTGCTCTTCCTGGTGGAGTCCGCCCGCAAGCTCATCGGCGAGAAGAACTTCGTGTGGTCCTGCTGCGCCGCCGGCAAGATGCAGATGCCGCTGCTGTGCCTGGCGATGACGCTGGGCGGCAACGTGCGGGTCGGCCTGGAAGACAACCTTTACATCGGCCCGGGCCGCCTCGCCCGCAGCAGCGCCGAGCAGGTGGAAAAGATCTCCCGCATCGCCAGGGAGCTGAACTTCGAGATCGCCTCCCCGGACGAGGCCCGGCAGACCCTCGGGCTCAAGGGCCGCGCCGCGGTCGGCTGGGCCGAGCGTCTCTGACCGGCTCCCATCCACCTCTCTGATCACGAGCAAAACGCAACGGCGGACGCCCGTGCTCCTGGCAGGACACGGGCGTGGCGCCCCTTTTCACCAGAAAACCGGGCTTCTCGAAGTCGCGGCAGAAAGGGTCGGCCATGAAAAAGGTGATTTTGCTGGAGGAGGCGGTCGAACGCATCCCCAGCGGTGCCGTGCTGATGATCGGCGGCTTCATGGGGGTGGGCTCGCCCCTGCGTCTGATCGACGAGCTGGTGCGCCAGCGCAAAGACCGGCTGACGGTGATCGCCAACGACACCGCGTGGCCCAACATCGCCATCGGCAAGCTGATCTGCGAGCGCCTGGTGGCCCGCGTCGTGGCCAGCCACATCGGCCTCAATCCCGAGACGCAGAAGCAGATGATCCAGGGCGACATCCAGGTGGAGCTGGTGCCCCAGGGCACGCTGGCCGAGCGCATCCGCGCCGGCGGCTTCGGGCTGGGCGGCGTGCTCACCCCCACCGGGGTCGGCACGGTGGTCGAGGAGGGCAAGCGCACCGTCGAGGTGGACGGCCGCACCTTCCTGCTGGAGACCCCGCTGAAGGCCGACGTGGCGCTGGTGGCGGCCAAGCGGGCCGACCACCTGGGCAATCTCGAATACGCGCTGACCGCGCGGAACTTCAACCCGGTGATGGCGATGGCGGCCGACACGGTGATCGCCGAGGCCGAGGACATCGTGCCGGTCGGAGTCATCCCGCCCGACGCCGTCGTCACCCCCAGCGTCGTGGTCGATCACCTCATCGCCAAGGAGCGTCGTCATGGATGAGAAAACCCTGATCGCCAAGCGCGTGGCGCTGGAACTGCGCGACGGCAACCTGGTCAACCTGGGCATCGGCCTGCCGACCCTGGTGGCGCGCCATCTGCCGGCCGGCGTGGACGTGCTGTTCCAGTCGGAGAACGGCGTCGTCGGCATGCAGGCGCTGCCGGAGGAAGGTCTGGCGGATGACGACCTGACCGACGCCGGCGGCAGCCCGATCGGCGCCGTCCCCGGGGCGGCCGCCTTCGACAGCGCCATGTCGTTCGGCCTGATCCGCGGCGGCCACCTGGACGTCACCGTGCTGGGTGGGCTTCAGGTCGACCAGGAGGGTCGGCTCGCCAACTGGATGGTGCCGGGCAAGATGGTGCCGGGCATGGGCGGGGCGATGGACCTGGTGTCCGGCGCCCGTCGGGTGATCGTCGCCATGACCCACACGGCCAAGGGGGCCCCGAAGATTCTCAAGCGGTGCCGCTTGCCGCTGACGTCCGTGCGCAGGGTCGACCTGATCGTCACCGAACTGGCGGTGATCGAACCGACCGCAGACGGGCTGCGGCTGCGCGAGACCGCGCCCGGCGTGTCCGTCGAAGAGGTGATCGCCGCCACCGACGCCGACCTCATCGTTCCCTCCAGCGTGCCGGTCATGCTCGTCGGCTGAGCGTCCGTTCATCGTCCGCGGAATCGCGATCTCAGGAGACTTTCCATGCCTTCCACTTCCACCCCGCATGTGGTGGTCGATGTTCCCGTGACGCTGAGGATCGAGGTCGACCTCGCGGGTCCGGTCTCGTCCGAAGCGTCGGCGCTGGCCCGCTCGGTGGCCCGCCGGGCCACGGAATACTTCGTCCATGCCGGCCAAGCGGAGATCCGCGCCTTCAACACGGTGAACGGCCTCCGCAATGGCAGCGTCGGCACCATCCGCAGCGTCACCAGCATTGTGCATGACGCCGGACACACCGGCTGAGGAGACCATGTTCATGGACGCTATCGTCATCGCAGGCGCCGCCCGCACCCCGATCGGCGCATTCAACGGTGCGCTGAGCTCCCTTCCGGCACACGCACTGGGCGAGGTGGTCATCCGCGAGGCCCTGGCCCGCGCCGGGACGGACCCGGCCGAGGTGACGGAGGTCATTCTCGGCCAGGTGCTGACCGCCGGCCAGGGCCAGAATCCGGCCCGCCAAGCGGCGGTGAACGCCGGAATCCCGGTGGAGAAGAGCGCCTTCGGCATCAATCTCGTCTGCGGCTCCGGGCTGCGAGCGGTGGCGCTGGGCTACCAGGCGATCCGTGAAGGCGACGCCGAGGTCATGGTGGTCGGCGGGCAAGAATGCATGAGCCTGTCGCCCCACGTCATGCACCTGCGCACCGGCACCAAGATGGGTTCGGCCGAACTGGTGGACACCATGATCAAGGATGGCCTGTGGGAAGCCTTCCACGGCTATCACATGGGCACCACGGCCGAGAACGTCGCCCGCGCCTGGAAGCTGACCCGGGAGGAGCAGGATGCGTTCGCCGCGGACTCCCAGCAGAAGGCCGAGGCCGCCATTGCGGGCGGCCGGTTCCGCGACGAGATCGCCCCGGTCACGGTCAAGGGGCGCAAGGGCACCGTGCTGGTCGACACCGACGAGCACCCCAAGTTCGGCACCAAGGTCGAGGCGCTGGCCACGCTGCGTCCCGCCTTCGCCAAGGACGGCACGGTGACGGCCGGCAACGCCTCCGGCATCAACGACGGCGCCGCGGCTCTGGTGCTGATGACGGCTGGGGATGCGGCGCGGCGCGGCGTCGACCCGCTGGCGCGCATCGCGTCCTGGGCCATCGCCGGCGTCGATCCGCAGATCATGGGCACGGGCCCCATCCCGGCCTCCCGCCTCGCCCTCCAGAAGGCTGGTTGGACCATCGACAGCCTCGACCTGATCGAGGCCAACGAAGCCTTCGCCGCTCAGGCCCTGGCGGTCAATCGGGAGCTGGGCTGGGATGCGGCCCGGGTGAACGTGAACGGCGGCGCGATTGCGCTGGGGCATCCCATCGGCGCGTCCGGGGCGCGGGTGCTGACGACGCTGCTGTTCGAGATGCGGCGTCGGGACGCCAAGCGCGGCCTGGCCACCCTGTGCATCGGTGGTGGGATGGGCATTGCCCTTTGCGTCCAGCGCGACTGACCGGTCGCCGCGGACTCGGTGTCCTCCCTCTCCCGCTTCGGGAGAGGGAGGACACCGGTCGTTTCCACCCCCGGACCTTCGGAGCGGGAGGCGATCGCGACCGGGGGCGTTCGACCCACAGGGTCACACCGGCGTGTCGAGAGGAATGCCGTGCTTGCGCAACTTCGCGTAGAGGTTGGTCCGCGACAGGCCGAGGCTCCGGGCGGCCTCGAGCTTGTTGCCTTTCGTTTCGTCGAGCGCGGCGAGGATGAGTGATCGCTCCAGTTCATCGATGGCCTCGGGGAGCGGCCGCCTCCCGCTCGATCGCGCGGGGACGACCGTGGCGTTCGGGAGGATGTCGATGAAGTCCTCCGCCGCGAGGTGCTCACCGTCGGTGCGCACGTATGCCTGCTCGATCACATTGGCGAGTTCGCGGATGTTGCCCGGCCAGTCGTAGGCGTGGAGCAGGTCGAGCGCCTCAGGCGCGAGATTACGCATGGGTTGGTCAAGGCTTGCCGCCGTTCTCTCCGAGAAGAGGGAGGCGAGGATCTCCAGGTCTTCCTTGCGGTCCCGCAGCGCTGGCAGGTGAAGCGGGAAGACGTTGAGCCGGTAGAAGAGGTCGGAGCGGAAGGTTCCGCTCTTGATCATCTCGGCAAGCGGTCGGCTGGTCGCAGCGATGATGCGGACATCGACCTTGACGATCTGGTTGGACCCGAGCGGCTCGACCTCGTGCTCCTGCAGCGCGCGGAGCAGCTTGGCCTGGAGCGACAGGGGCATGTCACCGATTTCGTCGAGGAACAGAGTGCCGCCATGGGCCAGCTGGAACTTGCCGGGGCGCGGATGGCGGCTGGCACCGGTGTAGGCGCCCGGCGCCACGCCGAAGCACTCGGCCTCCAGAAGGTTCTCCGGAATGGCCGCGACGTTGAAGCCGATAAAGGGGCGGTCGACGCGATCCGAGGCGGCGTGGATGGCGTGGGCCGCCAGTTCCTTGCCGGTTCCCGTCTCCCCCAGCAGCAGCACCGGCGAGTTGATCTGCCCGGCCTTGCGCACCAAGCGCTTCACCTGACGCATCGCCGCGCTGAAGCCCACGAGATTTTCCGCGGTGTACTTCGATGTTCGGGTGGCGGCGAGTTCCTGCTCCATGTGGACGAGGCGCGATTGCAGCTTCTTGAATCGATCGGCGATGGGGCGCAGGTAGGGGACGCTGTTCTTCAAGGCGAATGAAATGGCGCCGATCACTTCCCCCCGCTTGTTGCGCAGTGGCAGGCGGCTGACCAGCAGCGTGTGCTCGCCGTACTGCATGATGTCGAGGGGAAGCGAGCGCCCGGTTTCCACCACCTCGCGCATCCGGCTGTGCGGAATGAGTCGTTCGACCGGCTTGCCGACCGCGTCCTGGAACGACTGAAGCCCCAGCAACGCCCTCTGCTTTTCGCTGAACCAGACGTGCCGGTCGTTGAGCCAGACGATGCGCGCATCCTTGTCGATCAGGAGGGCGCCGTCGACCATTTCGTCGATCATTCCCAACAGAGCGCGAGCCGCATCAAATTGTTCGTTAACGTCCGTCAGCATGGCGCAACCTTTCGGTGCCTATTCGTCAGAACACTGGTCAGTATCCGTCAATATTCCTCACACGTCGATGGCGCAGATTTCTTTGGGCGCCATACAGTCCGGAGGGGCCCCTGTGCCGGATGTGGACACGCCCAGGGATGCGCCCCGGAAGACAGGGCATAACATATTGAAAAATATCAATTTACGTGCCTGGCGCGTTCCTTGCGTGTGGGGGCTGACGCGGCATGCATGGCATGCAGAACGGTGTTGCGGCAGCCGCGGGCCGTGGCGGCCGATCACTTGAGCGGCCGCGGACATGATAAGGATACCGCACGATGTTGACTTTCGAAGACTGTCTGGCGTTCAGCGACGTCGAACCGAATGACCTGTCGAACCTCCACGGGCTCGGAACCATTCCCGCGCTGCAGGCGGCCATTCTCAAGAGCGCGCGGGGACCGGAGCCGACCCCCGCCGCCGCGCTGCGGCCGATCGCCGGGGCCGCGCCGGAGCGCGGGCAGGCGTCCTAGGGAGCGGGCGGAGCGCGCCGCCCTGTCCGGCCGGGGCCGCGCTCGCTGCCGCTGCGCCGGCCGGATTCGAATGGCGGGCAACGTGGGCGAACTCGACGTGCGGCCCGGCTGATCCGGTCGCTCCACCCAAGCGACGGCGTTGGACCGGGTGGTGGTGGCCGTGCCACGCGCGGCCACCGCGGCCACCGCGGTGACCGTACCGTCCGCACCGCGCCAGCGGAGGGCAGGGGCGCATCCCGCCACGCGGCTGTCCCCGCACCTCCGCACGACCAGAGCGACGGAGTCAACCCGACGTGGCGACTGGATGGTGCTGCGTCGAGTCCGGGTCCCCGCGGTCGGACACCGCTCTGATGGTGGCGAGGAACCGGCTCACGTCGGCGCGCAACCCCTCCGCCCGATCGCCGAGACCCTCGGCAGAGGTCAGCACGAGGGCGGCGGCGCCGCCGGTCTCCGCTGCGGCCCGGTTCAGGCCGACGACGTTGCTCGACATCTCCTGGGTTCCGCGCGCCGCTTCCTGGACGTTGCACGCGATTTCCTGCGTCGCCGCGCCTTGCTCCTCGACCGCCGAAGCGATCGTCGTGGCGATCTGGTTGATCGTCCCGATGGTTGCGCCGATTCCCTTGATCGCCGCAACCGCTTCGCTGGTTGCGCGCTGCATCGCCGCCACCTGTGCGGCAATCTCTTCGGTCGCCACGGCGGTCTGGTTCGCGAGCGATTTGACCTCCGCGGCCACGACGGCGAACCCCCTGCCGGCTTCGCCCGCGCGCGCCGCCTCGATCGTCGCGTTCAAGGCGAGGAGATTGGTCTGGCTGGCGATGTCGCTGATCAGCTTGACGACGTCGCCGATCTTGTGTGCGGCGGCGGAGAGTCCTTGCACGGTTGTGTTGGTGTGTCCGGCCTCATCGACCGCCCGTCCGGCGATCCTGGCTGCTTCGTCGACCTGACGGCCGATTTCGGAGATCGAGGAGGAAAGCTCCTCGGTCGTCCCGGCGACGGTCTGCACGTTGGTCGACGCCTGCTCTGCCGCGGCCGCGACGGTGGTCGCCTGCGCGCTGGTTCCCCTCGCCGTCGCCGACATGCTCTGCGAGATCGCCCGCATCTCGGTGGATGCCGCCGCGAGCGCATCGAGCGAACCGCGCACGCCGGTCTCGAAATCGTCGGCCAGCTTGCTCAGCACAGCCTTTTTGTCGGCGTCCGCCCGACGCTTGGCCTGCTCCTGCTCGGCGCGGAGCCGTCCCGTTTCGATGAGGCTGTTCTTGAACACGACCACCGCGGCCGCCATGCCGCCGACCTCGTCGCGCCGCGCCGTGCCGGGGACGGCGGCCGCCAGATCACCTTTCGCGAGCCGATCCATCGCCGTCTTCAGCCTGCCGAGCGACCCCGTGATATCGCGGTTGATCAGCCATGCGGCCAGCAGCGTGACCGACAGGATGGTTCCACCGGCGGCGCCCATGTTCAAAAGGGACGCGGTGAACGACGCTTCCAGGTCGTCGATGTAGGCGCCGCCATAGACCGCCATGTTCCACGGCGAGAACTTGCCGACCGCGACGATCTTGCGAATCGGCTCGGCCTCGCCCGGCCTCGGGAACATGTAGCTCGCCATGCCTTCGTCGGAGGCCTGCACGGCCTCCATGACCAGCCGGGAGATGGGCCGCTTCGTCGCGGTGTCGACGGCCGACGGCTTTCCCTCCAACTGCGGGTTGACGCCGTGGATGAGCACCTCGCCGGTGCCCGCATCGATGACCGACAGATACCCGGTCCCACCATCGAAGCGGATGGCGTGAATGTTCCGCCGAAAGAGGTCGGCCGCCTCCTGCCGCGACATTTCGTTCGTGCCGACTCTCGTTTCGAGGCTGGTGGCGATCGAAATCGTGGACGCAACAATGGCGCGGAACTTGTCCATGCGGTCGTCCAGCATGCGCTTGTGCAGCGTCATGCCCCCGAGAGCGCCGATGGTGGCGACCGCGGCGATCGACAGGCCAAGCAGCAACGCAAGCTTGGTTCGAAGTCTAAGACAGGACAGAATATTCATGACACAAATCACCTTCCGCTTGGAGTAAGTGACGCGTATCTTATACGGCATATCGTTGGCGATTCAGTCATGGAATTGTTCACATCCTGCTGGATCGCCATTGATGCGACGGTTTGACGCATAAGTGTCGGAATTAGAAAGATAAATATTTGCCGATTCATGAATTGAATCGGAGGGAATGCCGCTTTTCGAATGTCGTGTTTGCGCGGTATCCGATATCGCGGCGGCGCGTCGCCAGCCATGCGGTTGTCCGAAGCGTTTGGTCGCATCGGGTGGAATCAAGACTCGATGGATTATTTGCGGGACGACGTCGTTCTTGTGCGCACGCGCGTCTGAGCACGACGCTGGCGGGCGGCCGAACGAACGTTCCTCGGGTTCTGTTCAAGGATCTTGCGGTTGGTGCCCCGGTGACGGGGACGGAGGTGTCTCAGCCTGATGAGACGTGGCGCCGGGGTCGTGTCCCGCTGAGTGGTGTAGCTCGCGCTTTGTCGGCGAGGTCTCCGGCTGATCTGGCCGGGTTGCTCATACGGCCACGGCGGGCAGCATGATGGCGGGATCATCGCCCAGTGGAGCGATGGTTTCCAGGGTCATGTAGCGGGCGCGCTGGACGGCCCATTCATCGTTTTGCTCGAGCAGGATGG